>JBAYSX010000007.1:0-114022 GCA_041675905.1 Sphingomonadaceae bacterium | reverse complement strand
GCTCGCGGAAAAGCCGAACACCGCGTTCGCGAAGTTCGGCAGGATAGGCGGGGGTATATCTCTTCTGGTTCATAGGACTCACCCTTCGAGTGTTCTACTCTCCGGTAAACCCGGGGCAGTTCAAACTTCGCGTGAATGCTCACGCCCTTCCGGCGTCAAAGCAAAGCTGCCCCGCACTCATGATTAATCAAACCACACTTCGTCTAGCGATCATTCCTGGCGAACAGACCAAAGCCCTCTTCGATCCATATTCAGCTATCGAACTATACCCAGACCCAGGAGGAATCCGCCTGAAGCATCTTCCTGCCCCTCAGATAAAAACTGTTTCATAGATAAAGGCTATATTTCGAAGAATCTCCACTTCCGAGAATACATTTCTACCGGTCATGTTCATATATTCTGCCGATATTGAGAATAACGTTCCGCCCCCACCAATTATATAATAAAACAGACGGGAAGAATCACAGTCTCGCACAACCCCTTCATTTTGCGCCTGCTTGATAATATCGCGAACACGTATGAAATGGTCTTTAAGATAATTTTCAACTAACCATTGGAGACGCGGGCTATTTTGACTGCCCTCCATCGTCATGATGCGATGTATCTGCGGAAATTCTGCTGACAGTCGAATGAATTGCTCAATGAAGCGCTTCAATACGTCGGCTGCTGGCCGCCCGTCTTTATTGTCCAGATTCTCGACAACGGAGCTCCTGTATCCATCGAGTACATTCGCCATCGTCGCGGTCCAAAGCTTATCCTTGGAGCCGAAATGGTAGAGAACAAGCGTATGGGTAATCCCCGCTCGTTCGGCTACGGCGCGTGTGGACGTCCCATCAAAACCGAAAATACCAAAACATTCCAGCGCGGCTTGCAGGACACGCAGGCGAACATCATCGCCCCGCTTCTGGCTATCTCTTGATTTTCGTATCTTCTTCGTGGGCCGGGGGTTATTTGGCAGAGTGTCAGGATCAAGACGTACGGCAGTACGACCGCGTCGGCTCGACTGCTTGCTCGGCTCGGCTCCGATTTCCGCGCGAGTCTGATTTGGCTTGTTCATGTGTAACACATCGTTATTTTGACCATATAACACAATCCTGACCACTAAAAGTTGCGGTCAGATCACCTCCGAACTCGTCTGGTCCGGCCCGCTGTGTCGTCACACTGACCGGCCCCCACTGAGTGATCCGTGTTGATTGTTAGTGCATTGTTGCCTCCTGCGCCATGGCTGGCCGCAGGTGGAGCGTAGCGGAACCGGAGGGCGGCCATGGCGGCGTTGCTGCTTCCGGGGCCGGTGGACGATAGCCGAGCGAGCTGTGTGGCCTGACGGTGTTGTAGTGCCGCCGCCAAGCTTCGATCAGGATCTTTGCCTCGGCCAGGGAGTAGAAGATCTCCCCATTCAAGAGTTCATCGCACATCGAGCCGTTGAAGCTCTCGCAGTAGCCGATCTCCCAGGGCGAACCCGGGGTGATATAGAGCGTCTGCACACCGACTTTCGCCAGCCATTGCTGAACCGCATTGGCAATGAACTCCGGGCCATTGTCCGACCGGATATTGGCCGGCGGTCCGCGCGTGACGAACAGCTCGGCCAAGGCCGCTAGAGCCGATCGACATTCACCGTAGCCAGATCAGGGCAGCGGCGAGATGGACGAAACCGCTGGGCGATACGCTTCGCCTTGCGGTTATAGATTTGTGTATGATTGCCCTTCGAGCTTCCATGCTGGAAGGTTTGAAGCTCCCCATTGCTTTTCCAGACCTTGGTGGTGGCCCCCTGCGTGGGGAGAAAATGGAACTCGTCCATGCGGGCTGCGGGCAGATCGACCGTAACGTCGATGCGGGTGACGCGGCCGTGCTCAATGAAATAGGCCCAGCCGTTCGGCATGATGCTTGTCAGAATGCTGTGCAGCTCCAGAAGGCCCTCATAGCCGAGATCGGCAGGTACGAACTCAATCCGTAATCCTGTCGCCGTCTTACCCTCGTAGGCATATTGAAAATGCGGCCAGTGGGCGGCGTTGACGATCGACGGCAACTTGATCCGCCATGCCCGCCTGTATTTTGCTGTTTTCTTGGCCTGCACAAACACGGCGGTGTCGTCCAGCTGGGTCCATATATTACTATGAATTAGATATGCTTCCTCCCCCTCAGGAACCTTCAATGTGACGCTGATCCGGTCAATGAAGGGGAAGGCCATGGGAGTGTCAAGATGGCTCTGGGAGGGGCTTGGAGGGACTGTATCAGGATGTTTTTCCCCGAGGGTTTTCTCCTTGTTAGAACCATCCTTCTTTTTCACCGGGATTTTAAGCAGCGCCACACACCACCTTACCGCTTGTATCGACTGGCTTTGGCGTCGAAGCATCAATCAAACCGCATGTGCCGCCAACCACCCGATACAACGTGCAGGAAGGAAAGGTCCAGTTCCGATCCTCTCCCTGTGCAATTATATTGCTTGTATTTAATATACCATGTTCTAATATCCACGCTCATTCGCCGCTAAGTCCGTTTGGTTGTCGGGCTGGAGTGAAGCGCTGGCGGAGGGGGTAGCTCGACGCCGACGGCCTTCACCTTCGCCATACCCTCGACAATCCGGAAAAGGGAATAACCCTTGCCGTAATTATCGGCTACGTCCCGCCCTTTATGGCCCATGATTTGGCGCGTCACGCCTTCTGCCACGCCGCAGTGGCGGGCCATGTCTGTAAAGGTGTGGCGGAAGCTATGGAAAACGAGGCGCTTATCAGTAGTAATGCCGATTGTGCGGCGCATATAGGCGCTCCACCATTCACCCCATTTGGCGCCGAATACCTCGTAGGCTCCCGGCCTCAAGAGATGAAACAAGCGGACATGCCCGGCATCTTGTTGAGATTTTACAAACGCGAGGAAACCGAGCGCCTCCAGCTCAGGGTGAATCGGCACTAGGCGTTCACTGGCTAAATTTTTGACCGTGGTGCCATCTTCATCATCAACTTCAAAAACCTTGATAAACCAGCCGCGATGGGTCTGTCCTTCAGTATCGGTATAGACGTGCTGGGCCACGTCGTGGGAACGAAGTTGAGCCATCTCCTCAAGGCGCGCGCCCGTAAACAGTGCCAGCAGGGGAAGCCAGTAGGCGGCGTCCCCGCGGCCGGGAATGGGACGCTCCCCGTCCGCGTGAACCGGACCGGCAAATATGGCATTGAGGTCCGATGGGGCGAAAGGCTGACGTTTCTCCTTGGCCTTTCTGACAACTTTGATCGTAATACCTTTGGCCGGATTGATGGAGAGGTGGCCGTTTTCGGAAGCCCAGCCCAACACAGTACTTAGACGACTCAATCGAGTCTTGATATTGGCAGCACTTTGATCGCTGGCGATCATCGCCGCTTTGTAGCTCAGCACATCCTCCCGCGTCACTGCACCCACGGCCTTGGTACCGGTATGGGCCAGAAACTTGCGGGTTTCGCTTCGATGGCTGTCTATCGACTTCTGCGTGGGTTTGCGCTCTGCCGCCCAGCCATCCACGATGTCAGTGTCAAGCGCAGCCATGCTTACCGTAGCGGGAACCTGTGCCGGATCGAAGATGGCATCGTGGAATATCTTGCCGTTCGCGTTGGTGAGCCGCCCGATTTGACGCCGTGTGACTTCCACGAGGCCCCGACGCACGATTTCGGCGAACTGGGCAATGAGGTCGGCGTCGGTCAGCTCTGCCCCTTTGCCGTAAGCAATGTTGTCGGTTACCTGCGCAACAAATTCATCCTGACGCGGGTCACCGGGATTGGTGAGGATGCCGAGCTGAATTTCGGCATCCTCCACCATGTCCGCCAATATTTGTCTGTCGGTGGGAGGCGACAGCGCCAGCCGCTCCGACGATTTACGATCAATGGCCTCCACGGTTTCCCGCACATATTGGGTCAGGGTGTCGAGCGACACGCCGACGCGGCCTGCGCCGGGCTTGATGCCCTTCTCGGCCTCCCGGAACATCGCATCTGTCCGGGCGTCCTCCAGATTACGGCGGCGGCGCGCTTCCCGTGGACTGTCGGTGCCCAGCGCCAGCCGGATAAATCGCTTGCCCACGACATCGACAAGGTGAAGCGGCACACGGCGGTGGTAGTGGTACGTCTCGCCCCGCTTGAGAAGGCGCTGCATATCAGCCATTTCTTCCATGCCTCTTTGTATCACATAATTGTGACCAGTAAGCACATCTAAATGACTGAAATCCGCTGATTTCCCTTTATCCCAAAGGGATGGGCGGAATGTGGTGACCCCTACGGGACTCGAACCCGTGTTTTCGCCGTGAAAGGGCGACGTCCTGGACCGCTAGACGAAGGGGCCGTAGCGTGAGGGAGCGCAATTAGCGGGCAAAGGCGGCGTCGTCAAGGAGCAGTTCGGCTCTTTCGCGCCCTTGCCACTGATTTATTTGCACCCGACCGGCCAGAAACAGGGGTTTATCACCCGCACCCTGCAGCATGGCGCCCAATTCCGTGTCTGCGGCACGGAATGCGACGCCTTCTACGCGACCGCCATCGGCGCCATTGCCGATGAAGCGGAGGTGGTCGCCGGTTTTTCCGACCGGATTCACCTTGATCAGCCGTAGCGGACCAGCCATCACGCGCGGTGTTGGCCAACCCTGGCCATAGGGCTCGGCCACGCGCAGGGCGTTGGCGAGTTCGGGTGTCAGGCCGCGCGGGGCGACGGGCAGGTCGATGGAAAGGGTGCGGTTCTGGCCGGCGTCCGCTACTGTATCGGCCAGTCGTTCATTCAGAAAAGCCGTGAAATCGCCGATTCGCGCTGTTTCCAGCGTTACGCCGGCCGCCATGGCATGACCGCCGCCGGCCATCAGCAGACCCGAATCGCGTGCGGCCAGAACCGCCGCGCCCAGATCAACACCGGTGATCGAACGACCGGAGCCTTTGGCGACGCCATCCGCACCTTCTGCCAGCACGATGGCGGGGCGGTTGAGACGTTCTTTCACCCGCGCCGCCACGATGCCGACCACGCCCGGATGCCAGCCATCGCCGGAGACGACCGCCACCGCGCTGTTGGCACACAGCGTTGCCTGCGCCAGTGCCGCTTCCGTCACTTCCGCCTCGATGGCGCGGCGTTCGTGATTCAGCCGGTCGAGCTCGGCGGCCAGTTCGGCGGCTTCCGCATCGTCGTCGGTCGTCAGCAGACGGACGCCCAGATCGGCCTGGCCGACGCGCCCTCCGGCGTTGATGCGCGGGCCGAGCACAAAGCCGCAATCTTCCGCCAGCGGTGCGCGGGCAAGCGCCGCGATGTCGAACAGTGCGCGGATGCCGGCGTTCCGACGTTGTGCCATGCGCCGTAAACCCAACGCCACCAGCACGCGATTAAGACCGGTGAGCGGCACGACATCGGCGACCGTACCAAGCGCCACGATTTCGAGCAGCGCAGCGAGATCCGGTTCCTGACGTCCGGCGAAGAACCCCCGTCCGCGTAATTCACGGTACAGCGCCACTGCCAGCAGGAAGGCCAGCCCTGCCGTGCACAGGCTGGCGTGCCGGGCCGCTTCGGGCGTTTCATCCAGCCGGTTCGGGTTGACCAGCGCCAGGGCCTCGGGCAGTTCCGTTCCGGCCTTGTGATGATCGACGACGACCACATCCAGCCCGGCGCGCGCCGCCGCCGTCAGCGGCTCGAACGCCTGGGTGCCGCAATCGAGCAATAATATGAGGCTGGCACCCGTTTCCTGCAAGCCGAGCAGCGCGTTGCTGCTGGGGCCATAGCCTTCCAGCAGGCGGTCCGGGATATAATGACCGGGGGCGAGCCCCACCGCCCGCAGCGCCCGGATCAGGATGGCGGCGGATGTTGCGCCATCTACATCATAATCCGCGAAAACAACGATATTTTCGGATCTCTGCACGGCGTCCGCAAGGCGCGCGGCGGCCTTGTCCATATCGCGGAACAGCGATGGATCGGGCATCCAGTCCCGTAAAGTCGGGCGCATCAGACGTGGCAAATCTTCGGCGGCACACCCGCGGGACAGAAACAGGCTGGCGGCGATGTCGTCCACGCCCAGCCGTGCAGCGGTATTCAGCGGCAGGGGCGCTGCCCGCCACACCCACAGCCGGCCGCTGGCTGAACGTGTGACGGGGAAGGGCGATTGCGTTTCTTGCGTGTGCAGCACGTCAGCCGTGTTTCGGCTCTCCGCGGCGGTCGCCATTGACGCGGCGGATGGTGCCGGATGAGGCGCGCATTACGATAGACTGGGTGGTGATCCGGCCATTTTTATAGCGGCGGACCCCGGCCAGCAGCGAACCGTCGGTCACGCCCGTGGCGGCGAAAATCACATCGCCTTTCGCCAGATCTTCCAGTTCGTAGATGCGGTCCAGATCGGTGATGCCGACCTTGTAGGCGCGCGCCTTTTCATCTTCGTTGCGGAAAATCAGCCGGCCTTGAAGTTGTCCGCCGACGCAGCGCAGCGCCGCCGCCGCCAGCACGCCTTCGGGCGCGCCGCCAGAGCCCATATAGATGTCGATGGAGGTGTCCGGATTGGTTGTCGCGATCACGCCCGCCACATCGCCATCGGGGATCAGCACAATACCGCAGCCGATGCCGCGCAATTCCTGGATCAGCGCATTGTGACGCGGCCGATCCAGCACGCAAGCGATAATCTCGTTGGGCTTTACCCCCTTGGCAGCCGCCAGCGCCTCGACATTTTCCGTTGGCGTCTTGCGTAAATCGACAATGCCTTCCGGATAGCCCGGTCCGATGGCGATCTTTTCCATATAGACGTCAGGCGCATACAGCAGGCCGCCTTCTTCGGCGATGGCCAGCACCGACAGCGCGCTGGGGCCAGCCTTGGCGGTAATGGTGGTGCCTTCCAGCGGATCGAGCGCGATGTCGATCTTCGGGCCGGTTCCTTGGGCCGATCCGACCTTTTCGCCGATATACAACATGGGGGCTTCGTCGCGCTCTCCCTCGCCGATGACGACCGTGCCGTCGAACGCCAGACGATTCAGCGCGTCGCGCATCGCTTCGACCGCCGCGGCGTCGGCGGCTTTTTCGTCGCCGCGTCCGATCTGCCGCGATGCGGCGATGGCGGCATATTCCGTCACCCGCACCATTTCCAGCACGAGAACACGATCCAGAACGTCACTCGGAGTCAACTTGTCCCTGTCGTTCATTCGCTCGATCCTTCATTTGCAATAATGGGCATCCATAGCGGCGCGCCGCATACCGCCTCGATTTCCTGCATTGCGGCCAAGGCCCGGCGCACAGCGGTTTCGGTGGTTTCGTGCGTGACCATGACCACCAGCGCCATATCGTCGGCGGTGGGCGCGGGCTGGATGATGCTTTCGATGGATACGCCGGAATCGCGCAATGCCGCCGTCAGATCGGCAAGCACGCCGGGGCGATCCATCACCGTCAGCCGCAAGTAAAAACTGCCCGAACGACTGAGCGAGCCTGCCGGTGGCAGCGCTGCCAGTTGCGCAACAGGAGTGGCGAATACCGGGCCGTTGGCGCCGCGTGCGATATCGACGAGATCGGCGACGACGGCGCTGGCCGTCGGCCCTTCGCCTGCGCCCGCGCCCTGCAGCAACAGCCGCCCGACGAAATCGCCGTCGATAACGACGGCGTTCAGCGGGCCCGTGACCGCGGCCAGCGGGTGATCCACCGGCACCAGCGTCGGATGCACGCGCTGCAACAGCGTACCCGCGGCGTCAACCTCCGCCTGGCCGACCAGCCGCACCCGATAGCCGAGCGCCGCCGCTTGCGCGATATCCGCGGTCCGTACATCGCGAATGCCGGACGTTTCGACATGCGTAAAATCCGGTTGCGCGCCAAAAGCGATGGCGGCCAGGATCGCCAGCTTGTGGGCGGCGTCCACGCCGTCGATATCGAAGGCCGGGTCTGCTTCCGCGAAGCCAAGGCGTTGCGCGTCCGCCAGCACGGCCGCGAACTCCAGCCCTTCGGCCTCCATGCGCGACAGAATATAGTTGCAGGTGCCGTTCAGTATCCCGGCGACGCGCGAGACGCTGTTCGCGGCCATGCCTTCGCGGAGCGTCTTGATGATCGGCACGCCCCCGGCCACCGCCGCCTCATATTTCAGCGGCAGCCCACGTGATTCCGCCAGCGTCGCCAGTTCCAGCCCATGATGGGCGAGCATGGCCTTGTTGGCGGTAACGAAGGGCTTGTCGGCCGCCAGCGCCGCGCGCGCCAGCGTGAGGGCAGGACCATCCGCGCCGCCGACAAGTTCGACCACGACATCGACATCCGGCCGCTGCACCAGCGCCAGCGCATCATCTTCCCAGGCATAGTCCGACAAATCCACCGAACGCTTGCGGCTGCGATCGCGCGCGGAAACCGCTGTCACCTGAATCGGGCGTCCGGCCCGTTGCTCGATCAGCCGCGCATGCGTTGCCAGCACCCGGATGACGCCACCGCCTACCGTGCCCAGCCCGGCGAGCCCGACGCGCAACGGCGTATCTTTCGATTTTTCTCTGGTCTTTTGAGAGGTCATGCGCGTGCTTTGGGCCAAATGAAAGCCCAAAGGCAAGCGCGGAGTTTACGGGTGGCGTACATGTGCGGTGCGCCTTTGCGTGGCGGGCCGGAATCAGCTATAGTCCAGCCTTCGTCTGACCATGCGGAGGACGGGGAATGAATACCGATGCCAGGGTCGAAACCAATGGCGAGAAACCGGCCCGTCTTGATGCAGGATCCACGGACCTGATCGGTGCGGAGATGCCGCCGAAAGAGGTGGATTCTGCCGACGATTCCGACTTGCAAAGCTTTGAACTGCCGCCGGACGCGAACAGCAATGCTATGGCCGCCTGTTGCCCGCGCATGGGGAAACTGCCACCGCTGTTTGCAACGGCTGGCGCGCTGCTGCTGGGCGGTCTGATCGGGGCTGCCTGCATGAGATGGAAGGAACGGCCATGACGACCATCGCCGGAATTGTCTCTTTTTCCTTCGATTTCGATGAGCCGGGCGGACGCGATCATCTGCTCCCGGGCCGGCCGCTCGTCCAGACGCAGACTCTCGACCGCCCGCGCGGCTCCGGCTTCGTCGTCGGACTGTCCGGGTTCAACGCTGCCTTTGTGACGGGTGGCAATTTTCTGACCCAGCGGCCACTGGGTCAGTTCCGGGTCAACGTTGGAATCAGGAACTTTAACGAACTGGTGTGCAGTGTCCGGCTGACCGACGAAAATATGGACGACGCCATCCGCGTGATCGTCCGGGGCACGGTCATGTTTTTCACTAATCCCTGAGAGGGCCGCCCGCCGTCTGCGCTGGCGTGTTCACCCCCATGGATTGCAGATAGCGCCGTACCTGCCGTGCCGCCTGGCGCAGCCGTTGTTCGTTTTCCACCATGGCGATGCGCACGAAGCCTTCGCCATCCTCGCCATAGCCGACGCCAGGCGCCACCGCGACGCCTGCATGGGTGAGCAATTGTTTGGAAAATTCGAGGCTGCCCAGATGCTTCAGCGCCGGCGGCAACGGGGCCCAGGCGAACATCGACGCGGAGGGTGACGGGATTTCCCAGCCGGCCCGTCCGAAGCTTTCCACCATCACATCGCGCCGACGCCGGTACAGGTTACGATTTTGTTCGACAATATCCTGCGGGCCATTGATGGCGGCGACGGCGGCGGCCTGGATCGGCGTGAACGCGCCATAATCCAGATAGGATTTCACCCGCGTCAGCGCATGGATCAGCGTGCGATTGCCAACGGCAAAACCGATGCGCCAGCCAGCCATCGAATAGGTTTTGGATACGGAAGTAAACTCAACCGCCACGTCTTTCGCGCCGGGCACCTGCAGGATGGAGGGTGTCGGTACGCCGTCGAAATAAAGTTCCGAATAGGCGAGGTCGGACAATACCCACAGCCCATGTTCTTTCGCGAACGCGACGACATCTTCGTAGAATTTCAGATCGACGGTTTCGGCGGTCGGGTTCGAGGGATAGCCGATGACCATCACGGTCGGCTTCGGCACGGTGAAGCGCACCGCCCGCTCGCAGCTTTCGAAGAATTTGGGTCCGGGGGTCGTCGGGATCGAGCGAATCGATGCGCCGGCAATGATGAAGCCGAAGGTGTGGATGGGATAGGACGGGTTGGGGGCCAGCACCACATCGCCGGGCGCGGTGATCGCCTGGGCCAGATTGGCCAGCCCTTCTTTCGAGCCGAGCGTCACCACCACCTCGGTTTCGGGATCGAGATCGACACCGAACCGACGCTGGTAATAGCCTGCCTGTGCCCGGCGCAAGCCGGGGATGCCTTTGGATGCGGAATAGCCATGCGCGTCGGGCTTGGCGGCCACCTCGCACAATTTGGCGATGACGTGGGGCGGCGGCGGCAGATCGGGGTTGCCCATCCCGAGGTCGATCACATCCTCTCCCCGCGCTCGCGCCGCGGCCCGCATCGCATTGACTTCGGCGATGACGTAGGGCGGCAGACGGCGTATGCGGTAGAATTCTTCGGACATGCGGTTTTCCTGAGACGGTCGCCGTGATCGGCGTTGCTTTCGCTATAATGCGAAAACCGCATGCGCGATAGGGCGGGCGGGAGCCTGCCGCCCGGTTTTTGCCTGAGGCGGGCCACCACCCGCCTCAGGATCGTGCGGAGATTTCCGGCCTTATTCCGTCATGTCCGGCCCTGGCGTGCCGGGATATTCGGGTGTCGTATCCATGCCGGGCGTTGTCGGAGGCGTAGTTTCCGGTGTCGTTCCCGGCATGTCCGGCGGCCCCGGCGGCGTGGTTCCCGGCGTTCCTGGCATGTCCGGCGGCCCCGGCGGCGTGGTTCCCGGCGTTGCGGGCATATCCTGCATTTCCGGATGGGACATGGGTGCGGAGCCAGGAGTCATGCCGGTATCGGGCGGCATTTGCGCGCCGGAGTTGAGCGACGGCTGCGTTTCGGTGTCGGCGGGCATGCCGCGATTATCCCGGTCCGCCTGCCTCTTCTCGAAATCATTGCGCTTGACGTCGCCACGCTGGATACACCCGTCCTGCACGTTGCGGCTGCAATAGGGGAGGCCGGAGTTTGGTTCGGTCTTCTGCGCCTGGGCCGGTGCGGCCATGGCGAGCGTTACAGCCGCAACACTGCCAAGACTGATGCTCAGGATTTTCATCGCGATTGCTCCTGTCAGATGATACCAACGGTCGATAACTGATAACTCCTCCCATGGTTCCGCCAGGAATCAGCCAGGTGATGGTCAAATGTTAAAGATTTCCGACAGTTGCGGCAGGGTGGACCAGTCGGCTATTCTGGGTCATCTGGCACGGTCGGTGCGGGCGCGAAGGTGGAGGAGCGGGTGATGGCGGCTCAGGAGCAGGTAAACAAGGATACGGTCGAGGCGTTTGAGCGCATGACGGAGGTCGCGGGCCGTGCACAGCAAATGATGCTGGAATTCTGGGCGAACGAATCCGATAAGCTGGCGGAAAAAATGCCGGCGTTCAGCGAAGCCGGCGGCGCTGAAGTACTGGCGGGCATGACGTCGATCTGGAACAACTGGGCGCAAGCCTGGCTGTCCGCGGATAACGACACGCTGGGCAAGCTGACCGGGGATTTCTGGGCCGATTCGATGAAGTTATGGTCTGCGGCGCTCAGCGGCGATGAGGCAGCCATGCCGGGGGCCGCCAACAGGTCCGACCGGCGTTTCGCAGCGCCTGCGTGGAATGAGCATCCGGTATTTGAAATGGTGAAGCGCAGCTATTTGCTGACCAGCCATTATCTGCTGGAACTGGTTTCGGCGCTGGAGGGTCTGCCCGAGGATATGCGCGCGAAATTGCGCTTCCAGATTCGCCAGTTCGTCGATGCGATGAGCCCGGCCAATTTTGCCGCCCTGAACCCGGAAGTGATCGAGGCCGCCATCCAGACCAATGGTGAAAGCCTGTTGCGAGGATTGCGCAACATGCTCGACGATCTGAAGCGTGGCAAATTGACGATGACCGACGAGGGCGCTTTTGAAGTCGGGAGAAACCTCGCAGCCACACCCGGCAAGGTCATTTATGAAGATCGGATGTTCCAGCTGATCCAGTATTCGGCAACAACGGGGGAGGTGCATGAAATACCGGTGCTGATCTTTCCGCCATGGATCAATAAATTTTACATTCTCGACCTCACCGCCGAGAAAAGCTTTGTCCGCTGGGCGGTGGATCGCGGCTATACGGTGTTTATGGTGTCGTGGAAGCAGCCCGGACCCGAACATGCCGATGTCACGCTCGACACCTATGTATTCGATGGTCAGGTTGCCGCGATCAACAAGGTGCTGGAAATCACCGGGGCTCCTGCGACGCACACGATTGGTTATTGTGTCGCCGGCACGACGCTTGCGGCAACGCTCGCCTGGCTTGCCGCCTCCGGCGAGGCGGACCGGGTGCGAACGGCCACCTTCTTTACCGCCCAGGTCGATTTCAGCGAGGCGGGCGATTTGCGCACGATGGTCGATGAGCAAATGCTGCAGACGCTGGATTCCATGACAGGCGGCAAGGGCATTGTCGATGGCCGCTGGCTTGCCGTCAGCTTCAACATGCTGCGGCCCACAGATCTTATCTGGAATTATGTCGTGAACAACTATCTGAAGGGACGCGATTATCTACCCTTCGATCTGCTCTACTGGAACTCGGACCCGACTAATGTTCCGGCGCGGTGGCATCGCGAATATCTGCAGAACTTCTACCTTGATAATCTGTTGATGCAGCCCGGCGCGATCAAGGTGGCGGGGGTCGGCCTTGATCTCACGAAGGTACGCACGCCCACCTATATCCAGGCGGGCATATCCGATCACATCGCGCCCGCGGTCAGCGCATTCAAGGTCGCCCATGCGCTGGCGGGAGCCAATCGCTTCATGCTGGCAGGCTCCGGTCATATCGCCGGCGTAATCAACCCGCCATCGCTCAACAAATATCAATACTGGACCCTGGAAGATTCCACGCCGCTTCCCGAAACGCTGGAAGCTTTCCAGCAACAGGCGAAGGAAACGGCGGGAAGCTGGTGGCCAGACTGGGATGCCTGGCTTGCTCCGCAATCGGGTGATATGGTGCCGGCGCGCGTACCGGGCACAGTGCCTGGCTATCCGGTTATCGAGGATGCACCGGGGCGCTATGTGAAGGAGCGTATCGCCTGACACCGGGCCCCATCCTGTTTCTTGATTCCGGCGTTGGCGGGCTGTCGGTGTTGCGTGCGGTGGCAGAGACGCTGCCTACGGCCCCGCTCGTCTATTGCGCGGATAACGCCGGCTTTCCCTATGGCACAAGGTCGGAAGCGGAGATCGCCACCCGCGTGCCGGCGCTGCTGGGACGGCTGGTGGAGCGCGTGCGTCCGGCGCTGATCGTCATTGCCTGCAATACCGCATCTACCATCGCGCTTGCGCATGTGCGCGCCGCCCTTGATGTGCCGGCGGTGGGTACGGTGCCGGCGATCAAGCCGGCGGCGGAACAATCCACCAGTCGGGTGATCGGTGTGCTGGGTACGGAAGCGACGGTGCGTCAGGCGTATGTTGATAATCTGTCACACAGCTTCGCCGGTGACTGCCTGGTCTTGCGCCATGGTTCGGCAGCGCTGGTAGAGGCCGCCGAGGCAAAATTGCGCGGCGAAACGCCGGATCCGCATATTTTCCGCTCCGCTATCGAGGGCATTACCTTGCAGCAGGGCGGCGAGCGGCTTGACCGACTGGTGCTGGCCTGCACGCATTTCCCGCTTGTTGCCGAGGAACTGGCTGCCGCCAGCCCGCCGGATGTGCAATTTGTCGATGGGGCCGCCGGGATTGCGCGGCGGGTCGCCCATCTGCTGGACGGGGCAGCATGGCCCGATGTTCGCCCGCAAGGGCGCGCCATCTTTACCGGCGAGACCAACGGAATCGCGGCCTTGCGTCCGGCATTGCATCGCTTCGGCCTTCATGAAGTCGAGATTTTATAGGGAGATATGGGGATGAGCCAGGAAATCCGCTTTGCGCGTATGGGCCGGCTGGGCATTGCGACACTGACACGCCCCCATGCGCTGAACGCCCTGACCCGCGATATGTGTGGCGAGTTGCACCGGCAGTTGATCGAATGGCTGGTGGATGCGTCGGTGGAAGCCGTGGTCGTCGAAGGTGAGGGCGACCGCGCCTTTTGTGCCGGGGGTGATGTCGTCGCCATGCATGCCGCAGGAAAAGCCGGCGACGGCAGCTATGCCGCATTTTTCCACGACGAATATCGGCTGAACCAGGCCATCGCCCATTATCCGAAACCCTATATCGCGCTGATGGACGGCATCACCATGGGCGGCGGCGTCGGTATTTCCATCCATGCGCCTTACCGGGTGGCGACCGAGGCGACGCTGTTCGCCATGCCCGAGGCCGGTATCGGGTTCATCACCGATGTCGGCGCGACCCACGCGCTGCCGCGTCTGCCGGGAGAAATTGGCGAATTTCTCGGCCTTACCGGCGCACGGATCGGGCCTGCCGATTGCCGCACCGCTGAAATCGCCACCCATTATGTACCGCGCGCCGAACTCGAATTGCTGAAAGAGCGGCTGGCCCATGCGCATGAGAGCGTCGGGCAGGTGCTGGATACGTTCGACGCCGATCCCGGGCCGGATATGCTGACGGCGCTGCGTGAAGGGATCGACTATCATTTCGCCCGCGACAGCGTGGAGGCAATGCTGGCGTCTCTGGACGAAGGCGATGACTGGGCCAACGACCAGGCGCGGCACATGCGTACCCTGTCGCCCACCTCGCTGAAGCTGATCCTGCATGCGCTGCGGGAAGGCGATGGCGAAACCATCGAATCCTGCCTGCGCCGCGAATATCGCATCGTCTGCAATATGGAGCGCGGCGGTGATTTCTACGAAGGCGTCCGCGCACAACTGATCGACAAGGACCGCGCCCCGCGCTGGAATCCGCCTACGCTTGCCGAGGTGGAGATCGAGCCATATCTGGAGGAACCGCCGGCGGGCGATCTCGATTTCGACTGATTATTCAGGTTTTATTTGCAATCACCGACGCGACGCCATTCGGCCAGCAGCGCAAAAGGACGGCCCCGATCAAGCCCCTGCGCGTCAATCGTATAAATATTGGCGGCGTCGCGGCGTAGCATGGTGCGCCCGGAAAGCCCGCCCTTGCACTGATAGGTGATGATGCCCCGGCCAGGCTCGTTGGCGATAACCGTGGATTTACAGGCGCGGGCCGGTCTTCCGGCAGTCAGCAGTTGCTCCGGCGCCGCGGCGCAAATGGTCCGCGCCTTGTCGGTGCCATCACCCACTTCATTCACCTGCCAAAGCCCTGGCCGGAACGTGCCATGCATGGCCTGTAATGGCGGCGCAGCGGTGGCGCTGTCAGCCATGAACAAAAGCAGCGCCCCCGCGCCAATCGTCGAAACTATCTTCCCCATAAAAGATATATAGGTACGTTTTCCCAACGTGTATCGAGTAGCGCTAAAAAATATTTCTACACGTCCAGCAGAAACTGCCGGGCGCAAAATTCGCAGTCTACGGCCACCAGACCATCGCCGTTGCGCATTTCTACCCGTTCTTCTTCGGAGAATTGCTTTAGTACCCGGGTGATATGCTCCACCGAACAACGGCAGCCACGCGACAGCAATTCGGGCGGGAAAGCATGCACTTCCTCTTCGTGGAACAGCCGCCACAGCAAGTTTTCGAGCGGCAGCTCGACATCCGTCAATTCCGTGTCCGACAAGGTTCCGACAAGCGCCGCTACATGTTGCTGATCGGCGGCGTGCTGTTCGGATGCTTCTACATGCAGCCGTGCAGCCCCCAGTTCCTTGCGGGATAATTGCTGCACCAGCAGGCCGCCGGCGGTCCAGTGGCCGTCGGCCTTGCGCACCGCCGCAAGCCGGATGATCGTCGGCAATTGTTCGGATTGCGCGAAATAATTGCCGGCGGCGGCCTCAAGCGTCGTGTCGCCCAGTTCGACAATGCCCTGATAGCGTTCCGCCGAAGCCGTCTGGTCGAGCGTGATGGCGAGATAGCCCTTGCCGAAAAATCCCGCCAGCGTTTCGCTGTCCGCGGCGGGGAAACGGCGATCGAGATCAAGCGCCGCATAACCACGCAGTTCGCCTTCGCGATAATCGGCGACCAACAGGGAACAGGGGCCACCCTCGCCACGCGCCTGCAGGGTCAATTGCCCGCCTTCGTCGCGCAACAGCGCGCCCAGCATCGCCGTCAGCACCAGTGCTTCGGCCAGTAATTTTGCAATCGGTTCCGGATAGGCGTGCGCCGCCAGAATCGCGTCGACCGATGCATCCAGCCGTACGGCACGTCCCCGTACATTGCGTGCCGGCAAGGTGAAGCCGAGAGACCGGTCGCCATCGCGGCGGGAGCTGTCGTTCGTGCTCATACGGATTTTCCCAGCGCCCACAGCAGCACAGCCTTTTGCGCATGAACGCGATTGGCGGCCTCGTCCCACACGGCGGATTGCGGCCCGTCGATGACGTCCGCTGTCACTTCCTCGCCGCGATGCGCCGGCAGACAGTGCAGAAACAGCGCATGCGGGGATGCCCGCGCCATCAGCGCCGCATCGACCTGGTAGGGCGCCATGGCGGCCAGCCGCGCATCGGCATCGGCATCGCCCATCGACACCCAGGTATCGGTAACGATTACATCGGCGGCCATCGCTGCGCCATCCACATCCGTATTGATGATGATCGTCGCGCCGCGCTCGCGGGCCGTGGCGACAAAACCATCATCAGGCGCATATTCCGGCGGGCAGGCGATATGCAGGGTAAAGCCGAGCAGCCCCGCCGCCTCAATAACAGAGTGGCAGACATTATTGCCATCGCCAAACCACGCCCAGCGCGTACCGGTGACGCTGCGACCCAGGCGCTCCTCTACGGTCATCAGATCGGCGATGATCTGGCACGGGTGCGAACGATCGGAAAGGCCGTTGACGAGCGGCACCGACGACGCTCCGGCAAAGGCTTCGAGATCGGCGTGGCGATGGGCGCGGATCATCACCGCATCGACAAAGCCGGACAGTACCCGCGCCGTATCCTCGATGGTTTCGCCCCGGCCAAGCTGCATATCGCCCGCCGCCAGCGTGATCGTCGCCCCGCCCAGTTGCCGCATCGCGACATCGAAGCTGATCCGCGTGCGCGTGGAGGGTTTTTCAAAAATCGCCGCCAGAACATGATCGGCCAGCGGCGCATCGGCGTCGATCGCCCCCTGGGGCCGGCCCCGGCGCGCGCGCTTGCGGCTGGCTGCCGCGTCGAGCAATTGCCGCAACCCTTCCGCGCCCAGATCGGACAGATCCAGCAGGTGGCGCGGGGATGGCCGTACGTTCATGCAGCCTCCGGGATCTTGAAGCTGGCGGCGGCCGCGGAAAGGCTGTCCACACACTCGCGGATATGCGCTTCCTCGATCACCAGCGGCGGCACGATACGCACGACATTATCCCCGGCGGCGACGGTCAACAGGCCATGATCGCGCGCATGGGCTACGAACGCCCGGCTGTCGGCGGTGAGTTTCAGCCCCAGCAACAGCCCGCGACCGCGTACATGGTCGAACAGATCATGGTTGGGGATCATCTGCTCCAGCGCCTGGCGCAGCCGTTCGGATTTCGCCCGGACGTCGGCAAGGAATTGCGGTTCGGCGATGATGTCGAGCACGGTGTTCACTGCCGCCATCGCCAGCGGGTTGCCGCCATAGGTAGAGCCGTGCGATCCGAACACCATGCCCTGCGCCGCCTTTTCGGTGGCGAGACAGGCGCCGACCGGAAAACCGCCACCGATGCCCTTGGCGGTGGCGACGATATCGGGCGTCACGCCATATTGTTCATGGGCGAAGAAAGTGCCGGTGCGGCCAGCGCCCGTCTGCACTTCATCGAGCACCAGCATCAGGCCGTGCCGGTCAGCCAGCGTCCGCAGCCCGGCCAGGAACTCTGGTGTCGCCGGTGTAACGCCGCCTTCGCCCTGGATGGGTTCGACCAGAATTGCGCCGACGGATTCATCGATGGCCGCTTCGGTAGCAGCCAGATCGTTGAACGGCACGACCCTCGACCAATCCGGCAGCGGATCGAAGCCCTGGCGCAGTTTCTGCTGATCGGTCAGCGAGATGGTCGCCAGCGTCCGGCCATGGAACGCGTTGCCGAAGGTGATCAGCCGGTATTTTTCCGGGTGGCCCGCCGCGTTCTGATACGCGCGTGCTGTTTTCACTGCACATTCCACCGCTTCCGCGCCGGAATTGGTGAAAAACACCGTATCGGCGAAGGTCAGCGCAACCAGCCTTTCGGCGACCGAAATTTGTTGCGGCGAGCCATACAGGTTCGACACATGCATCAGCGTTGCGGCCTGTTTCGCAATGGCGTTCACCAGATGCGGATGGCCATGGCCCAGCGAATTGACAGCGATTCCGGAGGCAAAATCCAGCCATTTCCGGCCATTGGCGTCGAACAGATAACAGCCCTCGCCACGCACCGGCGCTACATCGCAGCGCGGATAAACGGGCATGAGCGGGGAAATGGCCATATCGCAACCTCAGCAAATGAAAAAAGGCGGCACCAGCCGCCTCTCTCCTGCTGAAATAGCGAATCAGGCGCGCAATTTCCACCCCGATTTCAGCAGCGCATGCGTCAGCCACCACAGCAGTACCGTAAGGACACCGATCACTGCCCCGCCAATCAGGGGCGGCGCCTCCGATACACCAATAAAACCGCTGCGAAATCCATCGATCAGGTAGAAAAACGGATTCATCCGGCTCAGCATCTGGAAGGCGGGTGCAAGACGGTCGATGGCGTAGAAGGTGCCGGACAGTAAAGTCAGCGGCTGGATGAAAAAATTGGTGACGGCGGCCCCATGATCATATTTTTCCGCCCAGATGCCGGTGAGGATACCAAGCAGTGCGAGAAAGACGGAGCCGACGGTGCCAAAATACAGGATGGCGACGGGATCCTGTATCTCTACCTTCACGCCCGGCCACAGCCGCATCGCCGCCCATACCGCCAAACCCACCAGCCAGGCGCGGGTGAGCGCGCCCGCTACCATCGCGACCAGCACTTCCTTCGGCGACAATGGCGGGGTCAGAATGTCGACAATCGTGCCCTGGATTTTGGCGCCCAGCAAGGATGAGGAACTGTTCTGGAACGCATTTTGCACCATGCCCATGATGATGAGGCCGGGAGCGAGGAAATCGGCGTAGCGCACGCCGAGAATCTCGGCCCGCTGCCCGCTGAGGGCGACGGTGAAGATGGCCAGAAACAACAGGGTGGTGAGCGCAGGCGCCCAGATCGTCTGCATCTGCACCTTGAAGAAGCGCCGCACTTCCTTCACATAGAGGGTGCGGATACCGCGCCAGTTCGGGCCAGTGAATACGGGAACTCCCGGCTGGCGGCTGGCGGCGGAACGAAAAGGTTGGATATCGTCGGTCATCGTCTGTTGCCATGGCTTTAGTGCGGGAAACAGCAGGCGGCAATCGGCAATAGCGAAATTGCGGGCGGCATGGGTCGCTGCGCGAAGCGGATTAGGAACATATGGCCTGGACAGACGAGCGCGTGGCTCTGTTGAAACAATATTGGGATGAAGGACGATCGGCAAGCCAGATCGCTGAATTGCTGGGTGAAAAATTATCGCGGAATGCGGTGATCGGCAAGGCGCACCGGCTGGGTCTGGCGGCGCGGCCGTCGCCGTTGAAAGCAGCGAAATCAGCGGCCCCTGCAGCCGGAAACGGCACGGCGCGGACAACGACGGCACAGCCTGCCGCGCCAGCGCCGGCTGCGGCTGCTCCGGCAGCGACTGCCGAACCTGCCAGAAAGCCGGCTGCCGCCGTCCCCACGCGGGCTGAACCAACGATCGCCAGGCCGTCGCCCGAACCTGTCGCTCCGGTTGCCCCCGCTCCGGCGCCACGCCAGGTGCCTGTTGTGGATGCGGCGGTGTCCCGCCCGGTGCGCCCGGTCTCGCCGCCCGATGGCAAGGCCCGGGGCAAGGACGGCAAGGTAAGCCTGCTCGATCTGAATGATCGCATCTGCAAATGGCCGATCGGCCACCCGGATGAGGCGGATTTCCATTTTTGCGGCAAGCCGGTGAACCCCGGTTTCCCCTATTGCGGCGATCATTGTCTCGTCGCCTATCAGGCGCAGTTGCCACGCGGTTCGCGGCCCTCTGGTCCGCCGCGCCCGTTCGGCCCGAATTTGCCGCGCCCGCGCTGAGCGCGGACACGGGTTCAGCTGGCGGAAGTCCAGCTGAAGGGAAGGGGCGCTTCACGATGGGCGAAGCGGTCCAGATGGTCTTGTACGACGCGTCGCATGGTCGCCGCGTCGTCTCCCTCCGGCACATGCAGAGTCAGGCGCAAGACAAGGCAGTTTCATGCAGACAGAGAAGGCTCCGATTTTCGTTGCGCGTCATGCGGAAACCGTTTTCAACCGCGCCGCGCGCATGCAGGGCAACAACAGCCATACGCCGCTGACCCGCGCCGGCTTCGTTCAGGCCGATGCGATGGGCGCAGCGCTCGCCGACCACGCCGCCCGCACCGGAGAGCGGCCCGCAATCTGGACGTCGCCGGCAGGGCGCACGCGGCAAACCGCTTCCATCATCGCCGAACATCTCGACATGTCCTTTTTCGATATCCAGGCGGACGCGCGCCTGCGCGAGATCGAAGTGGGCCGCTGGACCGGGCGCAATTACGCCGACATTGTGGCCGAAGAGGGCGATATCTTCGACCGCGAACATCGCCTGTTTCGCATGCCTGTCGAAGGTGGCGAACATTATCGCGATGTTGCGGAACGCCTCGCCGAATGGCTGGCCGGGCTTGATCGCACAACCCCGGTGCTGGCGATCAGCCATGGCATGACCGCGCGGGTTTTACGTGGTCTGCTGACCGGCGGGCGGGATTATCATGGCGTTCTGGTGGCCCCCGATGTGCCGCAAGGCAGCGTCGTGCGCATTACCGGAGAAACGGAAACCCTGCTGTTCACGGGCAGCGGTGCCAGCGGCGTGCAGGCGGTATAAACGTTACGGCAGCCGGTTCCCGGCTTCATCCATCAGCACTTCCCGCCGGCCGACATGGTCAGGGGAAGATACCAGGCCCATTTCTTCCATCTGCTCGATCAGCCGCGCGGCGCTGTTATAGCCGACCCGCAACTGGCGCTGGAGATAGGAGATGGTGGCCTTGCGCGAGGTGGCGACGACCTGGATCGCCTGTTGCAGCGGATCGTCGCTGTTGCCCTTGCCGCCCCCGCCGCCGCTGGTCGCGGACCCGGTCTCGCTGCTTTCATCGGGGCCGTCCGTCACGCCGGACACATAGGACGGGGAACCTTGCGCCTTCCAGTGGCGGGCAACTTCCTCTACCTCCTCGTCCGAGACGAACGGGCCATGGACGCGGGTGATCTGCTTGCCGCCCGGCATGTAGAGCATGTCGCCCTTGCCGAGAAGTTGCTCAGCGCCCTGCTCGCCAAGGATGGTGCGGCTGTCGATCTTGGAGGTTACCTGGAAGCTGATGCGGGTGGGCAAATTGGCCTTGATAACGCCGGTGATGACATCGACAGAGGGGCGCTGCGTGGCCATGATCAGATGGATGCCGGCGGCGCGCGCCTTTTGCGCCAGCCGCTGGATCAGAAACTCCACTTCCTTGCCCGCCGTCATCATCAGGTCGGCAAGTTCATCCACCACCACCACGATCAGCGGCAGCGGTTCCAGCGGCAGGGTGACCTCCTCGAACTGAGGATTGCCTTCGTCGTCCCAGCCGGTCTGCACCTGCTTGCTGAAGCTTTTGCCGGACTTCAGCGCCTCGCGTACGCGTTCATTATAGCCGGAAAGCGAGCGCACATTGATGTGCGCCATATTCCGGTAGCGATCCTCCATCTGGTCGACCGCCCATTTCAGCGCACGAACGGCCTTTTGCGGATCGGTGACGACCGGGGCCAGCAAATGCGGAATGTCGTCATAGACGGACAATTCCAGCATTTTGGGATCGATCATGATCATCCGGCACTCGTCCGGACGGAGCCGGTAGAGCAGCGAGAGGATCATTGCGTTCAGGCCGACGGATTTGCCCGAACCGGTGGTGCCGGCGATCAGCAGGTGCGGCATGGGCGACAGGTCAGCGATCACCGGCCCGCCTGCAATATCCTTGCCCAGAATGACGGGCAGGGTCGCGGTACTCGCCTGGAAGGATTCGGACGCGACAAGCTCGGATAGCGATACCATTTCGCGTCGCATATTGGGCAATTCGATGCCGATGACATTCCGCCCCGGGATGACCGCCACCCGCGCGGAAACCGCGCTCATCGACCGTGCGAGATCGTCCGCCAGCCCGATCACCCGGCTCGCCTTGATTCCGGGGGCAGGTTCCAGTTCATAAAGTGTGACGACCGGCCCCTGCGCAAGCCCGACGATCCGGCCCTTTACGCCATAATCGTCCAGCACGGATTCGAGCAGCCGGGCGTTTTGCTCCAGAGCCGCCATATCCACGACCTGGCCATTACTGCGCGGTGGCGGTTTCAGCAGGGAAAGGGGCGGCAAATCGGCCCGGTCGCCCAGCGCCAGCCCTGGCTGGCGATCGGGCGCGTCGCGTTTGGGTTGTGGACGCGGGGCAGGACCAATGATCCGCCGCGTTGGCGCTTCGGCGGAAGCGGCAGGCAAGGGATTGCGCCGGATGATCGCCGGTGTGTGGTCGACGGTTTCCTCTTCCTCCGCGAAGTCGATTTCCCCCGTCTCCGCATTGGTCTCCCGTCGCCGGAACAGGGGGGAGAATATGGCCAGGTCCTGCCGGCGTGGCCCGATACCGGCAACGACCAGTGCCAGCGCCAGCAAACCGGAAAAGCTTGCCAGAACAAGCGATAGCAGCGCCGGATCAAATCCCGGGGGCAAGGGCAGGGCAGACAGCATCGCGCCGGCGGCAAGCCCGGCGACGCCGCCGCTGCCGGCGCCCAGCGTTCCAACCGGGGCGGGCCAGGCCAGCCCCAGCGCGATGGCGCAGAAGGGGACGGCCAGCAGCGTCCCTAAAACCGCCCGGCCGCGGTGGCGGTGCGTTGTCTGACCGGCAATGACGCGCAAGCCCCAGACGCATAAAATCAGCACCAGCAGGGCTGATGCCAGACCAAAGCCTTGCAGCAGAAAATCCGCGATGAACGCACCGGGGCGGCCGAGCAGATTTTGCGGCAGGGAACTGGTAATATTGTTGAGCGACGGGTCGTCCGGATCGTAACTCAGCAGCGCGATGGCCAATGCTACGCCGGTAATAAACAGTATCAGTCCGCCGAGCCAGCGACCCAGCCGTTTCGTGCCGGCTATGAACGCCGTGAAGCCGCGCCGGATCGGTCCGGGCCCACGCCGTCGCACCCGCCGCCAGGGCGCGGCCGCCATCAAGGGTTGCGCTGTCGCCATTGACCATTCCATGCCGCCGAACCATGATCGGGGTCAAGCATATGTTCTCTTTTTGGACCGGTTTCGGTGTGGGCCGGAAAAAACCCGGAACCGTCACCGGCTCCGGGGGAGTGGAGAGGACAGGATAGTCCTGAAAAGAGCACAGGAGCCGAAGCACCCTGTCCTTGTGTATTCAAGACCCATGCCAACCTGCGCCACTATGGCCCTGCGCGTGCGAATGACGGAGTCTGCCTTAATTTCAGGCATCTCCTCGCGATATCCCGGCGTCTGCCTCGAATTCAGGCAATCCGGCTTTCGTCGAATCAGTCCTTTTCGGCGATCATGGATTTGGGCAAGCCAAGAAACGATTCGAAGCGATGCCGGGAAGTCGGGAACAGATAGCAGAATTGCGAGCGGTCGAGTATAATCGAGGCCTCCATATGGAACATGGCCTTTCGCATATCCTTATAAGGTCCGCCTGCCCTGAGCGGGACGTGCCGCATCATTTTCAGGCGTAACGATCGCGGCATCCAGTGTAAAAGTGGCATGCGCGGGAAATGCGGATCTATCGGAAACCAGAAATAGGGTGTTTGCACATAATGACAGGGAGCGAGTCTTGATACCTCTTTCGAGAATCTTTCCATGTCCGGGAATTGTCCGACATGTTCGATAACAGAATTGCTGTGCACCATGTCGAAACAGTTATCGGCAAATTGATGCAGATCCCGGGCATCGCCCACTATCTGGTCGATCCGTCCGGAACTATGGGGTGTCTTTTGCAGTTCCGTGTCGCTATAGTTTACGCATGTGATTTGTATGTCATATTTTTCCAGGAAATCGATGCCGACGAGATCCCAATATGGGGGCCTTCCCCCGAGATCGATGATCCGGAACGGGCCGGCCTCCGGCCCTCGCCGTGTGGTGAGTTTCGCGATAAATTCGCGGAGCGCTATATTTCGCCGCGCCCGAAAGGAACTGGATAATGTATCGACGTTAAGTTGCGACATCTTAACCATATTACCCTCTACGCTTACATCCGGCCCTATAAGCAATTTTTACGACATGCGGTAAAGATATTAAATATGACAGATCTGCGAACAGATGCGTTAATTATTGGCGGCGGCCTTGTCGGTCAGACGCTGGCGCTGGCCCTGGCAGCCCAGGAGTTTGACGTAACTATCCTTGAGCGCGCCGATGCTGCCGCCAATCTGGCGCCTGGCGTGGATGGCAGGGTTTCGGCGATTGCCAGCGCGCCGGCGCGGATGCTGCGATTGCTGGGGCTGGGTAACGCACTGGATCGCGAAGGCTGTCCGATTCGCGAAATACGCGTGACCGATGGCCTGGACCATCGGTTGCTGTCCTTCCATTCGGCCGAGGCGAAGCCCGCCGAGCCGCTGGGCACCATGATGGAGAATCGGCAATTGCGGATTGCGCTGCTGGATCGGGTGCGCGCGGAACCACGCATCCGGTTGCTGGCTCCGGCCGAACTCCGTCATCTCGACCGGGGGCCTGCGCAGGTACGCGCCGAACTGGCCGATGGGCGGGTGATTCTTGCGCCCGTCGCCGTCGCCGCGGATGGGCGCAACAGCATGCTGCGGGATCAGGCCGGCATACGTGTGGCCCGTTGGCGCTATGACGCGCGGGCCATTGTCAGCATTTTCACGCATGAACTGCCGCACGATCATATTGCGTCGGAAATTTTCTATCCCGAGGGGCCATTCGCGCAATTGCCGATGAATGATCTGCCCGATGGCCGTCATCGCTCGGCCATGGTCTGGACGGTCAAACCGGAAACCGCGCCGGGTGTGCTGGCACTGTCTCCGCGCGCCATTGCCCACGAAGCCCGCAAGCGTCTTGGTGATTGTGTGGGCAACATCGAACTGATCGCGCCGGTTTCCTCCTTTCCACTCGGGTTGCATCACGCCGAGCGTTACTGGGCGCAACGGTTGCTGCTGATCGGCGACGCAGCCCACGTCATTCATCCGGTTGCAGGGCAGGGGCTGAACATGGGGCTGCGGGATGTCGCGGCGCTGGCGCAGGTGCTGGCCGAATCGGCGCGGATCGGACTGGACATTGGCAGCCCGGAAGTGGCGCGCCGTTACGAACGGTGGCGGCGGGCGGATAATTCCGCCACCGCCATGGCGACGGACGGGCTGACCCGACTATTCGCCATACCCGGCGCGCCCGCCGCATGGGTTCGACGCACCGGCCTTGCGGCAGTCAACCGTCTCGGGCCGCTGCGCCGTGGATTTATGGCGGTGGCGCGCGGTGAAACGGGGGATTTGCCTCCGATGCTGCGCGGCGAACCGGGCTGAGCTTCAGTCGCCTGTGGCGAGGTGGGTCGGGACGGTCTCCGGCGGCCAGGGGGTCGCTTCCTCGATCAGCATCACCGGCACACCGTCCCGCACCGGATAGGCCAGCCCGGCGGTTTCGGAGATCAGCACCTGCCGCGTGCGATCATAACGCAGCGGCCCGCGCGTGAGCGGGCAGACCAGAATATCCAGCAATCGCTGGTCAAGCTCGCGCCGGTCGGGGTTTTGTGGATCTGTCATTGCAGGGTTCCTTCGGAGCTGCCGGACAACGCCATCAGCGCCGTCAACGTCCGGGTGCGGGTTGTCAGGTCCGACGCTTCCAGCAAAGCCTGTCTCTCGACGGCGGAGAAGGGGCAGGCCGTCGCCAGCGTGTGTACGAGACTTTCATCATCGGAATTTTTGACGGCGTCCCAGTCGGCGGACAATTCCTGACTTTCCAGATAGTCACGGAACGTCGATTCCAGCGCCATGCGTTCGGCGGGCGCCAACGGCGGCGGTGTGGTCCAGTCGCCCGCGAAACTGGCATAATCAGCCTGTACTTGCCGGTAAGGCGTGGCGACCGCTATTTCCGATACGATTCGAAAACGCGTGAGACCGGCCAGCGTGATACGGAACCGACCGTCACCCGTTTCAGAAAATTGGGTAATCCGGCCCAGGCCGCCGACCTTATAAAGCGGTGGCCGTTCGCTTTCCGGGTTGGCGCGTGGCTGCACCATTCCGATCAATTGATCGCCCGCCATGGCATCGCGCACCATCGCCAGATAACGTGGTTCAAAGATCAGCAGCGGCAGCAACCCGCGCGGCGGCAGGATAACGCCATCGAGCGGAAAGATGCGTAACACCGCCGGCAGATCGGCAAAGCTAACCACGGGGCGCAGCTCAGCCAAAGAGGATCGAGCTCAACCGGCGACGAATACCGGCGGACCATGGGTCGGCCAGACCGACCGCATCGATAATTTTCAGCAATTGGGTGCGGGCGGCTTCCTCTTCCCAAGCCCGGTCGATCCGGATCGATTCGAGCAGTTGCCCTGCTGCGCCATCGCGGTCCCCGCTGGCGAACAGCGCATTGGCGAGCGCGATGCGGGCTTCATGGTCTTGCGGGTCGGCAGCGATACGGGCGCGCAATTCTGCGGTTTCGCCGCCCGCGCCCGCCGTCCGCGCCAGTTCGACGGCGGCGCGCGCCTGCTGCACGGACGGATCAGTCGAGTCGGCAGGGATCGCGGCAAGCGCCCCGGCGGCGGTTTCCAACTGGCCCAGCGCCAACAGGGAACGGGCATGGCCGGCAATCGCGTCGACTCGATCCGGCGCCTGTTTCCGAATGGCAACGAAGGCATCGGCAGCGTCAGCGGCCTTGTCTGCGTCCAGCAGCGCATGGGCTTCGGCGACCAGTGTATCGAGGTCGGCCTCCGCTGCAGTGGGTGGCAGGCTGGCAAGCAGTTTTTCAATCATGGCCCTGATCTCGCGATCGGAGCGCACGCCGACAAAGCCATCAACGGGCTGCCCGCCAAGAAACGCATAAACCGTGGGCACGGACTGGATACGAAACTGTTCGGCGATCAGGCGGTTATGATCCACATCCACCACCACTTGCCGGGTGCGCCCTTGCCCGGCTTCGGCGATGGCCTTGTCGATAACCGGCGCCAGTTGTTTGCATGGGCCGCACCATTCCGCGGTGAACCGCACGAGAATCAGCGCATCCACTGACGCCTCAACGACGTCCTTGCGAAAGGCGTCGATCGCCTGACGTTCTTCGGCGCTCATCGACAGGCTTGCCACCATCCCGCTCCTGACCTTGCTTGCGTTGCATTTTACCGACCGGGCCGTGCGCCCGCATCCGGTCATATCCGAAAAGATAATATGGACTCCGCCATGCAAAGATGAAAGGGCTTGCGTTCCCCCCCGACATTCGGCTAGGGGCGGCTTCCACGATGTGGTGATCCACCGGACACCGCTCGGGATGCGGGCGTAGCTCAGGGGTAGAGCGCAACCTTGCCAAGGTTGAAGTCGAGGGTTCGAATCCCTTCGCCCGCTCCATGTTTTCTGGTAAAATCAAGCTTGCTTTTAATGGGCGGGTCCCGCGGAATGGGAACGTGGCGAGCTGTCTTCCCGGATAGCACTGCCGTGTCGGGTGTCAGAGGTGCCGGATCTTCTCAAAACTACCTGCGCACAAGCATTCCGAAAACAGGGTGGTGGAATCTTGCAGAGCTGGAATATGAAAAATTTCCCTCAGTCCAAACGCGTAGGATCAGTGGATAACAGTATCGCTATTATCCACTTTCTGGCTACAAGTAATACGGCCATGCGCCTTATGGATATTTCGTCAGCCTTGAATATAAATAACAGCACCTGCCTGTCGATTTTAAGAACATTGGTTTATCACGATATCGTTTCTATAGATAACAGGACGAAGCGATATTCTATCGGTTCTTACTTTGATCGGATGCAACATCTTCTTCATGGGAAAGACAAGGCCGAGCGTCTTGGTATGGAGATGATGAAGCAGTTGGCGCAGGAGTTCGATATTGTCCTGACGATATGGACCAAAACAGACGAAAAGACATGGTCCGTATCGTCCGTGATCGAGAGCGGCGGGGAGTTGAGAATCTCGATACCTCTGGGTGTTACCCGCCCGATATATTTTGGCAGTATTGGCCGGATGTATGCGGCACATATCGACGCCCCCGAAGAAGAACTCCGACGCGCCTGTGCAAGTTACGAATGGCAGGTTCCGCTTTCTCCGGACACCTATATCGCCGAGGTCGAGGAGGCGCGCCGTCAGGGGTGGGCGGTGGATAATGGCTATGCCGTCCGGAACATGTGCGCCATCACCGTGCCCTTGCCAAATCCGGATGGAATGATGACCCGTGCCCTGGGCGCGGGCATGTTTCAGGCGACCTGGAACGACAAGCGGCAGCGGGATGCCATCATTGCACGCCTGCTTCGTGTGGCGCAGGCGTTTGCCATCAAATAATTCTCCATAGAGAATTAAATCTCTGTAGAGAATTTTATCTTGCATCTGCGAATGATGTGCGGCATGTGTGGCGCATAAATAATATCGGGAAAGCGTGCAGTCGCGCGCGATGATGCCCTGCGTTTGGAGGACAGGATAATAGTATCACCACTGGTTGATGTAATTTTAAGTGGAGGGGAGCGTGTTTGCAGAACAGCTGGCGGGCCTGTTCTTCTGCGTACGTACATGTCCTCGTAACTTTATATCATAATTACCGGAAGATGTCTGGACGTTTTCGGCGCTTGATTGAATCAAATAACCTCAGGGAGAAATTATGAAGGGTCTGACTTTCGTGGGAAAACGATGTGCTTCGCGCATGATGATGTGCGTTTCAGGACTGGCAATTTCGGTTGCGGCTGGTGCTCAGGAAGTCCCGCAATCTCCTGCGGGCATGCAGGTTTCCAGCGGGCTGGAAGAAATCGTCGTAACATCCCGCAAGCGGGCAGAGCGGTTGCAGGACGTACCGCTTACCGTTTCGGCTTTTACTGCGGATTCCATTTCCAAAAAGGGCGCCGTGGACCTTCAGGCGCTCTCGACATCTGTTCCGAACGTCAAGCTTGAGCATGTCGGTTTATTCCAGTCAGCAGCCTCCTTCGCTATCCGGGGCATCGGAAATACAAGCATTGAGCCATATGATGATCCCCGCGTTGCGGTTTTTGTGGACGGCGCATACCAGGCCCGCGTGGCGGACGGTCTCGGTGACATGTTCGACGTGGAGTCGGTAGAAGTCCTGCGTGGACCACAAGGCGCGCTCTATGGGCGGAACGCATTTGCCGGCGCCGTGGCCCTTCGATCGCGGCGGCCCGACTTCGATTTCGGCGGTGAACTGGAAGCAACGGTCGGAAATTATGGCCGCCGGGACGTCAAGGGTGCGGTCAATATTCCGCTCGTTGAAGACAAGCTGGCGGCGCGCTTTGCATTCATGCATCGGCAATATGACGGCTTTTTCCGTGTGGGCAATGAAAACTCCGCGCTGGGTATCGCGGAGCAGTCGGCACTCGCCGGGCGCGATGTCAGCGTCAATATCGGTAACCGCATTGGCGGCGACAAGAAAAATTCGTTTCGCGGGTTGTTGCGCTACACGCCGAACGAAGACATTGAAGCGAACCTCATCGTGAAGCGGGTTGAGCTACGCGCGGATACCAGCCCGGTGATAAATCAGACACTGGCGGGCAGCCGGTTCATCGCGCTTGGATTCCCGGGACGTAATCCCTTCGGTGATCATAGCCTGCGCGACAAGGGCGACGGCACCGACCCGTTCGTGTCCGGCTCAACCTACGGAAATCGTACCGATATCGACGAATGGGAAATCACCGCCGACACCACCGTCCAGGTCGCCGGGGGCGAATGGTTCACTGTCGCGAGCTTTAAAAAGAGCGACAGCATTACCCTGACGGATACGGACGGCACATTGGTGGATCTGTTCTCGTCGGATCGTCTGGAAGACTTCAAATCCTTTCAGGTCGAAACCCGATACCAGAAAGCATTTCTTGATGACCGTCTGAATGTCCTCGGGGGCGTTTTCTATCTGCGGGACCGTTTCGAGCTTTTCCAGCGCATTCTTCTCGGTCTGGGCTTGCCGGGCAACCCGGCAGCCAACCCGCCCATTCCGGCGACGCCGACGTATCAGTTCCCGATTGACGGAAGGTCGCCCGCCAACAATCTTCAATTTTTCGGGCAGATTCGGAAATCTGTGTCGCCTTACGCGCAGATCAACTATGATCTCACCGATCAGATTCGCCTGACGGCCGCGCTGCGTTATTCCTGGGAGAAACGGAACGCCTTTGATTATCCTGGGCAGGCGCCGGCAGGTCCGGCCGGTGCACTGGCGCTTTCGCGCGATTTCGATACGTTGAAGGATAATGTCGTCCTGAACACAGCGTGCGGGAATCTGAAAAACAGCAGCGACAGCTGGTCGCCAAGCCTTGGCATCGATTACAAGCCCACACAGGATGTCATGCTGTTTGCGTCGTGGCAGCGTGCCTTCAAGAGCGGTGGCATCAACGCCAAGGCGGCCACATGCCAGACATTTGCCGTCCCGTACGACGACGAGCAGGTCGACAACTTTGAAGTTGGCCTGAAAAGCGACCTGTTCGACGGGCGTGTGCGCTTTAATATCAATGCCTTCTGGGCGGAATACAAGAATCTTCAGGTCAGCGCCATTCGCGCGAACCCGCTGAGTCTGGCTTCCACCGAGAGCATTGTCGCCAATGCCGCGAGCGCGCGCGTGCGCGGGATCGAAACCGAAATTACCGTCATGCCGATGACGGGCCTGAGCCTGTTCCTGAACGGCGGTTACCTCGATTCCGGCTACAAGGATTTTTGCGCCAACCTCACCGGCGCCGAAACCTTCAGCGGCGCGGTGCCCACATCGTCCTGCGGCAGTGTAACCGTGCTGACGCCGGGCGTGGCGGTCGTGGAACATGACCATAACTCCCTTAAACTGCCATACGCGCCGAAGTGGGACGGACAGGTCGGCCTCAGATATGCGCTGGATGTCGCCGATCTGGCGACCGTACAGTTCGAGACGACGGTGAATTACACGTCCGCACAGGAAACCAATTTGCTGAACTATGACTTCAGCGATCGCGGACCGATGACCACATGGGACATGTCGGTTAGCTGGGAAGACATGCGCGACCGGTTCCGCGTGACGGTCTGGGGGCGCAATCTGACCAACAAGGTCGATCGTCTGTTCACGCAGGTGGTCAACCCGAACTTCACATTCGCATTTCCTACCGAGCCTCGCACCTATGGGGTGACGCTATCGGCGAAATTCTGATCGTCTGACAAGTTCATATGGGCGATGTCCGACCCCGGGTTCATACATCGCCCATACCTTCGGGAGTGCAGCAGCGAATGAGACAGTCCATCGGCAAATTGCCCTCCGTCGGCTGGGTTATGGTAGCGCTGGCCGCCCTTGCCCAGAACTGCGCCTTGGGGTTGAACTTTGCGTCTTACGGCACGCTGATCGCCGCCATGGAAGTCCGCTTCGATACGTCGCGGGCGCTGGCCTCGTCCGGTCTTGGCGCGATGGTCTTGTCGATGTCGCTCTGTTCGCCGTTGGTCGGCGGGCTTTTGCAGCGTTACTCCGTGCGATCCGTGATGATCGTCGGCGCACTGCTTTCGGCCGCCGGATATGCGCTGTTGCCATTTGTCGATAGTATTTATCTCGTTCTTGCCGTTTTCGCCCTGCTCATCGGACCCGGAGCCTGTTTTCTGGGCATTGTGCCCGCCGCTACCCTGGTTGGAAACTGGTTTATCAAGGATCGTGGCAAGGCGCTTGGCGTGATAAACATGCCAATCCTGCTGTTTCTGATGCCGCCCGTCTTCGGTTATCTGTTAATCACCCTGGGCCTGAACGGTGTTTTTCTGACGATTTCCGCCCTGTTTCTGGCCAGCACCTTGTTCCTTTTTCTTGTCATTGATCGTCCGGAAGATGTTGGCCGCGCGCCGCGCATGGCCGACGCGGGTTTGGGCAGCGCGACTGCCGACGCCGCTGCACCACTGGACAAGCGCGCCCTGCTGCGAAAACCGGCTTTCTGGCTGGTGAGCATCGGTGTCGGGGTTCTGACCAGCGGCAGCACCATGCTGGTGACCCATTTTGTACCATTCGGAACCGGGCGTGGATTCGAGCTCAACCAGGCGGCGTTGCTGGTGTCTGCCTTTGGCGGCGCGGGCATGTTCGGGGCCCTGTTGTTTGGCTGGCTGGTTGACCGGATCGGCGCCGTCAACACGCTGATCGTGAACGCGCTCGCGCAAGGGCTGTTGTGGATGGGATTGATTCCCCATTCCGGCTTGCCGGCCATGCTGATGCTGGCGGCTTCCGCCGGTGCGTGCGCTGGCGCCATCGTGGCGATCCATGGGGCGGCACTCAATGAACTTTTCGGGCGCGCCAGTTTCAGCCAGGCGATGGGTCTGAGCTATCTTTTCAAACTGCCTTTCATTGTCTTTGCGGCCCCGCTCGCCGGCTGGCTGTTCGACCGGACCGGCACGTACCAGTGGCCGATCATCATTCATATCTTGGCCTTTGCACTGTCAGCATTGATCTTCTTGCGACTCGCCGTGGCGGGAAGGGGTGCGACCGCGCAAAATGCTATCAAGGGAGCTTCATCATGAACGATGCGCCAGACCTGATCATAAGGGGCGGAACGATAGTGGATGGCTCCGGCCAGCCAGAGTTTCGCGGTGATATTGGTATCAAGGGCGACCGGATTGTCGCCGTCGGAGATGTGCCCGCCAACGGGTGCGAGGAAACCGATGCCACCGGACTTTGGGTCACGCCGGGGTTTGTGGATATCCATACCCATTATGACGGGCATATAACCTGGGCCACGCATCTCGAGCCATCATCCAGTCATGGTGTTACCACCGTGGTCACCGGTAACTGCGGGGTCGGCTTTGCTCCCTGCCGTCCTGAAGACCGGGACCGGCTGATCGGCCTGATGGAAGGCGTGGAAGATATTCCCGGACCGGTACTGGCGACCGGCCTGCCATGGAAATGGGAGAGCTTCCCGGAATATCTCGATTTTCTCGACAACCGGTCGTTCGATATGGATGTGGCTGTACAAATTCCACATGCCCCGGTGCGCGTCTTTGTAATGGGTGATCGCGGTGCTGCCGGCGCGCCGGCAACGCCTTCCGAAATCGCGCAAATGCGTGAAATCGTGCGGAACGCCGTTCAGGCGGGCGCCCTGGGTTTTTCGACCTCGCGGAGCATTAACCACCGTGCAAGTGATGGCAGCCCGACGCCAAGCCTGAAGGCAACGGAGGACGAACTGACGGGCATTTCGCTGGGTCTGACCGACGCAGATCAGGGCGTTGTTCAGTTGATTTCCGATTTCGACGATCCGGAGCCGGAATTTGCGATGCTGCGCCGGATTGCCAGGCAATCCCGGCGTCCGATGTCCATGTCCCTTATGCAGTTGCCCCATGCCCCGCGGCGGTGGCGTACGTTGCTGGACAAGATCATCCAGGCCAATGCCGACGGGCTGGACATCAAGGCCCAGGTCTGCGGGCGTCCGGTGGGAACCATTGCCGGTCTCGATCTGTCGTTCAATCCATTTTCCTTCTGCCCATCCTATCAGGCCATTGCCAGCCAGCCGCTGGAGGAACGGGTGGCCGCCCTTGCCACGCCGGAGATGCGCGAAAAAATTCTGGGCGAGTTTCCCGGAAAATCGGACATGCCGATTGCACCCTTCATCACCAATTTCGCGAATATCTTTCCGATGGGCGCCATTCCGGATTACGAACCGTCCCGTACCGACAGCATCGCCGCCCGCGCCGAACGTCAGGGCATGAACCCGGCGGCGCTCGCCTATGATCTGATGCTGCGGGAAGATGGCCGGGCGATGTTCTATCTGCCGGCGATGAATTACGCCGATGGCAATATGGATGCCGCCGAGGCCATGCTGCGCGATCCGCATACCATTCTGGGTCTGGGGGATGGCGGGGCGCATTGTGGTATTATCTGCGACGCCAGCTTTACAACGCATATGCTGATCCGCTGGGCGTCCGTGCTGGGTTTGCCAGCGGTCGTGAAGGCCCTTACCGCCGACACGGCCGGAGCTGTGGGCCTTGGGGACCGGGGTCAGTTGCGTCCAGGCTATCGGGCCGACATCAACCTGATCGATCCCGGCAACCTGTTCCTGCACAAACCTGAAATGGTGGATGACCTCCCGGAACAGGGAAGCCGGCTCCATCAGCGCGCGGACGGTTATGTGGCGACGATCGTTGGCGGCCAGGTAACACGCTGGCACGGCGAACGTACCGGCGCACTTCCCGGCAGGCTCGTCCGTGGGGCCAGGACGGCGCCCGCCGCAGAGCTTTCACCCGCAATCTGAATTGCACCCATAAACCGCAATTCAGGGGCCTGTTCAGGCCTGAATGGAGCATAATATTATGTCTGCGCATCAAATGTGCGATCTTGTCATTCGTGGTGGTCTGGTGGTCGATGGCTCCGGCAGCGCGCCGTTCAGGGGCGATGTCGCCGTTTCCGGAGATCGGATCGTCGCTGTCGGAGATTTGAAGAATATCCGCGCAGCAAAGGAAATCGACGCGCACGATTGTATCGTGACGCCCGGTTTCGTCGATGTTCACACGCATTATGACGGCCAGGCTATCTGGTCGTCGTCGTTATCGCCGTCTTCCATGCATGGTGTCACCACGGTTATCACCGGCAATTGCGGCGTCGGCTTCGCACCGTGCCGGACCGATGATCGCGCCCTGCTCGTCAGCGTGATGGAAGGGGTGGAAGACATCCCCGAAGTGGTGATGACCGCGGGACTTCCGTGGAATTGGGAAACTTTCCCGGAATTTCTGGACGCCATCGACAGTCGCCCGCATGACATCGACATTGCGACTTATGTGCCACATTCGGCGCTGCGGGTTTATGTCATGGGCGAGCGCGGTGCCGCCCGCGAACCGGCAACGGTGGATGATTTGCAACAGATGTCCGCCTTGATGGAGGAAGCACTGGATGCCGGGGCGCTCGGCTTCGCCACCGGAAGCGTTCCCATTCACCGGACCAGCGCGGGCGATTATATTCCCACTTTCGGGGCGGCGGAGGCGGAACTCCAGGCTATCGCAACCACGATTCGTCGCAAGGGCTTCGGTATCATGCAGGTGCTGGTGGATCTGGCGTCCGGGCCGGTGGCGCCGGGCATCAATCTGTTGCAGCGGCTTGCGGAAACCAGTGGTCAACTGGTGACATTCTCGCTTTCACAACTGGATTCGCAACCCGATGGCTGGCGCGAAGTGCTGGCGCGATTGACCGAGGCGAACGCTCAGCCCGGCGTTAACCTGAAAGCCCAGGTGTTTCCGCGTCCGGTGGGCGTGCTTCTGGGACATGAACTGACGCTCAATCCGTTCCGCCTCTGTCCGACCTATGATGCAATCGCCGATTTGCCGTTGCCGGAAAAGCTGGCCATTCTGCGCCAGCCGGACATGCGTGCCCGTCTGTTGCAGGAAGTGCCGGCGGACCCGACGCAACCCTTGTTCCTGATGGGTCGCAACTTTGCGCGTATGTTCCCGCTTGGCACGCAGCCTGACTATGAGCCGCCCTTGTCACAAAGTGTGGCCGCCCGCGCTGAGGCGGCAGGGGTTTCTCCTGAAGAGATCGCATATGACCTGCTCCTCGAAGACGACGGCAAGGCGCTCCTTTATGTAGCGATCGCGAATTATGCCGAAGGATCTCTTGATCCGGTTCTGGAGATGATGCGCCATCCTGACTGTGTGCTGGGCCTGGGAGATGGCGGGGCGCATTACGGGCTCGTTTGCGATGCGAGCTTTCCGACCTATGTGCTGACGCACTGGGTCCGCGACCGTGATGGTTCGCGCATCCCGCTTCCGGTCGCCATTCGGGCGCTGAGCCAGGAGCCGGCGGAGGCATTCGGACTGCGTGATCGCGGATGTCTCGCCGCCGGATATCGGGCCGATGTCAATATCATCGATCCGGCCCATCTGACCCTGCACCGACCGCATGTGGTGCATGATCTGCCATCAAATGGACGCCGGATCATGCAGTCTGCGTCCGGCATCCGGGCGACCATGGTCGCGGGGCAGATTACCTGGCAGGATGGCCAGCCAACCGGAGCCTTGCCGGGCCGGCTGATTCGTGGCGCCCGCCCGATGCCGGTTGCTCAGGGGTAAGGTCCGGTGCAACGATCTGAAACAACAGAAATTCGGGAGAAACAACCTTGTCAGTAAATCGCCAGATTACCCTCACGTCGCATGTCTCCGGCGTGCCCGATCCCGCAAATTTCGCCATGGTCGAAACGCCGGTTCCGGAAATCGGGGCAGGGCAGTTTCTTGTGCGCAATCTCTATTTCTCGCTGGAACCGGCCATTCGCGGCTGGATGGAAGGCAAGGCGAACTATTTTCCACCGATCCCGCTTGGTGGCGTGGTGCGCGGGCCGACCGTCGGGCGCATCGTCGCTTCGAACAATCCGGATTACAAGGCCGGCGAAATTGTCTTCGCGCTCAGCCATTGGGAGGATTATTCCGTCCTCGATGCTGACGCCATCCTGCTGGAAAAGCTGCATCCAAAGGAAGGAACGCCGCTTTCCTATTATGTCGGGCCACTTGGCGGGTCGGGGACGACAGCCTACGTCGGGCTGCACGAGATCGGAAAAATCCAGCCTGGGCAAACGGTGGTGGTCAGCGCCGCGGCTGGCGCGACCGGCAGTATTGCCGGGCAGGTCGCAAAATTACGCGGGTGCAAGGTCATCGGCATCGTTGGCAGCAACGACAAGGTGGACCTGATCACCAGGGAATTCGGGTTCGATGCGGCCATCAATTACAAGGAAACGCCCGATCTGGCCGCCGCTGTCATGGAAGCCGCGCCTGAAGGCGTGGACATTTACTACGATAATGTCGGCGGGCCGATACTCGACGCCATGCTCTTGACGATGAAGGTTCAGGGCCGTGTCGTTTGTTGCGGGATGATCGCGGACTATAACCGTTCCGACAATCCGAACCCGATCACCAATCTATGGCAGGTGGTGGCGCGGCAACTGACCCTGAAGGGCTTTCTGCTGCACTATTATCACGACAAGGTGCCGGACGCGCTGGCGCAACTGGAACAGTGGATCGCGGAAGGCAAGATCAAGGTCGTGGAGCATATCACGCGCGGGATTGCCAATACACCCCGTGCCTATAGCGAGTTGATGTCGGGCAAGACAGCGGGCAAGGCCCTGGTCGAACTGGATAGCGGGTCTGATCAGTAGTAAGGCGGCCTCAGCTCTCCTCAAACTGCAGGCGGGCGAGGGTCGCGTACAGCCCGCCGGCAGCGACCAGATCATCATGGCGTCCGGTCTCGATAATGCAACCATGCTCCATCACGATGATCCGGTCGGCGTCGCGCACGGTTGACAGCCGGTGGGCGATGGTAAGCGTCGTGCGGCCCCGGCTCAGGCGCGCCAGCGCATCCTGAATCAGCCTTTCGCTGCCGGTGTCCAGCGCCGAAGTCGCCTCGTCCAGCAGCAGGATCGGCGCGTCTTTCAGCAACGCGCGGGCGATGGCCAGCCGCTGGCGCTGGCCGCCTGACAGACGGCTTCCCGCTTCCCCCATTTCGGTATCCAGCCCTTCCGGCAGTTGTGCCAGAAATTCGGCGGCATTGGCGGCCTTCGCCGCCGCCCATATGGCATCGTCATCCGCGTCTGGCCGGCCATACAGAATATTCTCGCGGGCCGTGGTGGCGAAGATCATCGGCTCTTGTGGAACCACCGCAATCCGGCGGCGAATATCGGCCGGATCTGCATCGCGCAGATCGATCCCGTCCAGCAAGATACGCCCGTGCACGGGATCGTGAAACCGCAGCAACAACTGAAACAGGGTGGTCTTGCCGGCGCCCGACGGACCGACAACGGCGACCCGCTCGCCAGGCTGGATATCAAGCGAAAAATTGCTGATGGCGGCAACTTCGGGCCGAGCCGGGTAACGAAAGTCGACCGCATCAAACAGCAGATGGCCTGCCGCAGGTTCCGGCAGGGGCTGCGGATGCGCCGGCGCGCGGATGGTGGGGGTTGCGGCGAGCAAATCGCGGATGCGGGACGATGCGCCCGCCGCGCGCATGAACTCGCCATATACTTCCGCCAGCGCGCCAAATGCGCCGGCAACCAGCGCGGACGCGAACACGAAGGCGGTGATGTCACCGCCACTCATCGTGCCCGCGATCACATCGCGCGCACCTTCCCACAATACAAAAGTAATGGTGCCAAAGGCGAGCAGGATCACAAGTGCCGTCATCAGCGCGCGCACCATCACCCGCCGGCGTGCGACATCGAAGGTGGCTTCGGCGATTCCGGCGAACCGCGCCGTCTCCCGCGCCTCGGCGCCGAAGGCCTTCACCACCTTGATCGCGCCCAGAACTTCGGCTGTGGCGGAACCGATATCGGCAACGCGATCCTGGCTGGCGCGGGACAAATTGCGCACCCGGCGGCCCATCAGCACAATCGGCACCACAACCAGCGGGATCACCAATAACATCATTGCTGTCAGCTTCGGTGACAGCAATGCCAGGTAAATCAGCCCGCCGATGCAGGTGAAGGCATTGCGCAGCGCCACGGAAATGGTGGTGGAAACGAGATTTTCGACGATCACCGTATCGGCCGTCAGCCTGGACGCGATTTCCGAGGGCCGGTTCAGTTCGAACCAGGCCGGATCCAGACTGACCAGATGCGCCTGGGTTTCCTTCCGGAGATCCGCCACGACGCGCTCGCCCATCCACGAGACGAAGTAAAAACGCAACGCCGATGCGACGGCGAGAAGCGCGACGATCCCCAATAGCGCGCGGAAATATGGGGCGATATCGGCATCGCTGTTCGCACCGAAACCCTGATCGACAACCAGCTTCAGCCCCTGGGGAATGGCAAGTGTCGCCATCGCCGCGACCACCAGCGCCACGCCGGCGGCCACGATCTGCCACGGGTAATTGCGGGCGTAGGTCCACAACAGGCCAAGGCTGGAAAATGGCGGTCGCGCGGCCCGTTCACGCGAATCGGGGGATGCGGAATTTTCAGTCATGACCTTGCCTTGGGGCGGGTAAGAGGAAGGCTGTCACCCCGCCCCGCCGCCGCGCCGGGCGATGAAAGCCAGCCGCTCGAACAGCATCACATCCGCCTCGTTCTTCAACAGCGCGCCATGCAGCGGCGGGATAAGCTTTTTCGGATCGCGCGAGCGCAGCAATTCCGCCGGCAGATCTTCGTGGAGCAGCAGTTTCAGCCAGTCGAGCAATTCCGAAGTCGATGGCTTTTTCTTCAGGCCAGGTACTTCGCGGATCTCGTAGAACATCGTCAGCGCTTCGTGCACCAGATCTTTCCGGATGTTCGGGAAGTGTACGTCGATGATCGCCTGCATCGTTTCGCGATCCGGAAAGCGGATATAGTGAAAGAAGCACCGGCGCAGGAATGCGTCAGGTAATTCCTTCTCGTTATTCGATGTAATGATGACGACCGGACGCTGTTCCGCCTTCACCGTCTCGCCGGTTTCATAAACATGAAACTCCATCCGGTCGAGTTCCTGCAGAAGATCGTTGGGGAATTCGATATCGGCCTTGTCGATTTCGTCGATCAGCAGCACGGGCAGTTCGGGGGCGGTGAATGCCTCCCACAACTTCCCGCGCCGGATATAGTTGGAGATGTCGGCCACCCGCGGATCACCAAGCTGGCTGTCCCGCAAGCGGCTGACCGCGTCATATTCATAGAGGCCCTGTTGCGCCCTTGTGGTGGATTTGACGTGCCATTCCAGCAGCGGCGCGCCCATCGCGCCAGCAACTTCCTGCGCCAGAACCGTTTTTCCGGTTCCCGGTTCGCCCTTCACCAGCAATGGCCGGCGCAGCGTGACGGCGGCGTTGACTGCCACCTTCAGATCTTCGGTCGCCACATAGGCGTCGGTTCCATCGAAGCGCATATCCAGATTCCCTTTCACACCCCTGTTGGGGCGAACGTGCGTCAACAGCAAGGCGTTTTGGCGCAAGCGGCGGTTCCATAGCCTGTTTCATATTGCATTGGCGAGCAATCATCCGCATCAATCCCGGCTGGGGTGGGGCATGGCGCGGAGAGCAGTGCATGGACGGACGGGAAACCATCGCGGAAAAAGATACATGGCTCGGCCATCCGCGTGGTCTGTTCGTGCTGTTTTTTGCCGAGATGTGGGAGCGTTTTTCCTATTACGGGATGCGCGCCCTGCTGATTTTCTATCTGACGAAGCACTGGCTGTTCAGCGATAGCAAGGCCACGCTGGTTTATGGCGCCTATACCGCACTGGTTTATATCACGCCGGTGCTTGGGGGTTACCTGGCGGATCGCTATATCGGCCAGCGCAAGGCCGTATTATTTGGCGCGGTGCAGCTGGTGATCGGCCATACACTGATGGCGGTGGAAGGCGATGGCGGTCAGACAGACCCGGCGATCCATATCTTCTGGCTGGCGCTCGCCTTCATCATTGTCGGCTCCGGCTTTCTGAAGGCCAATATTTCCGTGCTGGTTGGCCAGCTCTATCGCCGTACGGATCCGCGCCGCGACAGCGCCTATACGATTTTTTATGTCGGCATCAATCTTGGCGCGTTCATGGGTACGCTCGTCGCCGGATATCTGGGCGAGACTTATGGCTGGAGCTATGGCTTCGGCGCGGCGGGTCTCGGCATGCTGGCCGGGTTGCTGGTATTCGTCCGGGGCAAACCGCGGTTGCGCGGCTGCGGCGAGGCGCCCGATGCTGCGTTACTGGCGCGGCGTGTGGCGGGCGTCCGGCTGGAATGGCTGATTTATCTGGTCGGGATGGCGGGTGTCGCGGTCATCTGGATGCTGATCCAGTATCAGCACATCATCCAGAATCTGCTGCTGGTCTCCGGCGTGCTGTTGCTTGGCTATATTTTGTATGTTGCGCTGACGAAGCTGGACCGCATCCCGCGCGAGCGGATATTCGCCATCCTGTTCCTGATCGCGCTGCAACCCTTATTCTGGGGACTGTTCGAACAGGCAGGTGGTTCTCTCAATCTGTTTACAGACCGTTATGTGGACCGGGGCGGCATTCCGGCATCTCTGTTCCAGTCGATCAACCCCTTTTACATCATGACGCTGGGGCCGTTATTTGCGATTATGTGGCTGTATCTGGGCAAGCGTGGGCTGGAGCCTTCCGCGCCCGCAAAATTTGGCCTCGGCCTCTGCCAGGTGGGACTTGGCTTTCTGGTGCTGGTGTGGGGCGCTTATGGCGCGGGGATCGGCAACCTCACTCCGGTATTCTTTATTTTTCTGATCTATCTGTTCCACACAACCGGCGAACTTTGCCTGTCACCCGTCGGATTGTCAGCAATGAACCGGCTCGCACCCGCGCATATGGCCAGCCTGATCATGGGCGCATGGTTTTTCGCGGCGGCGGGCGGCAATTTTGTTGCCGGGAAGATTGGCGAGGCGACCGGAGCCGGAGGCGAGGCCAGCAAGGAACAGGTGCTCGCCATTTATGGCCAGATCGGCTGGCTGGCGATAGGGATCGGGGCCGGCGTGTTGCTGCTCGCGCCATTTGTCAAAAAATGGATGCATCTCGATACGCTGCAGGATGAGCCGGAGGCTGCGGTCGCGGCGGAAGGCCGGACATGAAGCAGGCCATTATCGGCGCTATTGCCGGGTTGCTGACCGGACTATTGGCCTATTTTGCCGTTCGTGCAGCAGGTGGTGATACGGCCCTGGGCGTGGCCCTGCTGCTGGTCGCGACGCTGTTCGCCAGCCGGCTGACCGAACAATTGCTGACGGAGCGGCAGGAAGACAGTATCGCCGAGGCCAGTGGCGCGAACCATCAAGCAGATCCGCAGGGTGATGCGGTGCCAGTGGCGGCGCTGCCCGAAGCCGCACTGCTGGTCAGCGACAAGTGGCGGGTGCTTGCCGCCAATGAAGCAGCCGTGACGCTGTTTGAATCGCGCCTTGTTGGCAGCGATGTGCGTCAGACACTCCGGTATCCGGCCGTAGCGGAAGCCGTGCGCCAGGCGCTGGACAGCGACGCCCCCACAATACGGGAAATCACCGCTCTCGGCGGACAGGAAGGCTATTTGCGTCTGCGGGCCGTTCCGGTGGGAGCCGGTCGGCTCCTGCTGACCGTCACCGATATCAGCCAGACGCGGCTGAGCGAACGCATGCGCTCCGATTTCGTCGCCAACGCCAGCCACGAATTGCGCACGCCGCTGGCCAATATCATGGGCTTTATCGAAACATTACAGGGCCCCGCTGCTGGGGACGAGGCGGCGACCTCGCGCTTTCTGACGATTATGAGCCGCGAGGCCGCGCGCATGGCGCGCCTGATCGACGACCTGCTTTCCCTGTCGCGGATCGAACTGGATCGTTATGTGCGGCCAAGCACGGCCCTGCCGGTCGCGCCCCTGCTGACCGAGGTGAAAACGGCGTTCGGTCAGCAGCTTGCCCAGGGCAACCGTGAGTTGCAGATCGATATGCCGGAAGATTTGCCGGATGTGCTCGCGGATCACGACCAGATTATGCAGGTGCTGCATAATCTCGTTTCCAATGCGATAAAATATGGCCGGGCGGGAACACCAATCCGCATTATCGTGCGCCAGGAAGCGCAACGCCGGGATTCTCCGATGTTACGAATTGCCGTGGCGGACGAGGGCGAGGGCATCCCCAAGGAACATTTGCCACGGCTGACGGAGCGATTCTACCGGGCTGACACGGGCCGCTCGCGGTCGTTAGGCGGCACCGGACTGGGTCTTGCGATCGTCAAGCACATTGTCGAACGCCATCGTGGCCGGGTGGAAATCGACAGCGAGCCGGGAAAGGGAAGCGTTTTTGCCTTCCTGTTGCCGGTAGCGCCAGCCGGAATTGAAACTGGCGCCGTTGTCACGAAAGTGTAACAATTAAACGGCATAGGGGCTCCGTCCGGCGACGCCTGACGAATCATTTTGGGGACAGGCGCGGGTGACGGAACAGAAGCTGACCTGGGGGCAGCCAGACTGATGCGTAAAGCCGCCGTCATCGTTGCCATTATGGGGCTGGCGCTGCTGACAGCGGCGTGCAACGACGCGCGTACGCAAATTCGCATCGTCGGCTCCTCAACGGTTTTCCCCTTCACCACCGCGGTTGCCGAGAATTTTTCGCGGACATACCGGCGATATTCCGCGCCCATCGTCGAATCCACCGGTACCGGCGGCGGTATCAAGCTGTTGTGCGCCGGGGTTGGCGCGCGTCATCCCGATATCGCCAATGCCTCGCGGCGAATGAAAGTGTCGGAACTCGAAGCCTGTGCCGCCAATGGCGTCACGGAAGTTGTGGAAATTCGCGTCGGCATTGACGGTGTCGTGTTGGCGCAGGGCAAGGATGCCGTGCCGCTTGATTTGTCGCTGCGCGATGTCTATTCGGCACTCGCCGCACGGCCTTTCGGCCAGGAGCAGACCGCCCGCACCTGGAAAGATGTGAACCCCGAACTGCCCGATTTGCGCATTGAGGTGATCGGACAGCCATCGACTTCGGGCACGCGCGATGCTTTTAATGAGCTGTATATGGAAGCGGGTTGCGCCAGTGATCCGGCCATGAAGGCGCTGAAAGAGTCGGACGAGGAAAAATATGCGCTCACCTGCATGCGCATCCGTGAAGATGGCGCATTTGTTGAGGCGGGCGAAAACGACAACCTTATCGTGCAGAAGCTGGCGAGCAATCCGCGCGCCGTTGGCGTCCTGGGGTTCAGCTTTCTGGAAGCCAATCTGGACAAACTGCGTGACGTCTCGATCAACGGTGTCCCTGCAAATTATGAAACCATCTCGGCGGGGGAGTATCCGGCGTCGCGGTTGCTGTATCTTTATGTGAAGAAGCAGCATGTTCCGGTCATTCGCGGCATGGAAGAATTTATCGCCGAATATGTGAACGAGCGGGCGTTTGGTCCGGATGGCTATTTGCGCCGGCGTGGCCTGATCCCGCTTCCTGATGCGGAACGGGAGCTGGAGCGGCAGCGCGCCCTGAACCTCATACCGGTTACGGCAGAGGAACTGGGCGGATGATCAGCACCGGGACCATGCTGTTGATCGCCATCCCGCTGGGCGTGCTGGCGTGGATGATCGGGCGTGGACGTGCGCGTCAGGTATCAGCGGCCAGTGGTGAACGGTTGCATTCCCTGCCTTCGCAGCATGGCGCGTTTGTGGCGGTTGCAGCCCTGACCCCGGCGGTGTTGCTGGTGGTCTTCTGGATGATTTTCGGCGATTCGCTGATCGCGCGCGAGGTGCTGGCGAATATTCCGGCGGATTCCCGTCCAGCAACCGAACTGGACCGTTCCTCTTTTCTGTCAGAGGTGGAGGGGCTGGTCAGCGGCACCTACGCGAGGGCTTTCAGCCCGCTCGCCGAACAGGGCGCGCGCGACTGGGTCGTGATCGAACAGCGTTATTCGATGCTGGTCGGCAGTGCAGCGCTTGCGCTGGCGCTGCTTGGCGGTCTGTGGGGGTGGACGCGTATTCGCCCGTCCTTCCGCGCCCGCACCCGCGTCGAGAATATCGTCATGCTCGTGTTGATCGTGGCGTCGCTTGTGGCGATCCTGACGACGTTCGGTATTGTGGCCTCGCTGATCTTTGAAAGCATGCGCTTTTTCAGCAAGGTGTCGCCCATTGAATTTTTGTTCGGCACCCATTGGGCGCCGGAAAGCGGCACCTACGGCAGCGGGAGTTTTGGTGCGGTGCCCCTGTTCTGGGGTACGGTGTTCATCGGCGCGATCATCGCCATGATCGTCGCCATTCCGCTTGGCCTGATGACAGCGATCTATCTTACGCAATATGCCGCCCCTTCCTTTCGTGGCATTGCGAAACCGGTGCTCGAGGTTCTCGCTGGCGTGCCAACCGTGGTGTACGGGTTTTTCGCGGCCCTGGTCGTGGCGCCAGCCGTGCGGGACTTTGCGATTTCCATCGGCATTCCCAACGCCAGCTCGGAATCGGCGCTCGCCGCCGGTCTGGTGATGGGCATCATGATCATCCCGTTCATCTCGTCCATGGCCGATGATGCGCTGGCCGCGGTGCCCGGCGCGATGCGCGACGGCTCCTATGCAATGGGCGCGACCAGATCCGAAACCATCCGGCGCGTGTTGATCCCGGCAGCGCTTCCCGGCATCGTTGGCGGCGTGTTGCTCGCCGTTTCCCGCGCGATCGGGGAAACGATGATCGTGGTGATGGCGGCAGGGCTGGCCGCACGGCTCACTGCCAACCCGTTCGATTCCGTTACCACCGTAACCGTGCAGATCGTCGGCCTTCTGACCGGGGATCAGGAGTTTGACAGCGCCAAGACCCAGTCGGCCTTTGCCCTTGGACTTGTGCTTTTCCTTGTGACGCTGGCGCTCAACGTCTATGCGCTGGCCATCGTCAAAAAATATCGGGAAGCTTATGATTGACGGCGCGCCCCCGGTTTCGCCCGCGGCCCCGACGGACTGGAATACGCCGGCCATGCAGGCGCGTATCCGCCGCCGGTACCGTTCAGAAAAGATTTTCCGGGCGATGGGCGCATTGGCGGTGTTTGTCGCGGCAGCCTTTTTGGTGATCCTGCTTTTTACCATCGTGGCGACGGGGTGGAACAGTTTCCGGCAAACCGAAATTCTGGTGCCGGTTACGTTCGATGCCGTAGCGCTTGGCGTAACGGCGGAACAGGTGCACGCCGATCCGGAGGCCCTGGCCAACGCGAATTATCCGGCGGTTATCAACCAGTCGGTGGCGCGGACCTATGGCGCGGGCGTGACACTGGTGTCCGACGGAGCCTGGCTGCAAATCCGCGAAATGATTGAGGATGATCCTGGCCTGATCGGGCAGACGCGCGATCTCTGGCTGATCACCACCAGCAATCTCGATCAACTCGCCAAGGGGGCTATCGATCTAGACATCAGCGAGGATGATCGTCCCGTCAGCGACGCCGAGGTGGCGTTGTGGCAAAAGCTGGACAATGACGGTCGTCTGCGCACCGGCCTGAACCATAATTTCCTGACCGGCGCGGACTCGGTGGACCCCGAACTGGCCGGAATCTGGGGCGCGTTGAAGGGCAGTCTGCTGACGATGCTCGTTACGCTGCTGCTGTCCTTTCCCATAGGCATCATGACAGCGATCTACCTGGAAGAATTCGCGCCACGAAACGTCTGGACCGATATGATCGAGGTTTCGATCAATAATCTCGCCGCCGTGCCCTCCATTATTTTTGGCCTGCTGGGTCTTGCGGTATTCCTGAATACCATGGGCATGCCGCGCTCTGCGCCGCTGGTCGGTGGCCTGACGCTGGCGCTGATGACCCTGCCGGTCATCGTGATCGCCAGTCGTTCGGCTATCAAGGCGGTACCGCCGTCCGTCCGCGATGCGGCGCTGGGTATCGGCGCGTCCCGGGTGCAGGTGGTGTTCCACCATGTGCTGCCGTTGGCGATGCCTGGCATGTTGACCGGCACAATTCTCGGCATGGCGCGGGCGCTGGGGGAAACCGCGCCCCTCCTGATGATCGGGATGCGGGCGTTCATGACTTCCGTGCCGCAAGGATTGACAGCGCCGGCAACGGTATTGCCGGTGCAGGTGTTCATATGGTCCGACAATGTGGCGCGCGGTTTTGTGGAAAAAACCAGCGGTGCGATCATTGTGTTGCTGGTGTTGCTGCTGGCAATCAACGGGCTGGCGATATATTTCCGTGACAGGCTCGAGGTGCGCTGGTGAACGAGATGAATCTGGCAGATCGTGTGACAGATGCCGCCGCGACGCCGGCCCGGATCAAGATGACGGCCCGCGATGTGTCGGTGTTCTATGGCGCGAAACAGGCGCTGAAAGACGTATCCATCGACATTACGACGGACGAGGTGACAGCGTTCATTGGCCCGTCGGGCTGCGGCAAGTCTACCTTCCTGCGCTGTTTGAACCGCATGAACGACACGGTGGAATCGGCGCGGGTGTCGGGTGATATCCGGCTGGACGGTCAGGATATTTACTCCTCCGGCATGGATGTGGTGCAGTTACGCGCCCGCGTCGGCATGGTGTTCCAGAAGCCCAATCCGTTCCCCAAAACCATTTATGAGAATGTCGCTTATGGTCCGCGCATCCACGGGCTTGCCGAAAAGCGCGGCGACATGGACGCGATTGTCGAAAAAGCCCTTCGCAGTGCCGGCTTGTGGGATGAGGTGAAAGACCGGCTGACGGATTCCGGTCTTGCGCTTTCCGGCGGCCAGCAACAGCGGCTTTGCATCGCGCGCGCCGTTGCCGTGAACCCCGAAGTCATTTTGATGGACGAGCCGGCGTCTGCTCTTGACCCGATTGCCACCGCCCGCATTGAAGAGTTGATCGACGAATTGCGCGGCCGCTATGCGATTGTAATCGTTACGCATAATATGCAGCAGGCGGCGCGCGTCAGCCAGAAAACCGCCTTTTTCCACCTCGGCACGATGGTTGAATATGGCGATACGCGGGAAATTTTTACAAATCCGCGTGAACCGCGTACCAAGGACTATATCACGGGTCGATATGGCTGAGGAGAACGCGATAATGCCACAAGGTCCGGGTGGACATACGATCAAGGCTTTCGATCAGGAGATCGATCAGCTGCGTACCTTGATCAGCCAGATGGGCGGGATTGCCGAAGTGCAAATTGCCACCGCAATTGATGCGCTGATGCAACGCGATGGTGATGCGGCGCGCATGGTTGTGGAGCAGGACAAGGAACTGGACCGGCTGGAGGCTGAAGCCGAACGCCAGGTGATCACCATGATCGCACTGCGCGCGCCCATGGCGGACGATTTGCGTGAGGCGATTGCCGCACTGAAGATCTCGGCGGTCATCGAGCGCATCGGCGACTACGCCAAGAATATCGCCAGGCGCGTGGCGGTGGTGAGCAAGGAGGCGCCCGTCGGGCCGCTGGTCATCATTCCCGAAATGGCGCGCGCGGCGTCAGCCATGGTGCATGATGCGCTCGATTCCTATATCGAGCGTGACGCGACGCTCGCGCGTGAAGTGCTGAAGCGCGATCGTCAGGTCGATGATTTTTACAACAGCCTGTTCCGCTCGCTGCTCACCTATATGATGGAAAACCCGCATCACATCACGCCATCGGCGCATGTGCTGTTCATCGCCAAAAATCTGGAACGCATTGGCGATCATGCGACGAATATCGCCGAAATGGTGCATTATTCCGTCACCGGCGATTACATCGGGGATCGTCCGCGCGGCGACAGTTCGGCCATATTCGGGAGCACCGGCGCGAAATCATGAAGCCCAGGATCCTTCTGATTGAAGATGATGTCGGCCTGGTCGAGCTGATACGTTATAATCTCGAGGCCGAGGATTTTGACGTCCTGACGACCGCCGATGGCGAGGAAGCGCTGGTAATCGCCGAATATGAGCAACCGGATCTGATCCTGCTCGACTGGATGATCGAGGGATTGCCGGGCATCGAGGTGTGCCGGCGCCTGCGACGCAGTGAAGCCATGGGCGACGTGCCGATTATCATGCTGACAGCCCGGGGCGAGGAAGCCGATCGGGTGCGCGGGCTGGAGACCGGCGCGGATGACTATATGGTGAAGCCATTTTCACCACGCGAACTGGTAGCGCGGGTAAAGGCGTTGATGCGGCGTATGCGCCCGGGCCTTGCCGGCGGCAACCTGACTTATGGCGATCTCGTGATGGACACGACTTCCCACCGTGTCACGCGCGATGGAGTGGCGGTGCAACTGGGGCCGACCGAATTCCGGTTGTTACGGCATTTTCTCCAGCATCCAGGCCGGGTTTTCAGTCGCGAACAATTGCTGAACGCGGTGTGGGGGCGGGATTCCGATGTCGAGGAACGCACGGTGGATGTGCATATCCGGCGACTGCGGAAGGCGATCAACGCCGGTAACCAGCCCGATCTGATCCGCACCGTCCGTTCGGCGGGCTATTCTCTCGATACGGCTGTTACCGTCGAATAAATTTCATCGCTGAATTGCCGGCGGGGTGTCTTGACCCGGCAAGGCGCGCGGCCTATCTCCTGCGTTGTTAGCACTCGACACCTTTGAGTGCTAACAGCAGTTTCAACGCTCAAGCGACAGAAGAGGGATAATATGACCTTCACCCCGCTGCACGATCGCGTACTCGTGCGCCGCGTCGAGGCCGAAGAAAAGACGGCCGGCGGCATTATCATTCCCGACACAGCCAAGGAAAAGCCCCAGGAAGGCGAGATCATTGCGGTTGGCAAGGGCGCCCGTGATGAAGATGGCGATCGTATCAAACTCGACGTCAAGGTTGGAGATCGTGTGCTGATCGGAAAATGGTCGGGCACGGAAGTAAAGCTGAATGGCGAAGACCTCATCATCCTGAAGGAAAGCGATATTCTCGGTATCATCGAGAAATAGTTTTCTTTTAAATATTATCGAGGGACAGACAGATATGGCAGCAAAAGACGTAAAGTTCGGGCGTGACGCCCGCGAACGCATTCTGCAAGGTGTAGATATCCTTGCCGATGCGGTAAAAGTGACGCTGGGGCCGAAGGGCCGTAACGTCGTGATCGAAAAGAGCTTCGGCGCTCCGCGCATCACCAAGGACGGCGTAACCGTCGCCAAGGAAATCGAGCTCAAGGACAAGTTCCAGAACATCGGCGCGCAACTGGTGCGCGAAGTTGCATCCAAGACCAACGACAAGGCCGGCGACGGCACGACCACCGCAACGGTTCTGGCCCAGGCCATTGTCCGCGAAGGTCTGCGTTCGGTTTCGGCTGGCATCGGCCCGATGGACCTGAAGCGCGGCATCGATCTCGCCGTTACGAAGGTTGTTGAAGATCTGCAAGCGCGTTCGAAGCCGGTGGTCAACTCCTCCGAAATCGCGCAAGTCGGCATAATCTCGGCCAATGGCGACACTGTCGTGGGCGAAAAGATCGCCGAAGCGATGGACAAGGTCGGCAAGGAAGGCGTGATCACCGTCGAGGAAGCCAAGGGTCTCGATTTCGAACTAGATGTCGTCGAAGGCATGCAGTTCGATCGCGGCTATCTCAGCCCGTATTTCATCACCAACGCTGAAAAAATGTTGGTGGAACTCGAAAACCCCTACATCCTGATCCACGAAAAGAAGCTGTCGAACCTGCAGGCGCTGCTGCCGGTGCTCGAAGCCGTGGTGCAGTCGGGCCGTCCGCTGCTGATCATCGCCGAAGACGTCGAAGGCGAAGCGCTGGCGACCCTCGTCGTCAACAAGCTGCGCGGTGGCCTGAAGGTCGCAGCCGTCAAGGCTCCGGGTTTTGGCGATCGTCGCAAGGCGATCCTCGAAGACATCGCCACGCTGACCGCCGGCGAACTGATCTCCGAAGATCTCGGCATCAAGCTGGAAAGCGTCACGCTGCAACTTCTCGGTCAGGCCAAGAAGGTTACGATCGACAAGGACAACACCACCATCGTCGATGGTGCGGGTGCGGCCGATGCGATCAAGGGCCGGGTCGAGCAGATCCGCGCGCAGATCGAAACCACGACTTCCGACTATGACCGCGAAAAGCTGCAGGAACGTCTGGCGAAGCTCGCCGGTGGTGTGGCCGTGATCAAGGTTGGCGGTTCGACCGAAGTCGAAGTGAAGGAGCGCAAGGACCGTGTGGACGATGCGCTGCACGCGACCCGCGCAGCTGTCGAGGAAGGCATTGTGCCTGGCGGCGGTACGGCGCTGCTCTACGCCATCAAGTCGCTCGAAGGCCTGACAGGCGCCAACGAAGACCAGACCCGCGGCATCGACATTGTCCGTCGTGCGCTGCAGGCGCCCGTCCGTCAGATCGCTGAAAATGCCGGCGTCGACGGTGCCGTGGTCGCCGGAAAGCTGCTGGAAGGCAATGATCCGACGAAGGGCTTCAACGCCCAGACGGAAGAGTATGAAAACCTGCTGGCGGCCGGCGTTGTCGATCCGACCAAGGTTGTTCGTACCGCGCTGCAAAATGCGGCTTCGGTTGCTGGCCTGCTGATCACCACCGAAGCGACCATCGCGGAACTGCCGGACGACAAGCCGGCAATGCCGATGGGCGGCGGTATGGGTGGCATGGGCGGCATGGGCGGCATGGACTTCTGATCCCGCCCCATACCACATGAAACCGGGGGCCGGCGGAGCGATCCGCCGGCTCCTTTTCTTTTGGTGGCTGCGACAATTTAACGGTCGCATTGGGCAATGCCTGATGCGAAACGGCGTGCATGTATCCGCTGCGCCGCATGATTGCCCGCTACCCCTCTGCCGTGGCGGCGCTGCTGCTTGCGGGTTTGCTGTTGCGCTTGCTGGTGCCGGCGGGGTTCATGCCGGTTGCGGGCAACGGCGGTATTACAGTGGTCCTGTGTACCGACGCGGGCTTGCAGCAGGTTTATATAGCGATGCCGCGCGACGGTGATGCGGCCGGCTCCGCCGATCTGCCTCCGACCGTAGATCAGCCCTGCGCTTTCGGGAGCCTCCTCGCACCGTTGACGGGTGGGGCGGATGCGATCCTGCTGGCGCTCGCCCTGGTCTTTATCCTGTTGGCCGGTATCCGCCGCCACACTTCGTCCGTATCGCCGCGTCTGATCTGGCTACGACCGCCATCCCACGCACCACCGGCTTTTTCCTGATCCGATTGTTTTAATTGCCAGCCGCTTGCCTGAGCGTGCTGGCCAGATCAGGGATTATATTCATGCGAATTCGTTCCGGCGCATTGTGCGCCCTGCTGCCCATCATGCTTTCCACACCCGCGCTGGCGCATGGCGTACGCGCCGACGATCATGCGCCCGCCGGCGTCATGTCTGATCATGTCCATGGCGCAGGCGAGGTGATGATCGGCCTTCGCCTGTCACGCGAATGGTTTGGCGGCGATATGAAAGCCGGCACCGACAAGATTTCCGATGCCGAAGTGGCCGCGCGCGGTTATGGCGTTGGCGTACATTCGATGCGGATGGATATGGCGATGCTTGACCTGATGTGGGCGCCGTCCGATCGGGTGACGCTCATGGTCATGCCGCATTATATGAAAATGGACATGAAGATGGTTGGTCTGCCGGGCGATGCGCACGGCGGTCACGGTAGCGGTCATATGATGATGCCCGGCCAGATTCACGATCACAGCGTTGATGGCTTTGGTGATACAGAAGTCTCGGCGCTGATCTCGCTGACCCGCGATCCGGCATTTCGTTTGCATACGACGCTGGGTGTGCATGTGCCCACGGGCAGCGTAAAAAAGCGCGACGCCAACGGAAATTTCCAGCATTACATGATGCAGATGGGATCCGGCACCTGGGATCTGCTGACGGGACTTACCGCTACCGGCAACGCCGGAATTCTTGGCTGGGGCGCGCAGGCCAGCTATTTGTTCCGTGCCGAAAATCGTAATTCCAGCGGTTATCGCCTCGGCGATCGGTTCACCACCACCGGCTGGCTGAGTGGCCGCCTGTCGGACGCTGTATCCCTGTCGGCGCGTGCGGCTTATACGGATGAAGGGGGCATCAAGGGCCATTACAACGGCCCACACCTGCATAATTCGCCGCCCGACTTTCAGGCCAATTATGGTGGTCGCCGCCTCGATCTGGGTGCGGGCGTGAATTTCGTTGCTACCGGCGGCGCGTTGCATGGCTTTCGTCTCGGGCTGGAATATGTCCGCCCGGTTTATGAGCATGTGAACGGTGTGCAGATCGGGAAAACCGAAAGCCTGTTGGTAAACGTCAGTAAAGCATTCTGATTTTTTGATGAAGCAAGCCTGTTCCATCCCGCTTCCCCTCCCAACCACCCGATATGGTCATATCCTGCGGGTGGTTGGGAGGGGGAGCGACATGGAACAGCCAGCGAACGAACGCCCTCAGGCCCCGGCCGCCGGAGGCATGTCTTCTGCTTCTTCGTCCTCGACGGTCTTCAACACCCGCGGCCCGCCGCCCACCCGCCGGAGCGCCTGGCCACGCCCGGACAGCGACGGGTTGGTCATGAAATAGCGGTGAAGGTTGAATGGCTCGGGCCCGGGATCAAGGCGGCGATAGCTGCCGTCCGGCAGCATCTCCCAGCTTTGCTCGGTATCTTTCAGGTTGGCGAGCATCACCTGGTCGAGAATTTGCGCATGCACCGTCGGGTTGCGGATGGCGATCAGTGTCTCGACGCGGCGGTCGAAGTTGCGCGGCATCCAGTCGGCGGAGCTGATATAGACGTCAGCATGGCGACTGGGCATCGGATGGCCGTCGCCAAATGCGGCGATGCGGCTATGCTCCAGAAAACGCCCGATGATGGAGCGAACGCGGATATTTTCCGATAAGCCGGGAACACCGGGGCGAAGACAGCAGATGCCGCGTACGATCAGATCGATTTCGACTCCGGCGGTGCTGGCTTCGTAGAGTTTTTCAATGATGATCGGATCGACCAGGCTGTTCATCTTCGCCCAGACAGCCCCTGGCCGCCCGTCGCGGACATGGGCGATTTCCCCATCGATGCCGGCCATCAGCGTCGAACGCAGGGAGATGGGCGACATGGCAATCAGTTCAAGATTCGGCGGCTCGACATAGCCGGTGATGTAATTGAAAATCTGTGCCGCATCGCGGGCAAGGCGCGGGTCGGCGGTGAAAAAGCTGAGGTCCGTATAGATTTTGGCGGTCGTCGGGTGATAATTGCCGGTGCCGAAATGCATATAGGTGGCAATAGACGGGCCTTCGCGGCGTACCACCATCGACATTTTCGCGTGGGTTTTCCATTCGATAAAGCCGTAGACTACCTGAACGCCGGCGCGTTCCAGTTCGGCAGCCCAGGTCAGATTTTGCTCCTCGTCGAAACGGGCTTTCAGTTCGACGATGGCCGTCACCGATTTTCCGGCTTCGGCGGCGTCGATCAGCGCCCGGACGATGGGGCTGTTCTTGCCGGTACGATACAGCGTCTGCTTGATCGCGATGACATCGGGATCGGCGGCGGCCTGGCGCAGGAACGCCAGCACCACATCGAAACTTTCATACGGGTGGTGGACGACGATGTCCTTGGCGCGAATGGCCGCGAAACAATCGCCGCCATGCTCGCGGATGCGCTCGGGAAAGCGCGGCGTAAACGGCGCGAATTTCAGGTCGGGCCGGTCTTCGTCCACCAGTTGCTGCAGATCGGAAATGCCCAATATGCCTTCGACTTCATTCACTTCCTGATCGCTGACCAGCAGCGAACGCCGGACCATTTCCTTCAGCGCCGGTGGCGTTTCGGCTTCGATCTCCAGACTGATAACTTCGCCGCGCCGCCGCCGCTTGATCGCGGTTTTATAGTAGCGGACGAGGTCCTCGGCTTCTTCTTCCACCTCGATATCGCTGTCGCGGATGATCCGTACCGAGCCCTGGCCCAGCAGGTCGAAACCGGGAAACAGCAGCGGAAATTGCAGACGCAGCGCCTTTTCAATGGCAAGTACCCGGACGCTTTCACCCGGCAGGCGGACGAAACGCGGCAGCATTGGCGGCAGCATCAACAGGGCGTTCAGCAACTCGCCGCCGCTTTGCCGCCGCATCTCGAATAACAGGGTGAAGCCCTTGTTGGGAATGAAAGGAAATGGATGGGCAGGGTCGATAGCCTGCGGTGTTAATACCGGGAAGAAATTGTCGAGAAACTGTTCGCGCAGCCAGACCTGCTCATCCAGCGTGATTTCGTTTTCCTGCAGGATCGTGAAATCAGCCTCGCGCAGTAATTTGCGTAATGTGATAAAACACTGCTGCTGGCGTTCCATCAACGCATCGACAGCCGTGGAAATTGCGGTGAGTTGTTGCGCCGGCGTCGCGCCTTCGGGGGAAGGCGTCTCGATCCCTTCCGTCACCTGGCCGCGCAGACCCGCCACCCGCACCATGATGAACTCATCGAGATTGCTGCCGGAAATCGACAGGAAGCGCAGCCGTTCCAGCAGGGGATGGGCTTCATTATCCGCTTCCTCCAGCACCCGGGAATTGAAGCTGAGCCAGCTAAGCTCGCGATTGAGATAGCGTTCGGCGCCGAGAATCAGCAGCGGGCGTTCGGCGTCGGCGTTGGTGCGGTGCGAAAGCGTAAGCATGGTCAGCCCTATAGTGATTTTCGAAGATGAAACCGATCAGCCGTCCGGGTCAAGCGTCTCCCGTGCGAGCGGGATGGACAATGGTCGCTGCCCGGCGAGCGCCGCCTGGTCGAGGCGCTCCACCGCCTTGCCAACGGCTTCGAAACTGCGCTCGATGCGGGTCAGCACATAGCGGCGCACGTCGGGCGGAACGGTAATTCCGCGGTCGCGCCATAGTTTATCGAACACGGCGGCCAGCAGTGCATCGTCCGGCGCGCCGATCCGCGCCTGCGGCGTGGCGGCGAGGCGGGACAGCAGATCGGGCAACAGCAGATTCCAGTCTCCCGGCGCCGAGCGCGCCGTCAGCAACAGCGGCCGGCGGCTCTCCACCGCATCGTTCCATGCGTGGAACAATTCCTCTTCCTGCAAAACGCGGTCGGCGTCGTCGATCAGCCGCGCATTGGCGCGCCTGGAAAAAATCGCTGCCAGATGGCTTTTGCCCGCACCTGGCGGGCCAATCAACAATGCGACCGGCAGCGGCCAGGCCGCCCAGCTATCCAGATAGCGGACGGCATCGACGTTGGCCGTCGATACAAAGAAATCCTTCTGACCCTGCGCTGCCTTCCACCGCAGCGGCAGCGGCAGCTGGATTTCGTCCGCCGCCACGAATCAGGGGCCGGGTGTGGCGGGGGGCGGCGTTTCCGGCGTGGCCGCCGATGGCGGCGCGGCGGCGGCGGGCCCCGGCGCAGTCCCGGCGGTCACCTCGTCCGACATGATCGGCGCGGGCAGCGGCGTTTCATCGGTACGGCGCGGGCGCAGGCGGTCCCCCTCGATCCTTAAACCTTGCGTATCGAGATGATAACGCAACACGGCCAGATCAGCACTGGCGGAAAGTTCGATCACCGATTCGCCCCCCGGTGCGTAAGAGACCGTGCGCACCGCCGATACCACCGGCAGCGCTTGCAACTGGCGCATGGTGCGGGTCAGCGCCGCATCATCGGGCGTGAGCACACGCAGACGCATGCTGTAAAGCCCGGCTTGCGTCGCTTCCCGGCCAATGGCGGGGCCGGTATCGGCCTGCACCAGTTGTACCGGCGGTTCCGCCAGTTCCGGATCGGGCAGCAGATGTCCGGAGCGCAGCGCCTCGATATAGGCCCGATCGGCCTGACGCACGGCCTCATCCATCAATGCCGCCACGTTGCCAGAGGCATTGTGCAGGCGCACCCGCCCGACTTCTTTTCGCGTGGGCCCGAAATACAGGATCAGTTGCGCATTCAGCGGCCCGCCAGACCAGCTGCGGTCCAGAATCAATTCCGGTATCAGGATATCTGCCACCTGGTAACGTTCGACGATGGCGCGCCAGATATTCAGATGTCGCCGCTCCGCCTGCCATGCCGACAGCAGAAACACATCGGCGGTCGCCGGCTGGATACGGATATAGTCGATGGGCGATTCGCCCGGCCGCAGCCGCGCCCAGGCCTGTAACCACGGGCTATGCGGCTCATGCGCCATGCGGACGCCGGCATCCTGCAAAACCGGCAGTAACAGCAGCGGCGGCGACGTGGAAAGCGCCGCATAACGACCCAGGTAACGGGCTGCCCGCTCACGGTCGAAGATGACAGCCAGATTCGCGACATAGCGGGACGGCCCGGCTTCTTCGTGCTCGATCTCGATAGCGGATACCATCGAATCGAGCGCGCTGTCCGGCAGTTTCGGCGCGCTGCCCGCTTCCTGCCCGGACATCCGCGCCCATAGCATCGGCCAGGCGAGGCGCTGGGCTTCGCGCCAGCCGTTATTACGGGCGTCGATGGCGGATTTGCCGGGCACATCCACGTTCACGCCACCCACAACCAGTCCGCCGCCGCCGCCGGAGAGCGCCGTGGGTGCAGCAGCATCGGACGTTTGCGCCGCCGCCGGTACGGCAGGGACGGTGAGGGCGGCGCAAAGCAGGGCGCACAGCAGGGGGTGATGAAATCGCAACATCTGCCCGTCTTCTGGCGCAAGGCGTATGGGATTCCAAGTGGCAAGCCGCTATCGGCTTCGATCATGTCCACCGAACATCCTGACAAACCCGCCACCTACGCCGATGCCGGCGTTTCCATCGCCGCAGGCAATGCCCTTGTAAACGCCATCGCGCCGCTGGTCCGCGCGACGCGCCGCCCCGGTGCGGACGCCGAAATCGGCGGCTTCGGCGGCTTCTTCGATCCGAAGGCCGCCGGTTATCATGATCCGCTGCTCGTCGCCGCGACGGATGGCGTCGGCACCAAATTGCGCCTCGCCATCGACACCGGCCAGCATGGCACGGTGGGTCAGGATCTGGTGGCGATGTGTGTCAACGATCTGATCGTACAGGGTGCCGAGCCACTGTTTTTCCTCGATTATTTTGCGACTGGCCAGCTTGATCCCGAGGTCGCGGCGGCAGTGGTGGCTGGCATCGCCCGCGCCTGCACGGCCGCTGGCTGCGCGCTGATTGGCGGCGAGACGGCGGAAATGCCGGGCATGTATGGCAAGGGCGATTATGATCTCGCGGGCTTCGCCGTGGGCGCCGTTGAGCGTCGCGAGGCATTGACCGGCGACCGCGTGGCGGCGGGCGATATCTTGCTGGGTCTCGCGTCTTCGGGCGCGCATTCGAACGGCTATTCGCTGCTGCGCCGGCTGGTCGCGGGCCTCGATCTGGCGGTGGATGCGCCTTTTGCACCCGGCGTATCGCTGGCGACGGCGCTGCTCGCCCCGACTCGATTGTATGTAAAATCCGTGCTGCCGATAATCCGCTCGGGCGCGGTGCAAGCGCTCGCGCATATCACCGGCGGCGGTTTGCTGGAAAATATTCCGCGCGTATTGCCGCAGGGGCTGCGGGCCGAGCTGGACGCCGGGCAATGGGCGCTGCCGCCGCTGTTCGGCTGGCTGCAGGAACGCGGGCGCATGGAAGCGGCGGAACTGGCGCGCACCTTCAACTGCGGCCTTGGCATGGTGCTGGTGGTCTCGCCTGATCGGGTGGGCGAAGTGACAGGAACGCTGACCGACGCCGGCGAAACCGTGTATCGCGTCGGCGCGGTGAAGGTGGGCCAGCGCGGCGTCACCATTCGCGCCGCCACACCGCTTTGGGGTCAGGATACTGCCTGGACAGCATCGCATGACCAATAGGCGCAGGGTCGCCGTCCTCATCTCGGGCCGTGGGTCGAACATGCTGGCCCTCGCAGATGCAGCAAAAGATCCGGACTATCCGGCGGAGATCGTGCTCGTGCTGTCGAACGTCCCGGACGCCCCCGGTCTCGCCGCTGCCGCGGCACGCGGCATCCCGACGGCGACTGTGCCGCATCGCGACTATGGCGGGCGCGAAGCGTTCGAGACGGCGATGGACGAGGTGTTGCAGGCGCATCAGGTGGATCTGATCGTGCTGGCCGGCTTCATGCGTATCCTGACGCCGGGTTTCATCGCCCGTCACGAGGGGCGCATCCTCAACATCCATCCTTCGCTGCTGCCGAAATATCAGGGGCTGAATACCCATGCGCGGGCGCTTGCGGCCGGTGACAGCCATGGCGGCTGCACCGTCCATATCGTGACCGCCGAACTGGATGGCGGCCCGCCGCTTGGCCAGACCTCCGTGGCGATCTTGCCGGACGATACGCCGGAGAGCCTTGAGGATCGGGTGCGGGCCGAAGAGCATCTCCTCTATCCCCGCGTGCTGGCTGAATTTTGCCGGCAACCCTGCCTGGCGGGGCCCGCCTGAACTGTCGGGGCCAGGGGGATTTATCCCCGGCCCCGCGCCCGGTTTGAACAGCTTTCTCCAGTCTTATCCATAAACTTATCCACAGGCCCGACGCCGGTGGAGTGTCCGGCCATGCGTTTTAAAAACCCGATCATTCCCATGGGCTTGCCACGATTACCCCCGGTTTGACCATAAATCTCCATTGCTTGCCCATCAAATCCCATGGTATCCCTTTTCCACAGGGGTTGGCATGCGGCGCGCCAACTCTTCGAGACCCTCCATTCCCCGTCTTGAAGAGCGCGCGTCCGCTGCTCATCCCGGCATCACAGGGGAAATCCAATTCGCGGTCACTTCTCAGGGGCTTATGTTAACGGGATCGATGCCAAGCATCGATTGTCCGTGCCTGCCCCGATTCGGGAGACCGTCGAATCGCGAAGCCAGCAGAAGTCCATCGTGCTCGCGCCCGCCGAGCATGCGCCGTGCCTGATTGGTTATGACGTCACCCGTTTTGATGCGTTGCAACAGGAATTGCGCGAGCGATTCGCCGGGGATTTCGGACCGGGGCGCGCCGCCACCGCCCGTAACCTGTTCGGCATGGCCGATGTGCTGAAATATGATGATAATGGTCGCATCATCCTCACCCCGATTCTGCGCGAACTGGGGGAACTGAAACAGCAGGCGCTGTTCCTTGGCAGCGGCGATTATTTCGAACTTTGGGCGCCCGATGTGCTGATGACGGCGGAAGGCATGGACCCAAGGCTGTTGCGCACGGTGAAGGCGCTGGTGGCGCAGAAGGGCGGCCAGTGACCGTGGCGCTGGCCCATGTTCCCGTGATGGTGGATGAGGTGGTGGCAGCGCTGCGGCCAGCGCCCGGCGACCATATCGTCGATGGCACCTTTGGTGGCGGCGGCTATTCGGACGCGCTTCTGGCGCTTGGCGCGCGCGTAACCGGTTTCGATGTCGATCCACGCGCCATTGCCCGGGCCGCCGCGAAAGTGGCGGCGAACGATGGGCGGCTGACGCTGGTCAACGCGCCTTTCTCGCAAATGGTGGAACGGTTGGGTGCAGCGTCGGCGGCAGGGGTGGCGCTCGACCTCGGTTATTCCTCTATCCAGATGGACGACGCCGAATATGGCCTGTCGTTTCAGGCGGACGGGCCGCTGGATATGCGGCTTTCCGGTTCCGGCCCGACGGCTGCCGATTTTCTGAACCATGCCGATGAGGGCGAAATCGCCGATGTCCTCTATCATTATGGCGAGGAACCGGCGGCGCGGCGCATCGCCCGCGCGTTGGTGGCGGCGCGGCCTTTGACGCGGACGCAGGAATTCGCCGCGCTGGTGCGCCGTGCCGTGCGCGCCCGCCCGGATGCGAAGCGCGACCCGGCAACCCGCAGCTTTCAGGCCGTGCGTATCCATGTGAACGACGAGCTGGGCGAATTGCGGCGCGGGCTGGCGGCGGCTGAAGCGGTGCTGAAACCGGGCGGACGGCTGGCGGTGGTCAGCTTTCACAGCCTGGAAGACCGGATCGTCAAACAATTTCTAAACCTGCGTTCAGGCAATCTGCCGAACATGTCGCGACACCTGCCGCCGGAAGCCTCGGGCAAAAATCCGCCATCCTTCGCCAAACCGGCGAAAGCGGTGCGGCCCGGTGACGCGGAGGTGGCGCGCAATCCCCGCGCGCGATCGGCAACGCTGCGCGTGGCGGAACGCACGGCGGCGCCAGCGTGGGATGATGTGGAAGATTTCAGCAAGAAGGAGTGGCAATAATGCGGCTGCAACTGGCGGGTGAAGGCCATTTTGGCTTGAGCGATCATCGGCCGCGCGGCGGCAGCAGGCGCGGCTGGGGTATGACCATCGCAATGGTCGCCGGAACGCTGGCCATTGCGGTTGTCAGCTACAGCCTGTCGATGAAAGTATCCGGCGAGCGCGCCGAACTGGAGCAGATTGCCCGGGAAAATCATGCCCTGGCTCAGGATCTGAAGGCGCTCGATTCAGAATTGCGCGTGCGGATGCGTTTGCCGCAGTTGCAACGCTGGAATGACGAGGTATTGGGGCTGATGCCCATCTCGGCCACCCAATATCTGCGCAATCCGTTGCACCTCGCGGCTTATGGGACCGATCCTGTCCCCGTGGCTCCGGCACCCGTGACGACGAGCCCTTCAGCGCCGGCGATCATCCGCGCGATTGTTCCGGCGGAACCGCAGCAACCGGCGGCCGCACCCCGGACGCAACTGGTGTCGCGCACCGCGCCACCCGCAGCGCAAGCCGCCGGGCGCCCGGTACGCACCGTAGCCGCAGAAGTGTCAAAACCGCAAAAGCCGCAGCTGGTAAAGGTCGCCGCAGCCGATGTGGCGCAGCCCAGATCGCTGCTCGATCCGGAACTGCTGGCGGCAATCGACGCCGCCGCCGCGCGTGAGGCGGCGGCGCGGCCAGCAGGCCAGGCGCCGGCCAATTTGCTGTTGCAGGTGAATATGGACAATAGCGCGACCGCCAGCGGGGGACATTGACCCAAAAATGGGCCCCGCCGCCGCTCGTCAGGCCGATGTAAGGCTACCAGGCCATCGTCAGACGGCGCTGGCGCTGGCGCGTCAGCGGCTGGCTATCGGCATCTTGCTGTTTGTCGGTTTTACCCTGCTGCTGACGGCGCGACTGGTTGAATTGTCGATGTTCGATGGCGAACCGCGCGCCGGGCGCGGGGCAGTGGCCTCGCCGCATTTGCGCGCCGATATCGTCGACCGCAACGGCATTCCGCTGGCCTCCAGCTACGAGGCGTTCGGGCTGGCGGCGCGCCCCTATGATATTGTCGGCGACCGTGAGGAGTTGGTAGCCAAACTGGCGCAAATTCTGCCTGAACGGACGCCGGCGCAAATTGCCGCCGCCCTGAACCACAAGGGCAAATTCCGTTATGTGGCGCGGCGCATCCTGCCCGAACAGGCGCAGGCCGTACGAGAGATGGGCGAACCGGGGCTGACGATCGAGCGGGAGACGGAGCGGCTATACCCGCATGTCGATATGGCGGCGCATCTGATCGGCTATACCGGCATCGACGGGCGGGGCGGTGGTGGCATCGAACGCGCGTTCGAGGAGCGGCTGACCGACCCGGATTTGCGCAGGAAGCCGCTGGTGCTGGCGATGGATGCGCGGGTGCAACAGGCACTGGAGAGCGAATTGCACGCGCAAATGGTAGCGGTGGACGCCATTGGCGCCGCGGGCGTCGTGATGGATGTGCATACGGGCGAGGTGCTCGGCATGGCGTCCTTGCCCGCGTTCAATCCCAATTCGCCCGGCGGGCTGGTGGGCATGCCAAGCCATATGAACCGCGCGACGCTTGGCGTGTATGAACTCGGCTCGACGGTGAAGGTGTTCACCGTGGCGATGGCGATGGATGCCGGCGTTCTCCCCGATCTGGGCGAGCGTTTCCCGACCGCGCCCATCTATATCAGCCGTCACCGCATTTCAGACAGCCACCCCAAGGGCTATCCACTGTCGGTGCCGGAGGTACTTATCTTTTCGTCGAACGTCGGCACGGCGCGCATGGCCGAACGACTGGGTAAAGCGCGGCAGCAGGAATTTCTGAAAAAGCTGGGCTTCATGGACCGCGCGCCTGGCGAATTGCTCGAAGCCGGACGCACGTTGTTGCCAGCGGAAAACAACTGGGGTCTGTCCTCGATCATGACGATTGGCTTTGGTCATGGCATGGCGGTGTCGCCGCTGCACCTCGCCAACGCTTACACGACGCTGGTGAATGGCGGCATCTATCGCCCGGCCACTTTCCTGAAAGTGGCGGAAGGAAAGGACCGCCCCGGCACGCGTGTATTTACGGAACGGACATCGGAATTGGTAAACACCATGATGCGGCTGGTGGTGCTGGATGGCACCGGGCGGCGGGCGGACGCCGTGGGCTATCGGGTGGGCGGCAAGACCGGCACAGCCGAGAAACTGCGCGAAGATGGCCGGGGCTATGATCGCGGGCGCAATATCACCACCTTTGCCGGCGCATTTCCGATGGATGATCCGAAATATGTCGTGGTCACACTGATTGACGAACCACGCGGTGCGCTGCGTGGCGGCGGCAGTGTGGCCGCGCCGGTATTCCGCAATGTCGTCAACCGTATCGCACCGGTGCTTGGCGTTGCCCCCGATCTGACGGTGGAGCCGGACACATCGGCAATGGAAGGCTTGTGGAAGCCGAGACCGCCAGGCCAGCGCGGCGCGGCGGTGATCCGGTGAGCGGCGTACATTCCACCCCTCATCCCGTCGACCCGCTGGCGGTCGTGCGCCCGCAGGTGCGGGGCTTCGCCATCGATCACCGCAAGGTGGCGCGGGGCGATGTCTTCGGCGCGTTCCAGGGCGAAAAGGTGAATGGCGAGGATTTTATCGCGGAGGCGATCGCGCGCGGTGCTGTCGCCGTGGTCGCCCGTCCGGAAGCAGTGGTGGAAGGCGCGCTGCATGTCGCGTCCTCAGAACCGCGCCGGACCTTCGCGGTGCTGGCGGCCGGGTTTTTCGCGCCTTTTCCTGATACATGCGTGGCAGTGACGGGAACCAACGGCAAAACTTCCACCACGGAGATTTTGCGGCAATTGTGGCAGCGCGCCGGTTTCAGCGCCGCCAGCATGGGAACGCTCGGCATCACCACGGGCCGCGAAGGCGAGATCGTTGACGCCAGCGGCATGACGACGCCCGATATCGTCACCTTTCTGTCCAGCGTCGCCGGCCTGCAACGTGAAGGGGTGAGCCATCTGGCGTTCGAGGCGTCGAGCCATGGCCTCGCGCAATATCGCACCGAGGGCTTGCCGGTCCGTGCCGCCGGTTTCACCAATCTGAGCCGCGACCATCTCGACTATCATAACGATATGGAATCCTATTTCCGCGCCAAATTGCGGCTGTTTTCCGAGGTGCTCGACGCCGACGGCACGGCGGTCGTCTGGCGGGATCATGCGGCGCCAGGGGCCGAATATGCAGACCGGATGCTGGCGGTGGCGGAAGCACGGGGTCTGCGGCTGTTCAGTGTCGGGCCGGATGGCGATACCGTCCGCTTGCTGGCCCGGACCCCTACCGCCAGCGGCCAGATACTGCACCTGTTGCTGGATGATATCGCCTTTGGCGAGATGGAGATCGAACTGCCGCTGATCGGCGGCTATCAGGCGGCCAATGCGCTGGTCGCCGCCGGTCTCGCCATGGCGACCGGGCTTTCGCCGGCGGCAACATTGCGCGCGCTGGAGCGGGTGCAAGGCGTACGCGGGCGGCTGGAGCGCGCCGTGGTGACGAAGACGGGCGCGTCCGTCTATGTCGATTACGCCCACACACCCGATGGTCTGGAATCGGCGATTGACGCGTTGCGTCCGCATACATCCGCCCGGCTGATCCTGGTGTTTGGCTGCGGCGGGGATCGGGATCGCGGCAAACGCCCGGAAATGGGCGCTATCGCCGTGCGCGATGCGGATATCGCCATCGTCACCGACGACAATCCTCGGGGCGAGGATGCCGCGGCCATCCGCGCGGAAATCCTGGGTTCAGCACCGGGCGCTATCGAGGTCGCCGATCGCCGCGCCGCCATCGGGCAGGCGCTGGCGATGGCGAAGGCCGGCGACACGGTTTTGCTGGCCGGAAAGGGGCATGAACAGGGCCAGATCATTGGCCAGGACGTGCACCCGTTCGATGATGTGCAGGTGGCGCGGGAACAGGCGGTATGATGACTCCCCTTTGGACGGCACGGGAAATAGCGAATGCCACCGGCGGCACGGCCTCGGCGGATTTCAACGTCGATGGCGTAACGTTCGACAGCCGCGAGGTGATCGGCGGCGAATTGTTTGTCGCGATGCGCGGCGACGCCGCCGATGGCCATGATTTTGTCGAAACTGCGCAACAGCGGGGTGCGGCGGGATGCCTGGTCGAACGGCCGGTGGATGGCCCGCATGTCCGGGTGGCGGACAGTTTTCGTGGCCTGCAGGCGCTGGGCGTGGCGGCGCGGGCGCGGGCCAAAGGCGCCACGATCATCGGCGTGACCGGCAGCGTCGGCAAGACCGGCACGAAGGAAGCCCTGCGCCGCGCCTTTCAGCGCATGGCTCCCGACAACACCCACTGGTCGGTCAAAAGCTACAATAATCATACGGGCGTGCCGCTGTCTCTGGCCCGGATGCCGGCGGACAGCCGCTATGGCGTCTTCGAAATGGGTATGAATCATAGCGGCGAGATCGCGGCGCTGACGCGGATGGTTCGCCCGCATGTGGCGCTCGTCACCTGGGTCGCCAATGCGCATATCGAATATCTCGGCAGCGAGGAGGCCATCGCCGCCGCCAAATCCGAGATTTTCGAGGGCGTCGAGCGCGGCGGAACCGCCGTCTGGCCCATCGATAATCCCCATGCGGCGTTGCTGAAGACCCGCGCCGAGGAACTCGAACTGAAATCCCTGTCGTTCGGTTGGGGAACGGGCGCGGATGTGCGCTGCATTTCCGCGCTGTTCAACCCGGGTGGCACGGCGCTGATTGCGGATGTCGCGGGCGAGATATTGCATCTGACCATCGGCATGGCCGGGCGGCACTGGGTGTCGAACGCGCTTGGCGTGTTAGCCACGGTAAAGGCGGCGGGCGGCGACATTGCCGAAGCGGGGCTCGCCTTGGCGGAACTGAAGGGGCTCACCGGCCGGGGGGCAAGAATAACCGTGCCGGTAGACGGCGGCACAGCGACAGTGATCGATGAAAGCTATAATGCCAATCCGGTGTCCATGGCGGCGGCGCTGGCCGTATTGGGCCAGCAATCGGGGCGGCGGCTGGCGATCCTGGGTGAAATGCGCGAACTCGGGCCGGAAAGCCATGTGCTGCACGCGGGGATGGCGGCGGCGGTGGCCGAAGCCGGCATCGCCGAACTGGCGCTGGTTGGCCCGCAGATGGCGGCGCTGAAAGTTGATGGCGCGGCCATGCTGCCCGATGCGGAGGCCGCCACACGCTGGGCGCAGGCGCTGTTGCGGCCTGGCGATACATTATTGGTAAAAGGATCGAATGGTGTGGGATTGAGCCGCGTGGTGACGGCGCTGCAGGCGGACCGCGCATGATTTACCATATCGCTGAATGGTTTGGCTTTCCGGGCGGATTCAATGTCATCCGTTACCTGACGTTCCGCGCGGGTGCTGCCTTGCTGACGGCGCTGCTGCTGGGCCTGGTGCTGGGTCCGCGCTTCATCGACTGGCTGCGCCTGAACCAGGGGAAAGGCCAGCCTATTCGCGAAGACGGTCCGCAAAGCCATCTGCTGACCAAAAAAGGCACGCCGACGATGGGCGGGTTGCTGATCCTGATTTCGATGACCGTCGCCACATTTTTGTGGATGGAGTGGGACAAGCCGTTCGTCTGGGCGGCGCTGTTCGTCACGCTGGGTTTTGGCGCAATCGGCTTCATGGATGATTATAACAAGGTGACGCGGCGCACCACCGCCGGCGTTTCCGGGCGGATGCGGCTGTTGATGGAATTTGGCATTGCCGGAATCGCCGTTGCCTATGTGTCGATCTTCACGGGCACCATGCTTTATGTGCCGTTCCTGAAAGATGCCGGCATCGATCTCGGCTGGATGTATCTGCTGTTCGGCGCGTTTGTGATCGTTGCCGCCGGTAATTCCGTCAATCTGACCGACGGGCTGGACGGCCTGGCGACGATGCCGGTCATCATCGCCGCGATCACCTTTGGCGTTATCGCCTATCTGGTCGGCAACGCGGTGTTCGCTGAATATCTGGGCGTGCATTTCGTGCCGGGTTCGGGGGAACTGGTGGTGTTCGTCGGTGCGCTGATCGGCGCGTGTCTCGGGTTTTTATGGTTCAACGCGCCGCCGGCGGCGGTGTTCATGGGCGATACCGGCAGCCTGGCGCTGGGTGGCGCGATTGGCACAATCGCCGTGATCACCAATCACGAACTGGTGCTGATTATTGTCGGCGGGCTGTTCGTGCTGGAAGCCGTTTCCGTGATCGTACAGGTGGCCAGCTTCAAGATGACCGGCAAGCGCGTGTTCAAAATGGCTCCGCTGCATCATCATTTCGAGCAGCTTGGCTGGCCGGAATCCACAGTGGTCGTGCGATTCTGGATCATTTCGCTGGTGCTGGCCCTGGCCGGCCTGGCCACATTGAAGCTGCGCTGATGCTGGCCGCGCCCGCCCTTTCCGGCAAGAAATTCGCGGTTTACGGCCTCGCACGGACGGGGCTGTCGCTGTTGCACTATTTGACGGCGGCGGGCGCCCGGGTGGTCGCCTGGGATGATGCCGAACCGGCGCGGGCGGCGGCGCAAAAGCTTGTGCCGGATGCACGGCTGGAGGATCTGGAGAATTACGATCTCAGCGGTCTGGATGGGCTGCTGGTTTCGCCCGGCGTGCCGCTGAACCGCCATCCGCTGGCGGCGCGGGCGCGGGCGGCGGGCATCAGGATCCTCGGCGATATCGAACTGTTCCAGATGGCCCGCGCGTCCCTGCCGCCGCATCGCGTGGTGGGGATTACCGGCACCAACGGCAAATCGACGACAACGGCACTGATCCACCATCTGTTGGCGGCGGCGGGCGTGCCCGCACGGGCGGGTGGCAATATCGGCCTGCCCATCCTCGATCAGGAAGCGCTCCCCGAGGGCGGCGTATATGTGCTGGAACTGTCGTCCTATCAGATCGATCTGTCCTGGGATCTGGCTTGTGACGTTGCGGTGTATCTTAATCTGACGCCCGACCATCTCGACCGTTATGACGGCATGGCTGGCTATGCCGCGTCCAAGGCGAGGCTGTTTGCAATGCAGCCGGCGGGGGCCGTGGCAGTAATCGCCACTGATGACGACTGGACGCGCGCGGCGGCGGAAAATCTGCCCGATGGCGTGCGACTGGTCTCGGTGTCGGCGGCGGATATCAAGCGTTCGGATCAGGCGCGCTGGCCAGCGCTGCAAGGGCCACACAATGCCCAGAATGTCGCCTGTGCGATGGCGGCGGTGCGGGCGCTGGGTCTGGATGATGCCGCCATCGAAGCCGGTTTGCAGACATTTCCGGGACTTGGGCACCGCATGCAGATCGTCACCGAAAAGCGCGGTGTGCGCTATGTGAATGACAGCAAGGCCACCAATCCCACCAGCGTCGCGCCAGCGTTGCAGGCGTTCGACCGGTTACACTGGATTCTCGGCGGCAAGGCCAAAACTGCCGAACTCGACGCCTGCCTGCCCTATATCAGCCAGGTGAAGGCCGCTTATGTGATTGGCGAAGCCGCACCCCTGTTCGCCGCCATCCTGCAACCGCATGTGCCGGTAACGTCCAGCCAGACGCTGGCGGAAGCCGTGCGTGATGCGGCCGCCGCCGCGGAGCCTGGCGATACGGTGTTGCTGTCCCCGGCTTGCGCCAGTTTCGACCAGTTCAAGGATTTCGAGGCGCGCGGCGATGCGTTCGTTGCGGCGGTAGAGGAGCTTGCGCCATGAAGCGTCTGATGCCCGTGGGCCGTGCCGACCGTTCCGCGGTCGCCCGCTGGTTCTGGACCATCGACCGGCCCTTGCTGGTGTTGCTGCTGGTGCTGATCGGTTTCGGCATTATCGCAGTGGCGGCCGCATCGCCGGCGGCGGCGCGCCGGTTATCGGACAGCAGCTTCCAGATTCCGGCGCTTTACTTCCTGCAACGGCAGTTGATCTGGGCGGCGGTCGGCGTACCGATATTACTGGCCGTCTCCATGATGACGAAGGACACGGCGCGGCGTTTTGCGCTGGGCGGACTGGTGGTGACGCTGCTGCTGCTCGCGCTGGTGCCGTTTATCGGCATGGAGAAGAATGGGTCGGTGCGCTGGCTGTCGCTCGGCGGGTTCCAGTTGCAGCCGGTGGAATTTGTGAAGCCGTTTTTTATCATCGGTACCGCCTGGCTGTTCGCGATGCGCTTTCAGGATCGCAGCCTGCCGGTGCTGCTGGTCGGCGCGGTGGCGCTGGCGGCGGTAGTGGGACTGCTGGTGATCCAGCCGGATTTCGGCCAGGCGGTTTTGATTTCTGCCGTATGGCTGGTGCAGGCGGCGCTTGCCGGGCTGTCGCTGGCGGTGGTGGGAATAGCAATTGCCGGTGCGGTGGCGGGGCTGGCGATTGCCTATCAGTTCGAGCCGCATATTCGTAACCGCATCGACGGATTTTTGCACGGCGAAGGCGATACCTATCAGGTGGACCGGGCGCTTGATTGCTTCCGCTCGGGCGGGCTTTACGGCACCGGGCCGGGCGAGGGCGTCGCGAAATTCCGCCTGCCCGAACCGCATACCGATTATATTTTTGCGGTGATTGGCGAGGAGTTTGGGGCAATCGCGTGTTTTGCGCTCGCCTTGCTATATCTTGCGATTATAATTCGGGCTCTGCTACAATTACTGGACGAGACAGACCCTTTCACGATGATGGCGGCAGCCGGACTCGTCAGCATGTTCGGGGGCCAGGCGCTGATCAATATGGCGGTAAATGTGGCGCTCGCGCCATCAAAGGGAATGACGCTTCCTTTTATCAGTCATGGCGGCTCCAGCTTCCTCGCGATGGCGGTGGCGATGGGGCTGTTACTGGCGCTGACCCGTCGTAACCGTCACCTGAAATCCTCCCCCTACCTGCGGCCGGAGGCGGTGGCGGTATGAGCCTGTCCATCCTGATCGCGGCTGGCGGCACGGGCGGGCATATGGTGCCGGCGCATGCGCTTTCCGAAGAATTGCTGCGGCGCGGGCATCGGGTGGCGCTGCTGACAGACGAACGGGGTTTGCGTTTTCCGGGCCTGTTCGAGCGGGTGGAACGCCATGTGCTGCCATCGGCGACAGCGCGCGGGATGAATCCGGTTGCCTGGGCGAAAGCCCTGTGGACGATCCGCCGGGGAAGGGCGGAAGGCCGCCGCATCGCCAAAGAGGCAGGCGCGGAAGCCGTGGTGGGTTTTGGCGGCTATCCGTCCTTGCCAGGCATGCTCGCGGGAATGTCCTTGCGGCTGGCGGTCGTGCTGCATGAACAAAATGCTGTGCTGGGCCGGGTCAATCGCCGCTTGCAGGGCCGGGTCAGCGCCATTGCGCTGAGCTATGCGGATACGCAGGGACTTGATCCCGATCTTCAGAATAAAACGCATATGGTCGGCAACCCGGTGCGGGAAGCGATTCTGGCGGCGCGCGACGCCGGCTTTGCAGCGCCGGCCAATGGTGAAAAGCTGCGGCTGCTGGTTGTGGGTGGCAGCCAGGGCGCGCGGATTCTTTCGCAACTGGTGCCCGCAGCCATTGCCGGCCTCCCGGCAGACCAGCGGGCCCGGCTGGCCGTTGTGCAGCAATGCCGGGAGGAAGATTTGTCGGCAGTCGTCGAAGCCTATCGCGCCGCCGATGTCACCGCCGAATGTTTGCCCTATATGGCGGATTTACCGCAGCGGCTGGCGGCGGCGCATCTGGTAATTGCGCGCGCCGGAGCCTCGACGATGGCCGAATTGACTGCTATGGGACGGCCGGCGCTGCTGATCCCTTATGCGGCGGCGGCGGATGACCATCAGGCCGCCAATGCGCGGGCTTTCGTGGAGGCTGGCGCGGGTGCGCTGCTACTGGAAGCGGAAGCCAACCCGGCGAAATTGCGCGGCATGATTACCGGCTTTCTGGAATCGCCGGAAGCGCTGACGGCGGCGGCGGATGCCGCTCGTAACCTCGGTCATCCGGATGCGGCGGCGCGGCTCGCTGATCTTGTGGAAAAGGAAGTGCGGAACGCACTATGACGACATTGAACCCTGCCTCCATTCGCGCCTTCGCTGGCGGCTTCACCCGGGAAATCGGGCCGATCCATTTTGTCGGCATTGGTGGCATCGGCATGTCCGGCATCGCGGAAGTGATGGCGAATCTCGGCTTTCGCGTGCAGGGAAGTGACATTGCGGAAAGCGCCGTGGTGCAGGGCCTGCGCAACAAGGGCATCCATATTTCCATCGGCCATGATGCCGAAAATCTCGGCGATGCGGCGGTGGTGGTGATTTCAACCGCCATCAAGGCCGGAAACCCGGAAGTGGATGCCGCGCTGGAACGGCGGATTCCGGTGGTGCGCCGTGCCGAGATGCTGGCAGAACTGATGCGGCTGAAATCGACGATCTGCGTCGCCGGAACCCACGGCAAGACGACGACGACCTCGATGGTGGCCGCGCTGCTCGACGCGGGCGGGCTGGACCCGACGGTGATCAACGGCGGCATCATCAACAGCTATGGCTCGAACGCCCGGCCTGGCGCCGGGCAATGGATGGTGGTGGAGGCGGACGAGAGCGACGGCAGTTTCCTCCGCCTGCCGCCGACCTTTGCCATCGTCACCAATATCGATCCCGAACATCTCGATCATTACGGCGATTTCGATGCGGTGCGGGACGCCTTTCGCGCCTTCATCCAGAAAGTGCCCTTCTATGGTGCGGCGATCCTTTGCCTCGATCACCCCGAGGTGCAGGCGATGCTGCCGCGGGTGGCCGACCGGCGGATCGTTACCTATGGTTTCGCCGGTCAGGCCGATGTGCGGGGAGACCGGGTGGAGCCGGTGCCGGGCGGCAATCGCTTCGATGTAACCTTGCGCGCCGGCGGGGAAGAACGGCGGATCAATGATCTGCTGTTGCCGATGCCAGGGCGACATAATGTGCTGAATGCGCTGTCGGCGATCGCGCTCGCCGATCAGCTTGGCCTGTCGGATGAGGAAATTCGTGAAGGCTTTGCGCGATTTTCGGGTGTGAAACGGCGGTTCAGCCGGGTAGGCGAGATTCATCTGCCGGACGGCGGCGATCCCGTTACAGTGATCGATGATTATGGACACCATCCGGTGGAAGTGCGCGCCGTGCTGGCGGCGGCGCGGGAGGGTGCGAAGGCGCGGGTCATCGCGATCGTGCAACCGCACCGGTACACGCGCCTGCGCGACCTGTTCGATGAATGGCGGCCAGCGTTCAACGATGCCGATGTCGTCGTTGTCGCGCCCGTATATGCTGCTGGTGAAGCGCCGATTGCGGGCGTGACGCATCAGGCGCTGGCGGATGCGTTGCGGCGCTCCGGCCATCGCCAGGTGCTGACGGTGGAAGGGGAGGGCGATCTTGCGCCCCTGCTGAAGCCGCTTTTGGGCGCTGGCGATATAGTGGTGTGCCTTGGTGCGGGTGACATTACCCGCTGGGCGGCCAATCTGGCGTCGGCGGTGGAGCGACTGGGATGAAGCTTGCCACCGCCCTGCCTGAACTGACGCCGCGGGGCACGCTGGAACGCGATGTGCGGCTTTCGGATTTCATCTGGTTTCGCTGCGGCGGCCGGGCGGAATGGCTGTTCCGTCCGGCGGATGTTGCCGATCTGGCAGCGTTTTTACGCGATTTGCCGGCTGATGTACCGGTGCTGGCGGTGGGCGTTGGATCGAATCTGATCGTGCGGGATGGCGGTGTCCCGGGCGTGACGGTGCGTTTGCCCAAAAGCTTCGCAGCGGTTTCAGTGGATGGCTTGCAGGTGCGGGCCGGGGCGGCGGCGATGGGGATTACCGTCGCCAGCGCGGCGCGTGACGCCGGCATTGCGGGAATGGAGTTTCTGCGCGGCATCCCGGGCAGCATCGGCGGCGCGGTGCGGATGAACGCCGGGGCCTATGGGCGCGACGTCAGCGACATATTGGTCGAGGCGACGGTGGTAACGCGCAGCGGTGCAGTGGAAGTCTGGCCGGCAGAGCGGTTCGCCTATGCCTATCGCCATTCAGCGCTGCCCGACGGACATATTGTGGTGGAGGCACTGCTGAAAGGCAGCGCCGGGAATCGGGACGCCATCGCCGCCCGTATGGATGCGATTGCCGCCGAACGCGAGGCGTCACAACCATTGCGGTCCCGCACGGGCGGTTCCACGTTCCGCAACCCGCCGGGGCAAAAGGCCTGGGAACTGGTGGATGCCGCCGGTTGCCGGGGGTTGATGCTGGGTGGTGCGCAGGTATCGGAAAAACATACGAATTTCCTGATCAACACCGGTACGGCGACGGCCGCTGATATCGAGGCGCTGGGCGAGGAAGTGCGGCGGCGGGTAAAGGCCCAGTCGGGCGTCGAATTGCAGTGGGAAATCGAGCGCTTGGGGGAGCCAGCCTGATGCGGGTGACGGTGTTGATGGGCGGCTGGTCCTCGGAACGTGAAGTGAGCCTGGTGTCGGGTGCGGGCGTGGCGGATGCCTGCCGGGCGCTGGGGCATGAAGTAACGGCGCTCGACATGGGCAAAAGCCCCGGCGAGGGTGCGACGCTTGGCGAGCGGTTGCTGGCGACCAGGCCCGATGTGGTGTTCAACGCGCTGCATGGCACACCCGGAGAAGATGGCGGCGTTCAGGGGCTGATGGACCTGCTGGGCCTGCGCTATACCCATTCGGGCGTTACCGCATCAGCCATCGCCATCGACAAGCAATTGACCAAGCGGCTGTTGGCCCCTGCCGGAATCCGCATGCCGGGCGGAGAAGTGGTGACCAGCGAAAGCCTGTTCGCCGGTGATCCCATTCCGCGCCCCTATGTACTGAAGCCGGTGAATGAGGGTTCTTCCGTTGGTGTTGCCATCGTTACCACCGATGGCAATTATGGCCAGCCGATCGCCCGCGATGCCAAAGGGCCGTGGCAGGAGTTCGCATCCCTTCTGGCCGAGCCATTCATCGCCGGCCTTGAACTGACCGTCTCGGTGCTGGAAGATGCGGACGGCACGCCGCGCGCGCTCGCCGTAACCGAGTTGAAACCGGCATCCGGCTTTTACGATTATGACTCCAAATATACCGACGGCCTGACCACCCATATTTGCCCGGCGGAGATTCCGGCCGACATCGCGGCGGCGGCGATGCGGGCGTCGGTGGAGGCGCACAAGGCACTGGGCTGCCGGGGCGTATCGCGTGCCGATTTCCGCTGGAATCCGGCGGAAGGCGTCGATGGGCTGTATCTGCTGGAAGTAAATACGCAGCCGGGCATGACGCCCCTGTCGCTGGTGCCCGAACAGGCGCAGGTGCAGGGTATCAGTTACCCCGGGTTGGTGGGCCTGCTGCTGGAACGGGCGGCGGGACCATGAGCCGGCGCCCCAAAAAACAGATTCCGCAATCGGCGGTCCGGCCGGCTCCAAAGCCGGTAAAGGTGCCGCTTGCGCCGAAAACCGTCTGGAAATTGCTGATCGGCGGCTTTGCCGGGCTGGCGGTGGTTGCGGCCGGTGTCTGGGCATTGGTGGCGCGGGTGCCGGAAAGGACGACCATGGCGTTGGCGACGGCGGCGTCGCGCGCCGGTTTCGTCGTGCGCCAGGTGGCAATAACAGGCACGGTCAACCAGCCGAAACTGTCCATCTACCGCGAGGTATTGTCCGGCGGATCGGACTCGATGCTGCTGCTCGATTTGCCCGCGATGCAGGAACGGTTGCGCGAACTGCCGTGGGTGCATGACGTCAGCATCGCCCGCCGCTGGCCGGATCGTCTCGAAATAACCATTATCGAGCGAAAACCTGCTGCCGTTTGGCAAAATCAGGGTAAATTGCTGTTGATTGACCGGCATGGCGATTCCTTGCCATCGGACCGGCTGGAGGATTTTGCCAATTTGCCGCTGATCGTCGGGGCGACCGCCAATCGCGAGGCCGCCACTATCTTGAAATTGCTGGTGAACGAACCGCAGATTGCCGAGCGGATGGAGGCGGCGATCTGGATCGGCGAGCGCCGCTGGGATCTGCAAATGACCAGCGGTGAAACACTGTCCCTGCCGGAAGGCAAGGCGGCGGCGGAGGCCTTGCGGGAGTTTGCCGCCCTCGATCGTCAGACGCCTTTGCTTGGACGGGGATTCCTGCGCTTCGACTTGCGGATACCGGACAAGATGGTGGTGCGCGTGACAGATGAGGCAGGCGCGAAGGTGAAACCGCTTCCCCTGCCGCAATCCGGCGAGGCATCCGCCAGTACCCCGGCCATGGCCAATGGTGCGCGGCGTCCGGCGGCAGAGGTGGCGATCTGATGGTGGCGGCAATGCTTCCCTCGCAATTCATGCGCCCGCGGGCAGACCGGGTGCTGGCGGCGCTGGATGTCGGCTCGTCGAAAGTCGCGGCGCTGATCGCCATTACCGATGGCGAAAATCCCCCGCGCGTCATCGGTTCGGGCGTCCGCGCCTGCACCGGCCTGCGACGCGGGCTGGTGGCCGATATGGCGCTGACCGAACAGGCGATCCGCACGGCGATGATGCAGGCGGAAAAAGCCGCCGGCGTGCAGATTGAATCGGTGCTGGTGAACCTGTCGGCGGGCGGGCTGGACAGCGATGTGATGTCGGTAGAGATGGACATCGCCGGCCACCGCGTGTCCAACGACGATATGGTGTCGTTGCTGACCGCCGGGCGGCAGCGCATTGACGATCGTTTTGGCAAGCAGGGCCGAGAGACGCTGCATGCCGAGCCAACGCTTTACACCATCGATGGCCTGGATGGGGTGATCAATCCGCGCGGCTTCCATGCCGAGCGGTTGCAGGTGGATATCCATGTGGTGACGGCGGCGCGGCCGCCGTGCCGCAACCTCGATCTGGTGGTGCGCAACGCCCATCTGAACGTCGAATCCATCGTCGCATCGGGCGTCGCCGCATCGACTGCCGTGCTGAACGACGAGGAACGCGAACTGGGCGTCGCCGTCGTCGAGCTTGGAGCAGGGATTACGACCGTATCTGTGCATGGCGGCGGCATGCTGGCCGGGCTTGTCGCCATCCAGATGGGGGCTGCTGACATCACCGCCGACATCGCCGCCAATTTCGCGACGCAACGCGCTGCGGCCGAGCGTCTGAAAACCCTGCATGGCGCGGCCACCGCCGTGCCCCGGGACAATCATGAAATGATCGAGGTGCCGCCGCTGGACCCGGATGACGGACAGGAACCGCGCCGCATTCCGCGCTCGGAACTGATCATGGTCATCCGCACGCGGCTGGATATGCTGTTCGCGGAAATCTCTGATGCCTTGCGGGAATTCGGCTTCCACGGTGCCGCCGGACGCCAGGTGGTGTTGACCGGCGGGGGCGCGGAGTTGCCCGGCATCGCCGATTTTGCGCAAGGAGTATTGTCGCGTAATGTGCGTATTGGCCGGCCGCGTGGTCTTGTCGGCCTCCCCGAAGCGCAAGGCGGGGCGGCGTTCGCCAGCCTCGCCGGCCTGATTCTGGTCGGCAGCAGCGTGCGCCTCGATCTTTCCCGCATGCCGTTACGGGCCGTTAGCGGAGCCCGTGCCGGCAATGAACCCAAATCCGCTTTTGCCCGCCTGTTCCAGCAGTTACGTCGCCAGATCTGATCCCGGAGGAAGCCGCCATGTCATTCGATTTCGTCAAACCGAGCCTCGTTGAACTCAAACCCCGCATTTCCGTCATCGGTGTTGGCGGAGCCGGCGGCAACGCCGTCGCCAATATGATCGCCGATGGTCTGTCCGGCGTCGACTTTGCCGTCGCCAACACGGACGCCCAGGCGCTGGCCGCATCGCCTGCCGAAACACGCATCCAGCTTGGCCTGAAAATTACGCAGGGTCTGGGCGCCGGTGCGCGCCCGGAAATCGGCGCTGCCGCTGCCGAGGAAGCCATTGGCGAGATCGACCAACTGCTCGAAGGCATCCATATGTGCTTCATCACAGCAGGCATGGGCGGGGGCACGGGCACGGGTGCGGCGCCAGTCGTCGCCCGTGCGGCGCGCGAACGCGGCGTGCTGACCGTGGGTGTCGTCACCAAACCGTTCGCCTTTGAAGGGCTGAAGCGGATGCGCGCTGCCGAGGATGGCATTGCCGAACTGCAACGCCATGTCGATACCCTGCTGATCATCCCCAACCAGAATCTGTTCCTGATCGCCAATCAGCAAACGACGTTCAAACAGGCGTTTGCCATGGCCGACCAGGTGCTGAACCATGGCGTGCGTGGCATCACCGACCTGATGGTGCTGCCAGGCCTGATTAATCTCGATTTCGCCGACGTTCGCACGGTGATGAGCGAGATGGGCAAGGCGATGATGGGCACCGGCGAGGCCGAGGGCGAGCGCCGGGCCATCGAAGCCGCCGAAAAGGCTATCTCCAACCCGCTGCTAGATGAAGTGTCGCTGCGCGGTGCGAAAGCGGTCATCATCAACATCACCGGCGGCGAAGACCTCGGCCTGATGGAAGTGGAAGAAGCCGCCCAGCATATCCGCGAAATGGTGGACCCCGAAGCCAACATCATCGTCGGCTCCGCCTTCTCCAACGATCTCGACGGGCGCATGCGCGTGTCGGTCGTGGCGACCGGCATCGAATCCTCACAAAGCGCGCTGCCCGGCATGACCTCCAGCAGCAGCGCCGCACGTCCCGGAACAACGGCCGGCGGCATCTTCGGCTCCCGCATGAGCAGCCCGGCGGCAGCGCCCGCCGCCGCTCCGGCTCCCTCCCCCGCGGCAGTACCCATGGAACCCGCGCCGGTCGTTGTCAGCCCGCCGGAAGCAGTGGCTCCCGCGCCGGTCGAAGCTGTTGAACCGGAGGAAGAGGAGGTTTTCGATCTGGATACGCCGGCAGCGGAACCCGCACCGGCTCCGGTCCTTGCGAAACCCAATGTCAGCGAACTGCCGCTGGGTGAACCGTCAGTTGCGCGCGTTCGCCCCGCGCCAGTGCCCGAGCCCGAGCCGGAACCGCGCAAGCTGACGCTGTTCGAGCGGATGATCGCACTCTCCCGCAAGCCGAAAGTGGAACCGGTGATCGAGACGCCGGAACAGGAAAGAAGCGCCGATGACGCCACGGCGATTCCACCGTTTTTCCGGCAACAGCGGAACTAGTCCGATAATCTCCGGCGGGCAGCTGCCCGCCGGAGATGGAAATCAACCGGCGACGATAGCGGTTGGCAGGCAATCGCCATAGTTCACGCAAAACTGGCTTCCCACGCCGACCAGCAGGGCAACCGCCAGCATCATCAACTTTGTTCCGACCATGTTCGCATCCTTGTGTGCTACCCGTCGTTAAAGACATAGCCCAAACCGGGCGAATGTCGAGGCTGGACGGGAGAACAGATTATGGCCAGTCACGACGAATCGCACAGCGGTGGTCATCACCACCATCATGATCATACCGCCGGAGCCAATACGCGGATGCTGGCGATTGCGCTGGCGCTGACCGGCAGTTTCCTGATCGTCCAGGTGGTCGGGGCATTCTGGTTCAACAGCCTCGCGCTGTTGTCCGACGCCGGCCATATGCTGACGGACGTTGCGGCATTGGTCATTGCGCTGATGGCGGTGCGGATCGGTTTGCGCCCGGCGGACGACCGGCGGACCTTCGGCTATCGCCGGGTAGAAATATTGGCGGCAGCGTTCAATGCGCTGATGCTGTTTGCCATCGCTATCTACATCTTCATCGAGGCGGTGCATCGCCTGCGCTATCCCGAAGAAGTCGCGTCCCTCGGCATGCTGGCGGTGGCGGTCGGCGGCCTGATCGTCAATCTGCTCGCCATGCGGGTATTGATGGCGGGGAAGGACAACAGCCTAAATATCAGGGCCGCTTATCTGGAAGTCTGGGCCGACATGCTTGGATCTGTCGGCGTGATTATCGGCGCGCTGGTGATCCGCTTTACCGGCTGGACCTTCGTCGATCCCCTGGTGGCCGTCGCCATTGCTTTATGGGTATTGCCGCGTACCTGGATTTTGTTGCGGCAAACGCTGAACGTGCTGCTGGAAGGGGTGCCGGGCGGGCTGAACCTGCCGGAAATCCGCCGCGCCATCGCCGGGATACCGGGTGTCGCCGGCGTGCATGATCTGCATGTCTGGGCGACCGCAACGAACGAGGTGAATTGCAGCGTGCATGTCGAACTGGAGACGCCGGGAACGGGGGAGGCGGTGCGCATCCGTATCCGCGACATGCTGGCCGACCGCTTCGCCATCTTCCATTCGACGATCCAGCCGGAACTCGATCCGTGCGAGGATCATCATCCAATCCACCCCTGAGGCCTCAGTCTGCGACGAGAAAACCCGGCGGCGGCATGCGCGTGAGAAAATGGCCCTTCACCCCTTCGGGCCATAGCGCAAACGGCACTTCGCCATCTGCGCTGGCGGCATAATGCACGGCATAATCCAGGATGGCGCGGGCGGAATCCTCGTCGGCGGTAAACCGCCCGAGCACATAGCCGATCTTGCCAGGGGCGCGCAGATGCAGTGTGCAGGCATCCCCGCAGGCGAATAGGCAGGACATTTCCTGAACGGTAACAGCAGCATAACGTGGGTCAGAAGCCTGCACGGCGCGCAAGGCCGCGACGAGTTGCGCCCCGCTTCTGGCGGTGTCGCGCGCGCGGCGGCACGTGTTGCAGGCGACAATCGCCGGCCCGTCCGCCGCGCGCACCAGCATCAGAAGCGCCCTCGCACACCCGCATGAATGCTGCGGCCCAGGGTGCCGTAGCGGTAAACGGTCATATAATCCTTGTTGAACAGATTTTCGGCGCGGGCGAACAGCCGCAGTTGTGGCGCCAGCGTATATTCGGCGCGCAGATCGACCAGCGTATAGCCATCCAGCCGCTGGTTGTTCGCCGCATCCTCATAGCTAGGGCCAGACCGGCGTATGGCCGCGCCCGTGGTCAGGCCGAAGGGCCAGGCGTAGCTGATCGAGCCGTTGGCGGTATGGCGCGGGCGGCGTTGCAGCCAGTTGCCGAAAATATCGGCTCCGGGTGAACGATCTTCCGCCATGTTCCAGGTATAATTGCCTTCGATCAGCAGACCGTCCAGCAATTCCGCTGTGCCGGACAGTTCGATGCCATGCGCTTTCGTGCGCGCGGCATTGGCGTAATAGCCCCAGCGCGGCCTCGTCGTGCCGGGCAGCGTGCATAGCTGATCGGTCGTGCCGGGCATACAGCTGGCGTAGATGATCTGGTCTTTCGTTGTCCGTTCGAACCAGGTTGCACCGAGCAGGACCTTGCCATCCGCGAATCGCTGTTCGACGCCGGCTTCCCAGCCCTCGGCCTGTTCGGGCGCAAGCCCCATATTCCCATATTCGGAGAACAGCTGATAGAGGCTGGGGGCCTTGAAGCCCTCGCCGTAGCTGGCGCGCAGCACAGTGCCGGTGGGCAAGGCCCAGATCGCGCCGGCGGAGAACAGCGTCTTGCCGCCGAACCGGTTATGATCATCGTGGCGGATGCCGCCGGTCAGCGTCAGATTGGCCACGGGTTGAAGGCTGGCCTGGCCGTAGAAGCTGGTGATCTCCGCCTTGCCGCGCTGCGGTTCCGGCAGGGGAATCGTCAGCGATGCGGAAGGTGCGACGCTGCGGAAGCGCGAGCGTTCATTTTCCACGCCAAACAGCAGGTTCCAGCCTTCGGCAAGGGTGAAGCTGCCATGATATTCCAGCCGCTTGTTCGTTCCGGTGGAATCGAAGGTAGTAGTGCGCTCGCGGGTGGGATCATGTTGATCGCGGCTGATATCCGTATAGCCATAGCCGAGACGGTTGCGGAAACGGCCATCCAGCAGCACCAGATTCAGCCCGGCATAGCCGACGAATTCACGGCTGATCGCATATTCCGCCGAATCACCGGCCCAGCCGTCGGTATCGACGTCTGTATGGGCATAATAGCCACGAAAATCCGCCGACAGGCCATCGGCCAGGGCGATTTCCAGCCGGCCGTTGACGTTGCGGTTGGTGTAACCGTCGCGTTCGCCGCCGCCGAACTCCGGCGTCAGGGCGGAAACACCAATGGTGGTGAAGGACTGGGCGCCGACGCGCCAGCTTACGGGTCCGGTAATGCCGCCAAGAGCGGCTCGCGCGTTAATCGTTTCGCGCGAACCGCCTTCGATATCAAAACTGCCTTCCAGCGCCTTTTCGGGGGCGGCGCTGACGATATTGACGACGCCGCCAATCGCCTGGCTGCCCCATAAAATGGATTGCGGTCCGCGCATCACCTCGATGCGCGCCGTATCGCCCACCAGCAAATTGCCGAAATTATAGCCGCCGCCAGTCGATGCCGGGTCGTTCAGCCGCACGCCGTCAATCACGACCACCGTATGGTCCGTTTCCGCGCCGCGTATCCGCAGGGATGTGGCCGAGCCATATCCCCCCGTGCGCGACAGGGTAACGCCGGGTGTGCGCAGCAGCAGGTCGGCGATGCCGATATCCTGGGCGCGGTCGATGGCCACCTTGTCCAGTACCGTAATGGACGCCGGCGATTCGATGGCCGGCGTGATCGCGCGGGTCGAAACGATGACCGTCTGCGGGATCTGATCGGCATGTGCCGCCGTATGCGCCGCCGGCACCGCCAGCAGAGAGAGAAACACAGCTTTTTTCATTAACTTACACCCTATGACACAGGGCCGCCTGCGCGCGAAACGGCTCACCGTTCGCGCCCCACGCGGTCCACACCTGTCGTCTCGCGGGTTCACCCCCGTCCGCCCGGCACACCCTGTCCGCGCGAAGGACGACCGCGACAGGCAGGTCTCCTGGCTTTGCGGGTCATCGCCAAAACGCGCCGCCTTCTCGGGAAGGATCCCAATGGCATCGGGCGCGGTGACTCGCCGCTCACAGTTGCAGGGGCAGCCGGGTATTCCTCCCGTTCCCGTTTTCATCCCCGTGCGGGGAACCTGTCGCGGAGGGGGCCATAGGCTTGCTGGTGCGATGGGTCAACCGCATGTGCGCGATATAGTACGCTTCATCTTAGTTGCAGGTGCAACTGCTTCGGGCTGAAATCGCGCGGGGAATCGAAGCCCGAGACGCTGACGCCCAGCAGCCGGATGCCGGCAGGTGGCGGAAAGATGCTATGGACGAGCGCCACCGCCATGTGCCGCAACGCTTCCCGGTCGGTGACAGGCGCACCCAGCGTCCGGCTGCGGGTGATAATGCGAAAATCGCTGAAGCGGATTTTCACCGTCACCGTGCGTCCGTAAGCGGCGTGGCGGTCGCAGCGCCGCCACGCCGCATCGGCCTGCTCGCACACTGCTGCCTCGATCGCGGCGCGGTCGATGAGATCATGGGCGAAGGTGGTTTCCGCACCCGCCGATTTGCGTGGACGGTCCGGCATGACGGGGCGATCATCCTGCCCACGCGCGATGGCATGATACCATGCGCCGGCCTTGCCGAAGCGCGCCTGCAGTTCCGCAAGGCTGAGCGCTTTCAGGTCAGCGCCGGTCAAAATACCCATCGCCTGCATTTTGGCGGCGGTCTTTGGGCCGATGCCATGGAAACGACCGACTTCCAGACCGGTGACAAACTCCGGCCCATGCGCCGGTGTCACCACATATTGGCCGTTCGGCTTGTTGCGATCCGACGCCAGCTTGGCCAGCAATTTGTTATAGGAAATGCCGGCGGACGCGGTGAGTCCGGTCGTCTCGAAGATACGCTGGCGGATTTCGCGGGCGGTGGCGGTGGCCGACGGCAGCCTGCGCAGATTGGCGGTCACGTCCAGATAGGCCTCGTCGAGCGACAGTGGCTCCACCAGCGGCGTATATTCCAGGAAGATCGCGCGGATTTGCCCGGATACGGCGCGGTAAACCTCGAAACGCGGCGGCACGAAGATCAGTTCCGGGCATTTACGCAGCGCCGTGGCCGAGGGCATCGCGGACCGCACGCCGAATTTCCGGGCTTCATAGCTGGCGGCAGCCACCACGCCACGCGCATTCGCCCGGCCCACCGCCACGGGCTGCCCGCGCAGGGCCGGATCGTCGCGCTGTTCGATGGCGGCGAAAAACGCATCCATATCCACATGGAGAATCCGCCGGTGGCCCTGCATGGCCATCTGGTAATAGATTTAGAACAGAAAGGGAACCTTCAGGAGGTCAGTCCCGCCGCATTCATCAGCAGGCGCAGGATACCGGCCACAATCGCCAGCGTCGCGACGCTGGCCGACCAGATCAGCACCAGCCAGCCGATCCGCCGCCACCAGGATTTGGGCGCGCCGTTGGAGCCGGGGCGGGGGCCGGGCGGGGCATGCATATCAATGATAGCCTTCACCCGCCTTCACCTTGCCGCGGAACACATAATAGGACCAGGCGGTATACCCGAGGATCATCGGGATAATCAGCAACGCGCCGATCAATGTGAAGCCGAGGCTTTGCGGCGGGCCGGCAGCTTCCCGGATGCTGATGTCCGGCGGGATGATATTCGGCCACATGCTGATGCCAAGCCCGGTATAGCCGAGAAACAGCAGGAACAGCGTCAGCATGAAAGGCGCGACATGCGGATCACGGCCCAGCGCCCGAACGATTGCCGCTGTCGTCAGCAAAACGAGGATCGGCACCGGCGAGAAAAACAGCAGATTGGGGAAGGTAAACCAGCGTTCAGCTACATCGGGGTGCGCCAGCGGCGTCCAGATGCTGACGACGCCGATTACCGCCAGCAACACCAGCGTTATCGGCTTCGCCAGAGAGATCATGCGCTGGCGCAAATCCTTCTCCGTCTTGATGATGAGCCAGGTGGCGCCGAGCAACGCATAGGCGACGAGCAGGCCAAGACCGGTGAAGAGGCTGAATGGCGTGATCCAGTCGAGCGGGCCGCCAACAAAGGTGCGGCCATCGGTTGCAAAGCCATTGAGGAATGCGCCGAGCGCCACGCCCTGAAAAAAGGTGGTGACGTAGGAGCCCCACATGAAAGCCCTGTCCCAGAAAGGCTTGTGGGCTTCGTCCGCCTTGAAGCGGAACTCGAATGATACGCCGCGCAGGATCAGCCCGATCAACATGGCCGCCAGCGGCAGGTAAAGCGCTGTAAGAATGACGGAATAGGCGAGCGGAAAGGCCGCCATCAGCCCGGCGCCGCCGAGCACCAGCCAGGTTTCATTGCCATCCCACACCGGGGCCACGGTATTGACCATCACATCGCGGTCGGCGCGGTCCGGCACGAAAGGGAATAATATGCCAATCCCCAGGTCGAAGCCGTCCATGATGACATACATCATCAACCCGAAGGCGATGATAACCGCCCAGACAACCGGCAGATCAACGCCCATCGCGGTCCTCCCTGCTAGTGCCAACCCTGTCCGGTGCGGCAGAAAGCGGTCGCGCCGGGCGATGCGCCTGACCGGGTTCGGCCTTGCTTCCCATATCGTCGGGGGTCGGGCTCCGGCCCACCAGCCGCAGCATATAGCGGGTGCCAATGCCGAAAATGAAGAAATAGGCGACGATGAAGGCGATCAGCGTCGCGCTCATCGTCAGGGTGGAGTGCGGCGATACCGCATCGGCGGTCCGCATGATGTCCTGGATGATCCACGGTTGCCGGCCGATTTCCGTCGTGTACCAGCCCGCGAGAATGGCCACCAGGCCTGCCGGTCCCATCCACACCGTCGCATTCAGAAAGGCGCGGTTGCGATACATCCTGCCGCCACGGCGCAGCGCCAGCGCCCAGATGCCGAGCAGCAGCATCAGCACACCAAGCCCGACCATGATGCGAAACGTCCAGAAGACAATGGTGGAATTGGGCCGGTCTTCGGGGGCAAATTCCTTCAGGCCGGGGAATTGCCCTGTGCGGCTGTGGGTCAGGATCAGGCTGCCGAGTTCGGGAATGGCGATCTGGTAACGCGTCATCTCCGCTTCCATGTCCGGCCAGCCGATCAGAATCAGCGGCACGCCCTCGCCCGGAACATTTTCCCAATGGCCTTCCATCGCGGCGATCTTCGCCGGCTGATATTTCAGCGTGTTAAGGCCGTGCAGATCGCCGACCGCCACCTGGATCGGCGTAACGAGGATCAGCATCCACATCGCCATTGACAACATGGTGCGGACGCGGTCGTTGTTTCGTCCGCGCAGCAAATGCCACGCACCGGCGGCACCCACGAACAGCGCCGTGGCGAGGAATGCGGCAATCGCCATATGCACGAGGCGAGAGGGGAAGGACGGGTTGAAAATCACCGCCAGCCAGTCGACCGGGATGACGACACCATCCACGATTTCAAAACCTTGCGGGGTATGCATCCAGCTGTTGGACGCAAGAATCCAGGTGGCGGAAATCAGCGTTCCCAGCGCCACCATGATAGTGGAGAGGAAATGCAGGCCCGGGCCAACGCGGTTCCAGCCGAACAGCATCACGCCCAGAAAACCGGCCTCGAGGAAAAAGGCTGTTAATACTTCATAGGTCAGCAAGGGGCCGGTAACAGAGCCGGCGAACGCCGAAAAATAGCTCCAGTTGGTGCCGAATTGATAGGCCATCACCAGCCCGGACACCACACCCATCGCAAAGGCGACGGCGAAAATCTTCAGCCAATATTGATAAAGATCGCGGTAAACCGGCTGTTTTTTCCACAGCCAAAGCCCTTCCAGCACCGCAAGATAGCTGGCGAGGCCGATGGTAATGGCGGGAAAGATAATATGGAAGGAAATGGTGAAGCCAAACTGGATGCGCGCCAGCTCCAGCGCGGTCAGGCCCAACATGACAGCCTCCTGTCAACTTGCCCCGACTCGATGCTGTCCACCCGTTCCGGCATCGGATAATGTCCTTTGCGGCCCTGCAACGGCGTCTATACTGGACCCGGAGAGCGGTGCATTGCAAGGGTATCAAAGGCGACCGTCTGACGCAGCGCCGTATTTTATCCCTGCCGCTCCCATTTTCCCTGCGGCGATTGCTGCCAGTAAACCCGCTCCACGCCCTCGCGATCAGCAATCGCCTTCCAGTCTGTCCGGGCGCGCAAATGCGCATCGCTGCCATCGTCGAACAGGTTCAGCACGCGGTCGAAGCGGTCGAATTCCGCTGGCAGGCCGGTTTCCAGCACCATCAGCAGCCGGGCATTGTTGGCGGGATCTGGCGTTTCCGACAACAGGATCGGCTGGTCGGCGTCATGCTCCCCGCCCGCCAGCGCGTGCGGCAGGAAGCTTTCCGGATCATCTACCCACAGGGCAGTGTCCAGCGCCTCCAGCCGTTCGGGCGCGCCGACGATCAACAGGCGCTGGCCGCTGCCGTAGGCCAAGGCCGCCAGCCGCACGGCGATGCGGGCGGCTGGCTGGCGGGTGCAATGGTAAAAGCCGACTTCCAGCAGATCAGCCCTCGTAATGGTCGGCAATCAGCCGGTCCACCAGCCGGATGCCGTAACCGGTCGCGCCCTTGTCGTGCAGCGGGCCGGCCTTGGGCCGCCAGACCGTGCCGGCAATATCGACATGCGCCCAGGGGGTGTCGTTTTCGATGAAGCGTTGCAGGAATTGCGCCGCCGTGATCGAGCCGCCCCAGCGTTCGCCGACATTTTTCATATCGGCAATCGGGCTGTCGATCATCTGATCGTAGTGGCCGCCCACTTCCGACAGCGGCTGCCGCCAGAGTTTGTCGTTCACCGCATTACCAGCGGCGATCAGCCGTTCGGCCAGTGTGTCGCTGTTGGTAAACAGTCCGGCATACTCATGGGCGAGGCTGACGATGATCGCGCCGGTCAGCGTCGCGAAATCGATAATCACTTTCGGTTTGTATTCGCGTTGCACGAAGGTCAGCGCGTCACACAACACCAGCCGGCCCTCGGCGTCGGTGTTGATGACCTCGACCGTCTGGCCGGACATGGATCGGACGACATCGCCAGGCCGCTGCGCCTTGCCATCGGGCATGTTTTCGACAAGGCCGCAAACACCGACGACGCGGGTTTTCGCCTTGCGCCCGGCGAGCGCGACCATCACGCCTGCGACCAGGCCTGCGCCGCCCATGTCCCACTTCATATCTTCCATCCCGGCGGCGGGCTTGATCGAAATACCGCCGGTGTCGAAGGTAACGCCCTTGCCAACCAGCGCCACCGGCGCGGTATCGCCGCCGGCGCCATTCCATTCCAACACCAGCATACGCGGCGGACGGGCGGAACCCTGCGCGACGCCGAGCAGCGCCCCCATGCCGAGTTGTGCCATTTCCGCTTCGTCCAGCACGCGGACCTTGATGCCCAGCGGCTCGACCTTTTCACGCACGCGGGCGACGAAGCTTTCCGGATAAATGACATTCGCCGGTTCCGACACCAGTTCCTTGGTGAAGGCGATGCCAGCGGCGATCTTGCCCAGATGTTCGGATTCCGGCGTCGCGCGTGCTCCGACCAGTGTCACCTGTGTCAGCTTCGCTTTCTGCTCATCCTTTTGCTTTGTGCGGTAGCGGTCGAAATTCCACGAACGCAGTTCGACGCCATGGCCGAAATGCGCAGCGGCAACGTCGGTGGAGATTGCCAGATCGGCGATGCCGGTGAAATCGGCGGCGACCGATGCCGCCAGCGTTCGTAACCGCGCCGCTACTTCGCCACCAAGATCCTCGAACAGGCGCGCGTCGGCTTTGGAGCTTTCGCCAATGCCCACCAGCAGGACGCGCCCGGCCTGCAATCCCGCAGGTGCGAGGATTTCGATGATCTTGCGAGCCTTGCCATCGAAGTTCGCGGCTTTCATGGCGCGGCCAATCTGCCCGCCAGAGGCAGCATCGGCGGCCTTCGCGCCTGCCGTCAACACGCCATTTGCGCCCACGAACAGCACCAGCGCCGCCGCATCCCCGGCTTCCGTTGCAAACCGCACTTCCGTCATGAATTTCCTTCCTTATTGCCCGCCGCGAAGCGTGTCCTGAAACCGCAAGGGCGCGCCCTGCGGGGTGCCGGCGAGGGTGCCATCCCACATCGCCAACCGGCCGCGCACGATGGTGCCCATGGGCCAGCCTGTCAGCGTTCTTCCCGTGAAAGGAGACCAGCCGCAGCGGCTTTGCAGCCATGCATCCGTTACCGTCCAGCGCCGCTTCAGATCGACGATGGTGAAATCCGCGTCATATCCGGCGGCGATTCGGCCCTTGCCGACCAGGCCGAACAGCCGCACCGGACCGTTGGCCATCAGGTCAATCAGTCGCTGCAATGTCAATCGCCCGGCGGCGACATGATCGAGCATCAGTGGCACGATGGTTTGCACACCGGGCATGCCGGAGGGACTGTCAGGGTAAGAGGCGGCCTTTTCTTCTATTGTATGCGGCGCATGATCGGACCCGAGCACGTCGGGAACGCCCTGGCCGAGCCAGTGCCACAACCCATCGACATGCGCGCCGGAACGAATCGGCGGGTTCATCTGCGCCAACGTTCCAAGCGCCGGATAGGCCCCCTCGGCCCGCAGCGTCAGGTGCTGCGGAGTCACTTCTGCCGATGCTATATCCTTATGGTCTTTCAGAAATTCCAGTTCGGCAGGCGTCGTTATATGCAGCACATGGATTCGCCGCCCGGTCGCCCGTGCGGCGCGGACGGCGCGTTGCGTCGCCAGCAGCGCGCTGGTGTCGTCCCGCCAGACAGGGTGGCTGGATGGGTCGCCCGCCACGCGCTCGCCGCGCCGTGCCTGCATCCGCGCTTCATCCTCGGCGTGGATGGCGACGCGGCGGCGGCCATGGCGCAAGACGCGTTCCAGTGTGGCGTCATCGGCCACCAGCAAATCGCCGGTCGACGCACCCATGAAGATTTTGACGCCGCAACAGCCGGGCAGCATCTCCAGCTCACCGAGCTGGTCGGCATTGGCGGCGGTCGCCCCGACGTAAAATGCGTGGTCCGTCCACATCCGGCCTTTGGCGCGCGATAATTTATCGGCGATGGAGTCAGCGGTATCGGTCAGGGGTTTGGTGTTGGGCATTTCGAACACCGAAGTGACCCCGCCCATCACCGCCGCGCGGGAGCCGGATTCGAGATCTTCCTTCTGTTCGAGGCCGGGTTCGCGGAAATGCACCTGGGTGTCGATCAGGCCGGGGAGAATATCGAGGCCGCTGCAATCGATCCGCTCGGCTGCATCCCCCTGGCCGCGCGGCAGCAGCGCGGCGATTCGCCCGCCGGATACCGCAACATCGGCCTCCACCGGCCCACCAGGAGTCCAGACAAGGCCATTGGTCAGCAGCAGATCGTGGCTTGAGAAGATGCTCATTTCCCTTATCTATCAACTGTCATGCCAATTGCCCACCTCTCCGATCGCGCTCTCGTTAAAATGTCCGGGCCGGACGTCAAAGAATTTCTCCAGGGCCAGCTTACCAACGATATCAGCCGGTTGACGCCCGACGCGCCGCTCTATGCCGGGATATTGACGCCGCAGGGGAAGGCGTTGTTCCCGATCATCCTGTTCACCGATGGCGCGGAGGTGTGGATCGACGTGGCGGCATCCCGGGCGGATGCGTTGATCCGCCGGCTGGCCATGTTCCGGCTGCGCCGCAAGGTCGAGATCGCGGCCGCGGCGGAGCTGGCCGTTTACGCCCGATGGGGGGAGGAAAGCCCCCACGCGCGCGACCCGAGACTGGCGGCGCTCGGCAGCCGCTGGCTGGCGAGGGCGGGCAGCGAGGAAGTGACGGCGGATATCGACGCCTGGCACAGGCATCGGCTCGCGCTCGGGATTCCGGAAGCCGATGAGATCGGCGATGGCGAATTGATGTGGCTGGAAACCAATGGCCATGAACTGAACGGCACCAGTTTCACCAAGGGCTGCTATACGGGGCAGGAAAATGTCGCCCGCATGCACCATCGCGACAAATTGCGCCGGCGGCTGTTGCCGCTCGATATGGGGGAGGCAACCGAAGACGCACCCGTAATGGCGGATGATCGCATCATCGGCAGTTTGCGCGGGCGGCGGCATGGCCGGCTGCAAATGGCGCATCTGCGCGTCGAAAGTCTCGGGAAACCGTTGTCGGTGGGCGGAGAACCGGTGTCGGTGGTGGTGCCGGAATGGCTGCGCGAAGCCGAACTATCCTCATGACAGAAGGGGCTTAAGCGTCTAGACTGAAAGCTGTTGTTCACCAACGCCCTGATAATATCGAAGGGAAAACCGGAATCATGAAGGTGCAGAAAATGTCAGGCGTAGCCAACAGGCGCAAGGCAGGCGTGCGGGCGGCCACAGCGGCGGCGATGCTGTTGCTGATGGCCGGGTGTGCAACGCCGTTTCAGGCGCGGGTAGAACATTATCAGGCCCTGCCGCCGATCCAGGGACAGACATTCCATGTCGTCTCCGCCGATCCGGCGCGGCAAAACACATTGGAGTTCCAGACTTACGCACAGGTCGTGAGCGACCGGCTGCGGGCCGCCGGTTTCACGCCGGCAAGCTCGGCGGAAAACGCACAGTTCCTGGCAGAGATTGATTATGGCACCGGCCCGGTACGCGAGCGCCTGGCGACGCGCAATGTTTCGGTAGGCATGGGATGGGGCTATGGCGGCTGGTATGGCCGCAGCCGCTGGGGCTGGGGCGGCTTTTACGACCCCTTCTGGAACACGCCCGATGTCTATAGCTATCCTGTCTATCCGGCGTGGCTGCGGATGCAGATCGTTCGCGCCGAAGACAAGGTATCCGTGTTCGAGGGCAAGGCCGAAACCACCACGCGCACGGATAATCTCACGGTGACCTTGCCGAAACTGGCGGACGCGCTGTTCCAGAATTTCCCCGGCGAAAGGGTGCAAAGCGAAGTGGTGAAGGTGCCCGCGCCGAAATAGCGATGTACCTGCTGCGCGGGCGAAAAATGATCGCCCGCGTCATTTCCGGGGAACTGTTCCCCTGCTGCGCGGTTCATGTGCTTGCCCCCTATGGCGCCGGGGCCGGACGAGATGAGGAGCGACCATGACGGACCCGCAAGCGGACAAAAAGCCGGATAATGGCGGGGATACGCCCGTCGAGGATCGCAAGAAACGGATTCACACGGAAGAATTGCTCGACGAGGCGCTGGATGAGAGCTTCCCGGCCAGCGACCCGCCGTCCATCCCCGACCCCCGGAAGCAGAAGGACCGGCCATGAAGGAATACAGGGTTGGCTATCTGATCGGCAGCCTCGCGAAGGAGTCGATCAACCGCAAGCTCGCCGGTGCGCTGATCAAACTTGCGCCGCCGTCCCTGTCCTTCTCGGAAATTTCATTCCGGGATCTGCCGCTTTACAGCTATGATTATGACGAGGATTATCCGCCCGCCGCGCGCGCCTTCAAGGATGCGATCAAGGCATCCGATGCGGTACTGTTCGTGACACCCGAATATAACCGCTCCATCCCCGGTGGCCTGAAAAATGCCATCGACTGGGCAAGCCGCCCGTATGGAACCAATTCCTTCACCCACAAGCCATCGGCGGTGATCGGTGCATCTCCGGGTGCGATCGGCACGGCCATCGCGCAACAAAGCCTGCGCTCGGTCCTCGGCTTCTGCAACGCGCCGCAGATGAACGCGCCGGAAGCCTATATCCAGTTCAAGCCGGGCATGATCGACGAGAATGGCGACGTCACGGTGGAATCCACGCGGGAATTCCTGCGCACCTTCATGCAGGAATTCCACGACTTCATCGCACGCGTTCTGGCTGCCCTGCCAAAGGACGCATAGAAGAAATCATCCGGTTGCGTTAAGGTACGGGCGGCGGGCGATTTTTCGCCTGCCGCCCGCTTTCGCACGTGTGTTTTACAGGGGATATAACTGCAAACTTCAGGCTTGTTCGCGCAATTTAACCACTGGCGGCAGGAGCATCACCGCCAGTTCGGGCTGGCCGCCCGTATTGTTGTGGCCAGCCTCCTTACTTTCATACTTTGTCATTTATTGGACCGGCAACAAAGCCAGTGGGCGGTGATCACGGCGATTATCGTTACGCAAAGTAGCGTCGGCGCATCGTTGAAGGCCAGCGCCGATCGGCTTATCGGCACGATCGGCGGTGCGGTATGGGCCGTGTTTATCACCATCTTCCTGCCCCGCGGCGATCTGGTGGCGTTGGGTATGGGGCTGGTGGCCGCGCTTGCCCCGCTGGCATTGATTTCCGCCATCAACCCGGCCTGGCGGATCGCGCCGATCACCGCGGTGATCCTGGTGTTGACACCCAGCCTGGAATCCAGCGGGCCGGTTCTGGCGGCGCTGCAACGGTTGATCGAGGTGGGCATCGGCAGCGTGGTGGCGATGGCGGTTTCCCTTGTCCTATTTCCAGCCCGCGCCCAGACGGAATTGACCGATCTGGCGGGAGATGCACTGAAATTGCTGGCGAAATTGCTCGTTCGTCTGCAGGAAGGCATTAATCAGGCTGGCGATCATGTCGCAGTTACGCGCCTGCATCATCGCATCCGCAAGACCATCGCCGAGGCCGAGGAAGTTGCCGAAGAGGCACTGCGCGAGCGTCGGGCCTTGCTGGTCCCCGCACCGGACCCGCTGCCCATCTGCCGCACGTTGCGGCGATTACGCAACGATATCACCATGATCGGTCGGGCGTTCGCCGGCCCCCTGCCCGATCCGCCCGGAACACCGCTGGCGCAAAGGGCGGCTGACGCTGTTACCGCCATCGCCAATTATCTGCGTGAAACCGGTGACGCCATCGCCCGCCACCAGCCGCCGCCGGATATGGGCCCGACGGTGGAAGCGCGGGCCGCCTATTCCAAAGCGATGACATGCATTCGTGAAACCGGCGCCAGCCGCGACTGGCCCGACGATGTCGCCTGGCGCACCTATGGACTCGCGTTCAATCTGGAGCAATTGCACCATAATCTCGAGGATCTGGCGAACCGGACGCAGGAATTTGTGCCCAATCACAGATCAGGCCGCAAATACTGAAATTGTATTCCGTGACTGATCCGCTAGATTGGCCGCCATGAAACATCAGCCCATTGCGCGTCAGCCTGTCCAGAATCAGTTGGCCCGACCGGCCAGCACCTTCGATCCGCTCGACGGGCTGGCGGAAACATATGACAAGCTCGCCATGGCAAGCATCGCGCGGGCCACGTCTGCACTGTCGCCGGCAACCTTTCTGCAATCCTTCACCGACTGGGCGCTGCATCTGTCGGTTGCGCCGGGCAAGCAAATGCAACTGGCGGCAAAAGCCATGCGCAAGGCAGCGCGGCTGGGAGATTATGCGCTGCGGCGTTTCGGGGATGCGGATGCCGAGCCGGCGATCGAGCCGTTGCCGCAAGACCGGCGTTTTCGCGATCCGGCATGGCAGGAATACCCGTTCGACATGATTTCCCAGGCGTTTCTGCTCAACCAGCAATGGTGGGACTCGGCGACCACCGGCATCCAGGGCATGACCCGCCATCACAGCGATGTGATGCGGTTCGCCGTCCGCCAGTTCCTTGATATTTTCGCACCGACCAATTTCATCGCCACCAACCCGCTGTTGCAAAAACGCATTGCAGATACAGGCGGCATGTGCCTTTTCGACGGGGCGGCGCATTTGCTCGAAGATATGCAGCGGCATTTTCGCGGCGAGCCGCCCGTTGGCGCGGAAGATTTTCCCGTCGGCGAAAAAGTGGCGATCACACCCGGAAAAGTGGTTTACCGCAATCGTCTGATCGAACTGATCCAGTATGCCCCCACGACCGACAAGGTTCGCCCAGAACCGATCATGATCGTGCCGGCGTGGATCATGAAATATTATATCCTGGATCTGTCGCCGCATAATTCCCTGGTCCGCTGGCTGACGGATCAGGGCTATACGGTGTTCATCCTTTCCTGGCACAATCCGGACAGCGCCGATCGCGATCTGGATATGGCGGATTATTGCCGCATGGGGCCTATGGAGGCGCTGGACAAGATCGTCGAAATCACCGGCAGCGAGCGGGTGCATGGCGTCGGCTATTGTATCGGCGGCACATTATTAGCCATTGTGGCGGCGGCGCTGGCGCAGGATGGAGACACGCGCCTGGCCAGTCTGACATTTTTCGCCGCCCAGACGGAATTTTCCGAACCCGGCGAGCTAGGCCTGTTCATCGACGACGCACAGCTGGCGCTGCTGGAAAGCATGATGTGGAGTCGGGGTTATCTGGATGGCGGCCAGATGGGTGGCGCTTTCCAGATGCTGCGCTCCAACGATCTCGTCTGGTCCCGCATCCTCGGCACCTATCTGATGGGCGAGCGTCCGCCGATGAACGATCTGATGGCGTGGAATGCCGATGGCACGCGCATGCCTTATGCCATGCACAGCCAGTATCTGCGCCAGCTATTCCTGCACGATGATCTGGCGGAAGGCCGCTTTCGGCTGGAAGGACAGACGGTGAGCCTGACGGCGCTGCGCCAGCCGATGTTCGTTGTCGGCACCGAACGGGATCATGTCGCGCCCTGGCGGTCGGTGCACAAGATCCATATGCTGACGGGCGCACCGATCCGGTTTTTGCTGACGAGCGGCGGCCATAATGCGGGCATTATCTCTGAACCGGGCGGCAAGCGCCGGCGTTTCCGTGTGCTCGACCGTCCCATCGACGGCGCAGTTTACGCACCGGATGAATGGCTGTGCCATGCCGAAATGTTTGAAGGCTCGTGGTGGACGGCCTGGGGGGAGTGGCTGGACGAGCAATCGGGCGAACCGGTCGATCCGCCACCGCTCGGGCTGGGCGGTCAATACTTGTATGACGCACCGGGCTATTATGTGCACGAGCGCTAGACCGCGGTTCAGCCCTCGATAGCCAGACCCGCTTCCTCGGCCTGTTGCAGCGCCCACATTGCTGCATACAGCCCGTCGGCGAAGATCAGATCGGCGTGACGGCCACGTTCGACGATGCGCCCGGCTTCCATCACCAGAATTTGATCGGCGTCGGCAATGGTGGACAGGCGATGGGCGACAACCAGGGTGGTGCGGCCCCGGCCGGCGGTTTCCAGCGCGCTCTGGATGCCGGCCTCGGTGTTGCTGTCGAGCGCGCTGGTCGCCTCATCGAGAATCAGCACTGGCGGATTTTTCAGCAGTGTTCGTGCGATGGCGACGCGCTGTTTCTCTCCACCGGATAGTTTCAGCCCCCGTTCGCCCACCGTTGTGTCATATCCATCGGGCAGGCTGGCGATGAAATTATGCACCTGGGCGGCTCTGGCAGCAGCGACGATTTCGGCTTGCGTTGCACCATCGCGGCCATAGCCGATATTGAAGCCGATGGTGTCGTTGAACAGCACCATATCCTGCGGCACGATGCCGATGGCGGCACGCAAGGAATCCTGCGTGACAGCGCGGATATCCTGGCCGTCGACGGTGACAGCGCCGGAGGAAATATCGTGAAAGCGATAGAGGATACGCGCCAGGGTCGATTTACCCGCGCCCGACGGCCCGACTACGGCGGTGCGGCTGCCGGCGGGAATGGTGAAGCTGATGCCGTGCAGGATCGGGCGGCGCGGCTCATAGGCGAAATGCACATCGGTAAAACGCAATTCGCCGCCCGTCACCTGCAATGGCTGTGCGTCGGGCGCATCGACGATTTCCGGCGGCGTATCGATCAGGCCGAACATCGCCTCCATGTCGATCATCCCCTGTTTCACTTCGCGATAAACCATGCCGAGCAGGTCGAGCGGACGAAACAGTTGCAATAAAAGCGTATTGACCAGGACCACATCGCCCGGCGTAAAGCGTCCATCGCCCCAGCCGATCACCGTATAGGCCATGCCCGCCCCCAGGATCAGGCTGGTGATCAGCGCCTGGCCGCCGTTCAGCAGGGCCAGCGAGGTTTCGGTCTTGATCGACGCCTCGGCGAAACTGCGCGCCGCGGTTTCGAAGCGGCGGGTTTCGAGTTCTTCGGCGTTGAAATATTTGACGGTTTCGTAATTCAGCAGGGAATCGATGGCGCGCGCATACATGCGGTTGTCGGCTTCGACCATCTGGCGGCGCAATTGTGAGCGCCAGCGCGTGACCGTCCAGGTGTACCAGGAATAAAGCCCGACCATCAGGAGAGTGCCGGCCATCAGCCCCAGCCCGAACTTCCAGCCGAAAATAATCGACACCGCCGTCAATTCGATGGCGACCGGCGACAGGTTGAACAGCAGCAGATAGAGCATGGTGTCGATGGACTTTGCCCCGCGCTCGATCACGCGGGACAATGATCCGGTGCGGCGTTCGAGATGAAAGCGCAGTGACAACTGGTGCAGGTGCCGGAACATCTGGACAACGAGCGCCCGTGTCGCTTCCTGACCGACGCGCTCGAAAATGGCGTTGCGCAAGTTGTCGAACAGGGTGCTGCCGAGCCGTGCCGCGGCATAGGCCCAGACCAGCGCGACGATCACCCACACCGCGTCTGATGCGGTGGTCGCACCCGACATGCGGTCGATAATTTCCTTGTACAGGAACGGCAGCGCCAGCAGCACGGCCTTCGACAGAACCACCAGCGCCAGCGCCCCCACAACGCGCAATTTCAGATCGGCGCGCCCCGCCGGCCATAAATAGGGCAGAAAGCGCCGCATCGTGGCGAAATCCGCCGCCGTTTCGTCGCTGGCGGAAATTGTGGGCGGGGGGGTCATACAAACAGCCATGCCGCAACCGAGCCCTCCCGCCAAGGGGCTTGCCTCTTGCCCTTCGCGCCTGGCGGGGCAATATCGGGGTCATGGCCAATCCTCCCCTTCGCGCTGTGATCGTGCCGGTCACGCCCCTGCAACAAAATTGCACGCTCCTCTGGTGCACGGAAACCATGCGCGGCGCGTTCACCGATCCGGGCAGCGATCTGGACCATTTGCTGTCGGTGGCGAAAGAGCAGGGCGTTTCCATCGAGAAATTGCTGGTGACACATGGTCATATCGACCATTGCGGCGAAACCGGCGTGCTGGCGGAGCGTCTCGGCGTGCCGGTGGAAGGGCCGCATATCGACGATAAATTCTGGATCGACCAGGCCGGTGAAATGGGTGCGCGTTACGGCATCGCGGCGGCCCGGCCCTTCACGCCGGATCGCTGGCTGGCAGACGGCGATCAGGTGACGGTCGGCAATCTGACGCTTGATGTATGGCATTGCCCCGGCCACACACCCGGCCATGTGATCTTTCACCATGCGCCATCGCGCCTGGCCATTGTCGGTGATGTGCTGTTTCAGGGGTCGATCGGTCGCACGGATTTCCCGAAAGGCGATTTCCAGACATTGGTGAACAGCATCACCGGCAAATTATGGCCACTGGGTAACGACACCACCTTCATCCCTGGCCATGGCCCGGTTTCGACATTTGGTGCCGAACGCCAGGGCAATCCTTTCGGGCCAGCGCCTGAAGCGACGGTTGGACAAGGCCGCTGAAGCGAGATAGCATAGGGCGAAAATTGCCGGTGCAACAAGGTCAGCCAGCAAGGCCGGGCGGCTAACGCCCAACTACATCATCTGTTGTCGCCCGGCTTATTCCGGTTGGCGCGGCTGTTTCGCGCCGCTGGCCGGGCAGGAGCGGACCGATTCTCCCTGTTTCGCGCCAGGTCAAGAGATTGGCTCGGGAACAGCGCCCGTGGCTGGCGGTTTGTTCCGGTTGAGGAGTATTTCAATGAAGATCGCCCAGATCGCCCCGCTCGCGGAATGCTGCCCGCCCAAATTTTATGGCGGCACCGAGCGTATAGTATCGTGGCTCACCGAAGAGCTTGTTCGTCAGGGGCATGATGTCACCCTGTTCGCCAGTGGCGATTCCGTCACTTCCGCGACGCTGGTGCCGTGCTGCGATGTCGCGCTGCGGCTAAACCCGAAGGTGCAGGACCCGTTGCCCTATCTGATGATGATGCTCGATGAAGTGCGCCGGCGCGCAGATGAATTCGACGTGTTGCATTTTCACGTCGACATCCTGCACTATCCCTTCGTGCGCGATTTTGCCGACCGGATGATAACGACCCTGCATGGCCGCCTCGATATTCCCGATATTGTGCCCTTTTACCGGACCTTTCCTGACTTTCCGCTTGTCTCGATCTCGGATCATCAGCGTCGTCCGATGCCACCGGTGAATTGGGCGGGCACGATTTACCATGGGCTGCCGCGCGATCTGCTCGCCTTCAACCCGCATCCCGAAGGCAATTATCTGGCGTTTCTGGGCCGTATTTCGCCGGAAAAACGCCCCGACCGCGCGATCGAAATCGCCGGCCGCGCTGGACGGAAGCTGAAAATGGCCGCCAAGATCGATCGGGTGGACCAGGCTTACTGGGAAGGCCATATCAAGCCGATGGTCGATGCGAATCCGAATGTCGAATTCATTGGCGAGATCAGTGACCGCGAAAAAGCCGATTTCCTCGGCAATGCCGATGCATTATTATTTCCCATCGACTGGCCCGAACCCTTCGGACTCGTGATGATCGAAGCCATGGCCTGTGGGACACCCGTCATTGCCTTTCGCAATGGCTCGGTGCCGGAAGTGATCGCCGATGGCATTTCCGGATTTATCGTGGAGGACATCGCCAGCGCTGTCGATGCTGTTCACCTGACCAGCCGCCTGGATCGCGCCGGCGTACGCGCTACATTCGAGGCGCGTTTCAGCGTCGAACGCATGGCGCGGGATTATGTCGAAATCTATCGATCATTGCCTGGCGTTAACCGGTTAAGCCTGGGGCAACAGTTGAAAGCCGATAAAACCGGATTGCAGCCCGCCGATTGATCAGGGAAGGAATCGCGATGCACAAGACAGGCGCAGATGAGGTGTTGCATGCGCCGGCTCCGGCTGGTCCTGGCGCGCCTTTGGCCCGATTCTTTATTCCCGCCCCCGTTTCGTTTCAGGAGCGGCGGCCACGCACGCTGAAACATGGCGATTCGTTTGGCGTCTTCGACCATAATGGCGATATAGTCGCCGGGGCAGGCAGCCCCGAAGGGTTATTCCATCGCGATACCCGCCATTTGTCGCACTTCCTGCTGACCATCGATGGCATGCGCCCGATGCTGTTATCGTCGACGCCGGATGACGATAACGTCACGCTCACCTGCGATCTGACCAACCCCGATCTCTATGACGAAGCCGGCAATATGCGGCTGATGCACGATATCATGCATATACGCCGTTCGCGCTTTTTCTGGAAAGACGTGTGTTACGACCGGCTGGTCGTGCGCAATTTCGGCGAGCAACCGCATCGGGTGACTCTGGAACTGAGCTTTGCGGCGGATTTTGCCGACCTGTTCGAGGTGCGTGGCGAAGTGCGTGAACGGCGCGGCGAGATGCTTCCGCCCGAAGTCCATGAGGATCGCGTGACTCTCGCCTATCAGGGGCTGGACGGCAAACGTCGCGAAACAACGCTGCGTTTCGATCCGCCGCCGGATGAAATGGACGGTGCCCATGTCCTTTGCGTGCTCGATCTCCAGCCGAAGGAATCGCGTTCGCTGTTCATCGAGATCAGCAACCATTCCCATGAGCACGAAGAAACGCCGCGGCGGGCATTTTCCGCCTGTTTGCGTCGGGCGCGGCGGGCGATGCGGGTGGGGGTGTCGCGGGCAACGTCCATCACGACCTCCCACGATATATTCAACGAGACCGTGCGGCGATCGGTGGCGGACCTCGGCATGTTGATTACGCAGACGCCGGAAGGGCCTTACCCCTATGCCGGCATTCCCTGGTACAGCACGGTATTCGGACGCGATGCACTGATCACCGCGCTGCAGACCCTGTGGCTCGATCCTGAAATCGCTCGCGGGGTGCTCGGTCATCTGGCGGCCAATCAGGCGACCGAAATCGACCATGCCGCCGATGCAGAGCCGGGCAAGATCCTGCACGAAGTGCGCTATGGCGAGATGGCGGAACTGGGCGAAGTGCCGTTTCGCCGCTATTATGGCAGCATCGATTCAACACCGCTGTTCGTGATGCTGGCGGGCGCATGGCTGGAGCGCACCGGCGATGTCGAAGGCGTGCGGAAATTATGGCCGAACATCGAGGCGGCGCTGGAGTGGATCGAGCATTATGGCGACCGTGACGGCGACGGTTTCGTCGAATATGGACGCTACAGCGATTCCGGTCTGCAGAACCAGGGCTGGAAAGACAGCCATGATTCGGTTTTCCATGCCGACGGCACGCTGGCGGAAGGGCCGATCGCGCTGGCGGAAGTGCAGGCCTACACCTATGGCGCGTGGAAGAATGCGGCAGCGGTTGCCCGCGCACTGGAAATGCCGGACCGCGCCGGTGAATATGAACGGCGGGCCGTGGCGCTGCGCACCAAATTCGATGAGGAGTTTTTCGACCCCGAACTCGGGACCTATGTGCTCGCGCTCGACGGCAAGAAAAAGCCATGCCGCGTCCGCACCTCCAATGCCGGGCATGTCTTGCTGACCGGGCTTGCCTATCCGGATCGCGCGCCGGCGGTGGTGCATACCCTGATGACGCCGGCGTCTTTCTGCGGCTGGGGGATCCGTACCGTCGCGTCGAGCGAAGCGCGATTCAATCCGATGAGCTATCATAATGGTTCGGTGTGGCCGCATGACAATTCGCTGATTGCCGCCGGTTTCGCGCGCTATGGCTTCAAAAAAGAAGCCGCGAAGATTTTCGAGGGGATTTTCGCCGCCGCTACCTACATCGACCTTCGTCGTCTGCCGGAACTGCTGTGCGGCTTCCCGCGCCAGCGCACATTGGGGCCGACTTTCTATCCGGTTGCCTGCACGCCGCAAGCCTGGGCGGCGGCCTCGCCGCTGGTGTTGCTGCAGGCCTGTCTTGGCTTGCGGTTCAGTCCATCCCGCCACCATATCACTTTTGAAGACCCGATTTTGCCGTCTTTCCTTGATGAAGTGGTGTTGAACGATCTGGTTCTGGGCGAGGGTTCAATCGATGTGAAGCTCACGCGCGCCGAAACGCAGGTCGTTGTCGATGTGCTGGAACGGCGCGGCGAGGTGCGGGTGCTGGCGAAAACCTGAGTGGTGTTCAGGGCGCGTGGCGCGTTTCCTGCGCCTCCGCCAGCAGCAGCGCGAACTGGTCCTGATCGTCGGTCCATTCGGCGGCGGGGATAAAGCCCCCGGCGCGCAATAAAAAGCGCGCGCTGCGCGGGCTATATTTGTGCGAATTTTCCGTGTGGATGGTCTCGCCGGTGGAAATCGCGAATTCCTCGCCCGCAACGGAAAAGCGCACATCCCGCATCGCTTCCAGATGCATTTCGATCCGCGCCGCCGCATCGTTCCATAGCGCGACATGGCGGAACGCATCGACCGGAATGCCGCCATCCAGTTCTCGGTTGATGCGCACCAGCAGGTTGCGGTTGAAGTCCGCCGTGATGCCTTGCGCATCGTCATAGGCAGCGATCAGCACATCGGGCGATTTGAGCCGGTCCATCCCGATCAGCAGACGCGCGCCGAGGCCCAGCGTCGCGCGCATGTCGCGCAACAGATCGACGGCGCGCTCCGCCGTCAGATTGCCGATGGTCGAACCGGGGAAAAATCCAAGACGCGGCAGGCCCGCGATCGCGGCCGGCAGCGCCACAGGGTGGGTGAAATCCGCTTCTACCGGATGAATGTGCAAATCGGGAAACTCCTCGCCCAGCGTTTCCGCTGATTGCCGCAGGAATTCGCCGGAGATATCGATGGGCACCCACGCCGCAGGTTTCAGCCAGCGCAACAGCGTCCGGGTTTTGGTGGCGGCGCCCGCGCCGAACTCGATCACGGCATGATTGGGGCCAATCTGCGCCGCCAGCCCGGGGCCGGCCTGCTCCAGGATCTGCATCTCTGTTCGGGTCGGATAATATTCCGGCAGCAGGGTGATTTCCTCGAACAGTTCGGAGCCGCGCTGGTCATATAGCCAACGCGCCGGAATCGCGCGCGGGCGCGCTCGCAGGCCACGCAATACATCGGCGCGAAAGGCCGGGTCCGCGCCCGTCACCACAAGCGGGGCGTTATACATCCTTGGCGAGCCTCAGGCCGGTGAACTGCCAACGCTGATGCGGGTAGAAGAAATTGCGATAGCTGGCCCGGATATGCCCGCGTGGCGTGGCGCAGGACCCGCCGCGCAACACGAACTGGCCGCTCATGAACTTGCCATTATATTCGCCGACCGCCCCTTTCGCCGGGCGGAAACCGGGCCAGGGGCGATACGGGCTGCCTGTCCATTCCCAGACAGTGCCGAAAAATCCGGGGCCGGTTTCCGGGCGCGGCGACACCGAGCCAGGGGCTTCGAACTGTTGGCCTTCTGCCGGATCATAGCGGCCGGCGGCCTCTTCCCATTCTTCCTCTGTCGGCAACCGGCATCCCGCCCAGCACGCATAGGCGTCAGCTTCATAAAAGCTGATATGGGTGACAGGTGCTGCCGGATCGATACGATGCCGCCCGTGCAGGCCGAAGCTGGTCCAGCTTTTGCCGTCTGGCTTCCAGTAGAGCGGCGCATCGATGCCTTCGCGGCAAACCCAGGCCCAGCCGTCGCTGAGCCAGTGGCGCGGGCTGCGATAGCCGCCATCCGCGATGAACTCCGCCCATTCGCCGTTGGTGACGCAGCGGTCCGCCAGTGCATGCGGATGCAACAACGCCTGATGGCGCGGCCCTTCGCAATCGAAAACGAAACCGGTTTCGCCATCGTCGCCAATCTCGACGATACCACCGGGGTGGGGCAACCAGCCGATGGGCCGGGGCGGGGCGCTGGCTGGCGTCGGCTCAGCCGGGAACAGCGCCGGTTCCAGCGGATTGGTCGAAAACAGATGCAGGATGTCGGTCAGCAATAATTCCTGATGCTGTTCTTCGTGGTGACAGCCGAGTTGCACCAGCTGCAACGCCGCGTCCGCAAGTTCGGGCAGCGCTGCCACCAGCGCCTGATCGACGTGGGCGCGCCAGGCGCGAACTTCCTTGAGGGTCGGGCGCGTCAGCATGCCGCGCGCCGCGCGGGCGATCCGCGCGCCTTCCGTCTCATAATAGCTGTTGAACAGAAAGGGGAATTGCGGGTCGTACAGCCGGTAGCCGCGCACATGATCGCGCAGGATAAAGGTTTCGAAAAACCATGTGGTGTGCGCCGCATGCCATTTCGCAGGAGACGCGTCGGGCATCGACTGCACCGTCGCGTCGGCGTCGCTCAAGGGCGCGAGCAGGGCGAGCGTTCGCGCCCGCACGGAAAGATAGCGCTGTTGCAATATATGCATGCGGTTGTCCGGAGCAAGGCTGGCATCCATGCGGCGGCGGACTCCCCTTTTCATGGCTGACGTTGATGCTAACCGCGCCCGAGCGGATTTGGTGCATGCGGCGCGCCAAATTTTTTGGCGGGGCGGCCGATTCCGTGGCATGATGACGCCCCATCTGCGGGAGGCCCATGCGATGTCTAACCTGCCCCGGCTTCGGCTGCATATCCCGACCCCGCCGGCGCGGCCCGGCGAGCCACCGCGTTTCGATCATCTGGATATCGCCGCCGCAGGCGCCGTCCGCCGGCCCGACAGCGCCGCCCCCGGACAGGAAATGCGCGATCTGCCCTACACGCTGATCCGCGTGCTGGATGATGCGGGGGCGGCGGTCGGGCCGTGGAATCCGGGCTTGTCCCCCGACACGATGATCCGGGGCCTGCGCGCCATGCTGTTGACGCGGCTGTTCGACGACCGGATGTTTCGCGCGCACCGTCAGGGCAAGGCGAGTTTCTATATGAAATCCACCGGCGAGGAGGCCATAGGTGCGGCGCAATCGCTTGCACTGGATCGGGCGGATATGTGTTTTCCCACCTATCGGCTGCTCAGCTGGCTGATGGCGCGCGATTATCCACTGATCAATCTGGTGAACCAGATATTTTCCAATGCCGGTGATCCGCTGCGCGGCCGGCAACTGCCGGTGATGTATTCGGCCCGGGATTATGGTTTTTATTCGATTTCCGGCAATCTGGGCAACCGCATCGGCCATGCCGTCGGCTGGGCGATGGCGTCCGCGCTGAAAAGAGATGACCGCATCGCACTGGCGCACGTGGGAGAGGGGACGACCGCCGGCGGCGGCTATCATGAGGCGTTGACCTTCGCCGCCGTCTATCGCGCGCCGGTGATCCTGTGTATCGCCAATAACCAATGGGCGATTTCAAGCTTTTTCGGCTTCGCCGGGGGCGAGGCGACCACCTTTGCCGCCCGCGCCATCGCCGGCGGATTGCCCGGGTTGCGGGTAGACGGCAATGATTTCCTTGCCGTGTGGGCGGCGACCCTGTGGGCCGCCGAACGCGCCCGCACCAATCATGGCGCAACGCTGATCGAATTTCTCACCTATCGCGGTGGCGGCCATTCGACCAGCGACGACCCTTCCCGCTACCGGCCCGCCGATGAATGGGAACACTGGCCGCTGGGCGACCCGATCGAGCGGCTGAAACGGCATCTGATCCATATGCGCGCATGGGATGAAACCCGCCACGCGGAGCTGACCGCGCAAGTCACCGACGCCATTGCCGCCGCCGTTCGTGAAGGGGAGGCGATTGGCACCCTCGGCCAGTCCCGCCCGGATCTCGATGCGATGTTCGACCAGGTTTTCGCCAAACCGGATTGGCGATTGATCGAGCAGCGGCGCGAGGCGGGGCTTTGACATGCCGACGATGAACATGGTCGAGGCGCTGAATGACGCCCTCGACGTGATGCTGACGGCAAATCCCGATGTGCTGATCTTTGGCGAGGATGTCGGCTATTTCGGCGGCGTTTTCCGCGTGACGGACAAATTGCAGCAAAAACATGGGATTGAACGCTGTTTCGATACGCCGATCGCGGAAGGCGGGATTGCCGCCATCGCCATCGGCATGGGTGCTTATGGCCTGCGCCCGGTCGTGGAAATCCAGTTCGCCGATTATATCCTGCCGGCGTTCGATCAACTGGTGTCGGAGGCGGCGCGGCTGCGCTATCGCTCCAATGGCGAGTTTACCGCACCGATCACCGTGCGCGCACCCTATGGCGGCGGCATTTTCGGCGGCCAGACCCACAGCCAGAGCCCGGAGGCGATTTTCGCGCATGTAACCGGCCTGAAAACCGTCATCCCGTCCAACCCCTATGACGCCAAGGGCCTGCTGATTACCGCCATCGAATGCGACGACCCGGTAATCTTTCTCGAGCCCAAGCGCCTGTATAACGGCCCGTTCGACGGCCATCATGATCGTCCACTGACCGGCTGGGCGGGCCATGCGAAAGCCGAGGTGCCGGAAGGCCATTACAGCGTGCCCTTCGGCGTGGCGGATATTGTGCGTCCGGGGCGTGACGTGACCGTCCTCGCCTATGGCACGATGGTGCATGTGGCGCTGGCGGGTATCCTGGAAAGCGGCATAGACGCCGAACTGATCGATCTGCGCTCCATCGTGCCACTGGATATCGACACCATCACCGCATCGGTAAAGCGCACCGGGCGCTGCGTGATCCTGCATGAAGCTTCGCGTTTTGGCGGCTTTGGCGGAGAACTGTCGGCGCTGGTGCAGGAGCGCTGTTTCTATCATCTGCAAAGCCCGATCCGGCGGGTGACGGGCTGGGATACGCCCTATCCCCATGCTTTCGAGTGGGATTATTTCCCGTCGCCCGCCCGGCTGGCCGCCGCACTTGCCGCCGCGATGGAGGATTGAGCATGGGCATCTATCTCTTTCGCCTGCCCGATATCGGCGAAGGCGTGACCGAGGCGGAAATCACTGCCTGGTATGTGAAACCGGGCGACAGGGTGGAAGAGGACCAGAGCCTGGTCGATGTGATGACAAGCAAGGCCACGATGGATTTGACCTCGCCTGTCGCCGGCATTGTAACCACCATTCACGGTGAAGTGGGCCAGAAGCTTCCCGTCGGCGCGACGCTCGTGGAACTGGAAATCGACGGGGCGGATCATGCGGGGGCGACAGAGGAAGCCGTACCGCCGCACCCGCTGGCGGCTCCCGCCACGCGGCGGCGCGCGCGCGACATGGGGATTGCTCTGGAAGATGTTGCCGGCACCGGGCCGGAGGGCCGCGTCCTGCCGCAGGATCTCGATGCGCTTGCCGCGGCGGCACCGGCGGGCCCGGGCATCATGGAAGTGCCGGTCATCGGTTTGCGCCGCCAGATCGCGGAAAAGCTCGAACGGACGAGCCATATTCCGCACTTCACCTATGTCGAGGAATGCGACCTTACCGAACTCGAAGCGCTGCGCGCCGAATTAAACGACAGCGCACCCGATCAACCGCATCTGACCTTGCTGCCATTCTTCATCCGGGCGCTGGTAAAACTGCTGCCCGCTTTTCCGCAACTGAACGCGCGTTTCGATGACAAGTCCGGTATCTTGCGTATGTCCGACGCGGTGCATGTCGGCATTGCCACACAAACCCCCTCCGGTCTCTTGGTGCCGGTCCTCCGTCATGCGGAAACGCGGGATCTGCGCGCCACCGCCGCCGAACTCAAACGCATCACCACCGCTGCCCGAGATGGCCATGCGCCCGCCGATCTGCTTTCCGGCTCCACCATCACGCTGACCTCGCTGGGGTTGCTCGGCGGCATCGCCGCCACGCCGATCCTGAACGCGCCCGAAGTCGCCATTATCGGCCCCAACAGGCTGATAGAACGCGCTGTGGTGCATGGCGGGTCGATCCGGGTGCGGCAGATGATGAACATTTCCGCCTCTTTCGATCACCGCATCGTCGACGGGCATGATGCGGCGCATTTCATCCGGAAACTGAAACGCCTGCTCGAACATCCGGCGCTGATGTTCATCGCGGAGTGAGGCGCGCTTACCGCGCCCGCGCCGTCAGATAGAGCAATTGCACTTCCACCGGCACCTTGCCGTCATCCCCGGCGAGGCCTGCGAAATGTGCTTCGGCGGCGGCCCAGCGGGAAGGCGTGGTCAAGCCTCGCTGGCGGGTGGCGAGCCAGCCGCTGTCGCCCATGCCGCGCACGTCGCGGGCGAGGTCGGCGAGGCGGCGATAGCGGATGGTGACGGTGTCGATGTCGACGACGGGATCGCCGAGGCCGGCGCGTTGCAGCAGGCCGGCGGCTTCGGCGGGATCGACCGTCGGGCCGAGGCGGGGCGCGACCCCCCGTCCGCTGGCGGCGTCGGCCGTCAGAAACGCCTCGCGGACGGCGGCGAGCGAATAGCCGCCGGGGAATACCGCGAACAGCCGGCCGCCGGGTTTCAGCGCGCGGCGGCCCAGGATCAGCGCGCCGGGCAAATCATTGACGCCATGCAGGCTCATCATCGCCACAATACGGCCTATGCTGGCGTCGGCAATCGGCAGCCGGTCCTCATCGGCCTGGATACCGCCGAAGGCACGGGCTGCGGCATAGCCGGGATCGAGCGCAAGGCATCGGGCGGCGGTGGCGTGAACAGGCCGATGCGCAATTCAGGGCCAGGAGAATCATCGCCGGCCAGTTCGACCCGGGCCAGCAATTCGCTTTCCGCATGGCGGTGCAGGAAATCATATTCCTCGCGCCCCGCAAAGGCGCGGTCCCGCGCAAGGCGCCGGGTGCGGCGGTCGAAGATGTCCGTGTGGCGATTCTGGCTGTCGTTCAATGGCTTTCCTCGATTATGGTAAACAGATGTACATGCGCGCGTTCACCGGCCTTGCCGATTTGTTGATGCCTCCGGTCTGCACCGGCTGCAAGCAACCTCTGCAATCGGCGCGCGGCTATTGCGCGGATTGCTGGTCTGCGCTCCGCCCCGTGGCGGACCCGGTGTGCGAGACATGCGGCGATCCGATGCCCACAGGCTATCGCACGGAAAGCATATGCCTCTCCTGCCATAAGACGCCGCCACCCTTCGATGCCGCCCGCGCGCCTTATGTTTATACGGGCACGGCGCGGGAAACGGTGCTGAAGTTCAAATATGGCCGTGAACAACTGGCGCGGCTGATGGCTCCGGCGATGCTGCGTGCCGCCCGGCCCTTGCTGATGGAGGATACATTCCTCGTGCCCGTACCGCTGCACCGCTGGCGGCTGGCGGCTCGTGGCTATAATCAGGCTGGCCTGCTCGCCCGGGAGCTGGCGAAGGCGGGGGCGGGCAGACTGCTTCCGGATGCGCTGCGGCGCGTAAAGGCCACATCCAAGACGATCGGCGCGGGTCGCGAAGCGCGTTTCCGGATGATGGCGGGTGCGTTCGCCGTGCCCGATTCCGCCCGTCCGCGGTTGCAGGGCGCGCATGTGCTGCTGGTGGATGATGTCCTGACCACGGGGGCAACGGTGTCGGCGGCGGCGCGCACCTTGCGGCGCGCAGGCGTCGCCCGCGTCGATGTAATCACCTATGCACGGGTTGCCCCGGATGATAGCTCCACCTACCTGATCGCATGAGATTTGAGAGGAACCGATGGCCAACATTGAAATCTACACCAAATCCACCTGTGGCTATTGCATGCGCGCGAAGACGTTGCTGGACAGCAAGGACGTGGAATATACCGAATATGAGATCAGCGCCGGCGGCCCGAAGCGCGCCGAGATGATCGAACGCGCCCATGGCCGTACCACCGTTCCGCAAATCTTTATCGACGGTCGCCACATTGGCGGCTGCGACGATCTGATGGCGCTGGAGCGCGCGGGCAAACTGGAACCGCTTCTGACGGCGACCGCGGCGGAGTAAAAATGCTGAAAGTCGGCCTTGTCCAGACCTGCACGGGGATTGACCCGCCAGCCAATGCCACGATGCTCGCATCGGATGTGAACCGGCTGGCGGATCAGGGCGCGGAAGTGATTTTCACGCCGGAAATGTGCGGGCAACTCGATTCCAGAGCCCGGCGGCTGGCCGAAAATGGCCACAACGCTGAACGTGAGCCGACGCTGAAGGCGCTGCGTGCCGTGGCGGCGGAACGCAAGGTCATGATCGCCATCGGCTCGCTGGCCATTGCCACCGGTTATGGGCGTTTTGTCAACCGCAGCTATGTGATCGGCCCGGACGGCGACATTCTGCAGCAATATGACAAACTGCATCTGTTCGACGTCGATCTGCCCAATGGCGAAACCTATCGTGAATCGAAGGTCTATGATGCGGGTGACGCCGTGCGCCTCGCCTCCCTGCCGTGGGGCAAGCTGGGCCTGACCATCTGCTACGATCTGCGCTTCCCGCAACTGTTCGCGTCTCTCGCTCTGGCAGGCGCGCAGGTGATCGCCGTTCCCGCAGCCTTTACCCGTCAGACGGGCGAGGCACATTGGCATGTGCTGCTGCGTGCCCGCGCCATCGAAACGGGGGCGTTCATCGTGGCGGCGGCGCAGAGCGGTCAACACGAAGATGGCCGCGAGACATTTGGCCATTCGCTGGTTATCGACCCATGGGGTCAGGTAATACTGGACATGGGAACAGAGCCGGGGATCGCTACAGCCGAACTCGATCTTTCACGGGTAGATGATACGCGCGCGCGGATTCCCAGCTTGCGGCATCGTCGTTCCCTGCCGCATGCGGAAGTTGCGCCATGATTTTGTTCGATCTGAAATGCGGCCAGGGCCATGTGTTCGAAGCCTGGTTTGGTTCGGGCGAAGATTACGAGGCGCAGAAACAGCGCGGTCTGGTGTCCTGCCCTGTCTGCGATGATGCTCAGGTGGAAAAGGCTGTGATGGCTCCGGCGGTTTCCGCCAAGGGCAACAGCGTTCAGGCGGATAATGTAGCGCGCGAAAAATTCCGGCGGCTCATGCAGTGGCAACGCCAGATCGAGGCCAATTCCGATAATGTCGGCCGCCGCTTTGCCGAGGAAGCCCGGTTGCGCCATGCCCTGCCGGAAAAGGATCAGCCCGCACGCGGCCTGATCGGCGAGGCGACGGTGGCGGACGCGCTGGAACTTCTGGAGGAGGGGATTTCCGTCTCTCCCTTGCCGTTGCCGTTGCGCCGCCCGGCTCAGGCCTGACGGCGCTTCAGGTGGTGAACACCACCGTCTTTGCGCCGTTGATCAGCACCCGGTCGTCCAGATGATAATGGACGGCGCGCGCCAGCACACGGCGCTCGATGTCCCGGCCTTTTTGCACCAGCATTTCGGGCGTGTCGGCGTGGGTGATCGGCTCGACATCCTGCACGATGATCGGCCCTTCATCCAGATCGCCGGTCACATAATGGGCGCTGGCGCCGATCATCTTTACGCCGCGCGCATGGGCCTGGTGATAGGGGCGCGCACCCTTGAAACCGGGGAGGAAGCTGTGGTGAATATTGATGCAGCGCCCGGTCAGAAACGCCGCCATTTCGGCGGATAGAATCTGCATATAGCGGGCGAGCACCACCAGCTCCGTCCCGGTCTCCTCGATGATTTCGCGCACGCGCGCTTCCTGTTCGGCCTTTGTTTCACGCGTTACGGGCAGATAGTGGAAGGGGATATCGCGCATCATCGGCACATTCAGCGCCTCTTTCGGGTGGTTGCAGATGATGCCGCTGATATCCATGGGCAATTCACCGATGCGCTGGCGATAGAGCAGATCGGCGAGACAGTGATCGAATTTCGACACCAGCAACAACACGCGCGAACGATGGCCGCGCGGATTGATCCGCCAGCTCATGCCGAGCGGATCGGCAACGGACGCGGTGAAATCGGCGCGCAGTTGGATGATGCTTTTTTCCACCGGCCAGTCGAACACCACGCGCATGAAGAATTTGCCGGTTTCGGTATCGTCGAATTGCTGGGCTTCGAGGATGTTGGCGTCCTGCCGGAACAGGAACCCGGCAACGGCGGCCACCAGCCCTTTTTGATCCTTGCAGGAAAGGGTCAGGATATGCGCGTTCGTCAAGATTTTCTCCATGCTGCTCTTTTGCCTCGCCCCATGCGGCAGGAGCCAGCGGAGAACAAGGGCCTCCTCAGCGACACTCAGGCGCACCGGCAAGGGCGCAATCGGGCAAGGTTTCCGGCATGGTCGTCCATAGCCAGACGTTGACGAGGATCACCAGCGCCGCCATCAGCATCAGAACGGCGCGTTTGCGATCGGCGCGCCACTGGTGCCAGCCGCCGGCCAGCAGCAGGAAGGCGGTGATTACCGCAATGCTTTGCATGATTGCTGTCATGGAGCGATCCCTGCCATGGTTTGCGCGATGGCGCGAGCCCATTGCCGGCGGCGGGAGAGCCGGATTTCCGCAGTCTGGCGCGGGGTGAAGCGCCGGTCGGCATGCACCATGGTGTGGGCCGCAGCCGCCAGATCGGGGAAGATGCCAGCGCCGACACCCGCCAGCATCGCCGCACCCAGCGCCGTGGTTTCGACGGTACGGGGGCGGTCCACCGCCAGGCCTGTCGCGTCGGCAATATCCTGGCACAGCCAGTCGTTCGCCGTCATGCCGCCATCCACCCGCAGGTTCCGTGGCACGACGCCATCGGCGGCGAAGGCATCAAGGAGATCAGCGGTTTGCTGCCCCATGGCTTCGAGGGTTGCCCGAACGATATGCGCACGGCTGGTTGCCGCGGTAATCCCCGTCAACAGCCCGCGCGCATGCGGCTGCCAATGCGGCGCGCCAAGGCCGACGAAGGCGGGAACGAGGGTGACGCCGCCGCTATCGGGCACCGATTCCGCCAGCGCCGCCGACTCCGCCGCCGTATCGAGGATACCCAGCCCGTCGCGCAGCCATTTGACGGCATTGCCGCCAACGAAGATCGAGCCTTCCAGCGCATAGGCCAGCGGGTCGCTGCAAAGATAAGTAGCCAGCAGACGATTGCGGCTGTGGGGTGGTTCATCCCCGGCATGGGCCAGCATGAAAATGCCGGTGCCATAGGTGCATTTGATCATGCCGGGGGCAAGGCACGCTTGCCCGATGGTGGCGGCTTGCTGATCGCCGGCCATGCCGGTGATCGGCAATGTACGGCCTTCCACCCGCGCCATGGCGATCGCGCCGCTGGTGCCGGTGATTTCCGGCAGGGCCCGGCGCGGCACGTCGAACAGCGTGCACATTTCATCGGACCATTCCCCGCTGGAAAGGTCCATCAACTGCGTGCGGGATGCATTGCTGCGATCCGTCAGATGGCGCTCGCCACCCGTCAGATTCCACACCAGCCAGCTATCCACCGTGCCGACGCGCAAATCGCCCGATTCGGCGGCGGCAGCCACCGCAGGCCAGTTGGCGATGGCCCAGCCGATCTTCGACGCGGAAAAATAAGGATCGAGCAGCAGGCCTGTCAGGGCCTGGACGCGCGGTTCATGCCCGGCGGCACGCAGGCGTTCCATCCTGTCGGCGGTGCGCCGGTCCTGCCAGACGATGGCGGGGGCGAGCGGCTGGCCCGTCGCACCGGACCAGAATACCACCGTCTCCCGCTGATTGGCGATGCCGATGGCGGCAAATCGCTCCACACCGACGGTTTCCACCAGTTCGGCGAGCGCATCCAGCGTCAGATCGCGAATTTCGCTGGCGTCATGCTCCACCTGGCCGGACGCCGGCCAATGCTGCGTCAGCGGGCGTTGCGCCATCGCGACAATCACGCCATCCGGGGCAAAGGCCAGCGCGCGGGTAGATGTGGTGCCGGAATCAAGGGCAAGCAGCAGATCAGCCATGGCCCATAGCTAACGCTCAAATCTGCACATGCAAAATGGCGAATGATGCTTGCGCGCGATGCCGCCTCCTGCTAGGGGCCGCCCTTCTACCAGCGGGCCGAAGGGCCTGGCTCAGGCGGCGTGCGGTCGTGGCGGAATTGGTAGACGCGCAGCGTTGAGGTCGCTGTGGCCGAAAGGCTGTGGAAGTTCGAGTCTTCTCGACCGCACCATCACTTGAAAAATCAGGGATAACCGAATTTCAACGGATGACGACGTCTGCAACGCCGTCATCCAAAAGAGAAGCCGGTTCGAATCCGGCTGCGACGTTCATTGTCGGATTGGTAGCTGGAAAATACAGGGCGCCGAGTTGGGAAGTCTGGATCCCGAGGCCGCCTAGGGATGTGCTGGAGCAATTTTTACCCTGGTTGCAAGCCAGACCGACATGGCGATCAGGCAATATGAACCTGTGTTCCGGCACCCGCCGCCTGCGCGATACCGGCGGGTGGCGCGGAATCTGTTACCAGATCATGTACTTCATGGTGTTGCGCCACTTGCAAGCGGCCCCCTCGGGCGAATTTGGTGGAGTCGGCCAGGATCATCAGACGGCGGGCGTTCTCGATCAGCGCGCGCTTGAATGTGGCTTCGCCGGCGTCGAAATCCAGATAGCCATGGGTTTCGTCGATGGAGCCGATGGAAAAGACGGTGATGTCCGGCACGAAACGGCGGCAGTAGCTGATGGCTTCGGGTCCGAAAGAGGCGCCGTAATGGGGCGAGATTTCGCCGCCGGCCATAAACAGACGCTGCCCGGATCTGCCGGTTACTTCCTGAGCAATTTCGACACTGTTGGTGATAATGGTCAGATCGCGCAGACCTTGCAAGGCTCGTGCCAGCCAGAACGCCGACGTTCCCGAATCCAGCAAGATCGTCATCCCCGGCTGGATGAATTCGGCGGCACGACGGGCGATGCGCTGCTTCAGCGCCGCTTCGATGCGCACGCGCTGACGAAAAGGTCCCTCGAGCATATGGTTCGGCAGGCTGACGCCACCATGTGTTTTCTGTACGTGTCCGCCCAGTTCCAGTTGCCGCACATCGCGGCGGATCGTCTCTTCCGAAACGTCAAATCGCCGCGCCAGATCGCCGACGGACCAGAATGGCTGGCCATCCAGCAAGGTCAGAATTCCAGCGATTCGCGCACTTTGGTTGAGCCGCGGCGGCTGTCGACCGGTCGATTCCATCATACTCATAATATCACCGTATCAACATACATTCAGGGCTTGAAGCAACCTAAAACCACATGCGTGGGCAAAATGCCACAAAATGTCACAAAAGCGAAACTCGAATCCCTTAATAGCAGCGCCGGACGGGGGCGGGCTTTCCGTCCACTTCAGGGAGAGTTTGAAATGAAGATGGTGAAACTGGCATCGCTTTCACTGCTGGCGGCGGGCAGCGCGCTTCCGGCCATGGCTATCGCGGAAACCAACGCCGATATGGCGAGCAACGCCGCTGTGGAAGCGAATGCGGATTTCAGCGCCGATATCGTTGTGCGCGGTTATGTCGAGTCGCTGGGCTATGCGCGGGATCTGAAACGCGAATCCGTCATTACGAAGGACGTGATTGTCGCCGAGGACATGGCGAAGTTTCCCGAACTGAACTTGGCTGAATCGCTGCAGCGCCTGCCGGGTGTGCAGATCACCCGTGAGGCGGGTGAAGGCCGGCGCATTTCGTTGCGCGGCCTCGGATCGGATTTCGCCCGCGTGCAACTTAATGGCATGGAAGTGCTGGGCAACGTCGATTCCGCGCAGGATAGCCGGGGTCAGCGGACCCGCGACCGCGCGTTTGACTTCAATATCTTCGCATCGGAACTGTTCCAGCGGGTTGAGGTCGAAAAGACTTATGAGACAGCACAGAAAGAAGGCGGCATGGCCGGCACCGTCGGTCTGTTCACCGGCAAGCCGTTCGATTATGGCCTGGGCAGCAAGGGCGCCATCTCGTTGAAGCTGGGCACGAACCAATATACCGACGACGCGCAGCCACGCATCGCGGCGCTGTACAGCTATAACTGGGACAATGAGTTCGGTGTGGCGTTCTCCGTCGCCTATGCGAAGCGCAAGACCACCGAGCAGGGCCACAACACATATAATTATTCCCGCCCCAACGCCGCGACCATGACGCGCCTGGTCGCGCAGGGGCTGGATATCTCCGGTCTGAGCCAGGCGCAGCAGGACAAGTTCCTGTCCGGCGATCTCTATTTCGCGGACGGCAACCGCATTTCCTCGTGGAATGCCGATATGCAGCGCCTCGGTCTGACCGGTGCGGTGCAGTGGCAGCCGGCGGACAATTTGCTGCTGACGGTCGATGGACTTTACGGCCAGTTCCGCACCAAGCGCGAAGAACTGCACCTGGCGACGCGACCGCTCTCATCCTCCGGTTCTGTCTCGTTCGACACGCCCGCAGGCGGCGTCTGGCCCGGCATGTTCCAAACTGCGTCCGTCATCAACGATCTGGCATGGGACAGCAGCAATTACGTTACGCTGACCGACGTGACCGGCACGACGTTCGGCAGCGAAAACCGCCGCTCCAAAAATAAAAATCGCTTCTATCAAGGGGTCATGAACGCAAAATGGGACGCGTCCGACCGTCTCTCGGTGGACATGCT
>JBAYSX010000006.1:0-125589 GCA_041675905.1 Sphingomonadaceae bacterium | reverse complement strand
GCTTTCAGGCGGGCAGCAACAGCGCGTGGGCATCGCCCGCGCCTTCATGCTGGACCCGGCGATTATTCTGGCGGATGAACCGGTTGCGAGCCTCGACCCGGAAGCCAGCCGCCAGGTGCTGACGTTGTTGAAGCAGCAGGCGCGCGCTGCGGGTGCAACCGTGCTGTGCAGCCTGCATCAACTCGATCTGGCCCGCGCATTCGCCGACCGTATCGTTGCCCTGCATGACGGCGGCGTCGTTTTCGATGGGCCGCCGCACTTGCTGGGAAGCGCCCAGATCGATCATATTTACGCTCGTCGGAGCCCGGACCCCGCCATGCTGGGACAGGCGGCATGACCGCGCCTGTATCCCCCTCCAGGCCAGATAATATGGTGGAGAACTGGACTTTCCCCCGGCCATTTGGCGCGCGAACCGTAATCATTGTGCTGATCGCGTTTCTGGTTCTTGCCTTCACCGGGCAGCGTATCGAGATCGGGAAAATCTTTTCCCTTTCCGCTGAACAGACCGAAACTTCCTCTGGCCTGGTACCATTATTAGGCAAGCTGGTGCCGATCCAGCTATCCGACCAGCAGGATATTCGCCGCATCGCCGATTTCGACCCGCAAAATCTGCCGCCCTTCGCCAGAATAGAGACGGTGGAGACGGTGCATGAGGAGTTGAATCCCGTCACCTTGCAGTCGGAAAAGCGGCAGGAGCAGGTCAGCTATCTCGTCCGGCCATTCGGTTATCTTGGTCATGTTACCTTGAAGATGATTGAATCTCTCGAAATCGCATTGTGGGCGACGTTCCTGGCCATTTTAGCCGGACTTCCACTGTCGCTGCTGGCTGCCAGCAATATGATGCCTGTTCGCGCCGTGCGCGCCGGGGCTGACGCGATAATCGCCGTTCTTCGCGCGGTTCCTGAATTGATAAGCGCATTATTTCTTGTCGTTGCATTCGGTTTCGGACCGGTCGCCGGCGTGTTGGCGCTGATGCTGCACTCCGCCGGCTTCTTCGGGAAATTCTTTGCGCAGGATATGGAAAATGCCGATCCCCGCCCGCAGGAGGCCTTGCAGGCTATCGGCGTCGGCCGATTGGGGATTTGGCGTCTGGCAATATTGCCGCAAGTTCTCCCCCATCATATCGGCTATATTCTCTATATTCTCGATCGAAACATGCGCATGTCAACAGTAATTGGCATTGTTGGCGCCGGAGGTATTGGTCAGGAACTTAAAGGACGGTTCGACATGTACGAGTACAGTCATGTTGGAACGATGTTGTTGGCCATTTTTATCGTGGTAATTTCTCTGGATTATTTATCCACGAAATTGCGGCGGGCCATTCTTTAACCAGGCATGTGTTGAAAACGGGAAGGTGCAACAGATGACAAACAGGCGACGCGATTTTCTGAAGGCAGCGGGGCTCGCGGGTGCGGCTTTTGCCGCGCCACCCAGCATCGGCCGGGCGCTGGCCATACCGGCGCGCCGCACAACCGGTACGATCAAGGACGTCAGGCATATCGTTATCCTGATGCAGGAAAACCGATCCTTCGACCATTATTTCGGCACCATGAAGGGTGTGCGGGGCTACGGAGACCGGCATGTCGTTCCGCTGCCCGGGGGCAAGCCGGTCTGGCAGCAATCGAATGGCGTGCGCGATCTGCCGCCTTACCATCTCGATACAGAGCAAACCAACGCGCTGAAGGTGCCTGGTACGCCGCATTCCTTTTCCGATGCACAGGCGGCATGGAATCAGGGAAAATTCGGCTTGTGGCCAAAATATAAAAATGACTATTCCATGGGATATTACCGGCGAGAAGATATTCCGTTCCAGTTCGCGCTGGCAGAGTCCTTTACGATTTGCGATAACTACTTCTGCTCGGTCACAACCGGGACGGATCCGAACCGTATCGTCTTTTGGTCCGGTTCCAATTTCGACCCTGCGATCCAGAAACAGGGCCGGAATTGTCAGGATACACATTCCGAGCCGAACAATCTCCGCTGCTGGATCAAGGGCGCGCTGCCTGAACCGGGCTATACTTACGCAGGCAATGATCTCGAATGGGATACGATCCCTGAAGTACTCGATGCCGCCGGTATTGACTGGCGCATCTATCAGGACCCGAACAATAACTGGACGGGGGCCATGCACGGTGGTCTTGCCTTCCGGGGCTTCCGGCACGCCAAACCGGGTTCCTCCATCTATGAGCGCGGGATGAGCCATTGGTCTCTGGAGCAAATGGCGAAAGATGTGGCCGAAAACAAATTGCCGGCGGTTTCATGGGTATTGCCGCCGCGCGAATGGTCCGAGCATCCTGGCCCCTCGACGCCCATTCAGGGCGCCGAATTTACGGCACGGATCCTCGATACGCTAACCTCCAACCCTGAAGTCTGGGCCAGTACCGCCTTTTTCCTGACCTTCGACGAGAATGACGGCCAGTTCGATCATGTGCCGCCGCCCGCGCCACCGTCGTACAACGCCGATGGCACCATGGCCGGCAAGGCGACGCTCGATCTGACCGGCGAGTATTTCGACGACCATGAAGACAAATATCTGTCCCGCGACGACGTGATCTCGGGAACGACGCGGCCATGGGGTCTGGGGCCACGCGTGCCGATGTATGTCGTCTCCCCGTGGAGCAAGGGCGGCTGGGTGAGCAGCCAGGTGTTCGACCATACATCGGTCGGCAGGTTTCTGGAGCAAAGATTCGACGTCACCATTCCCGCCATCAGCCCGTGGCACCGGGCGGTCTGCGGGGATCTGACCAGCTGTTTCGATTTCAAGGGCAAGGAAGACCCGCGTTTCCCGACGCTGCCGGACGTGTCCGGATCAGAGGCCATTCTGGAAACGCATTTGCAGCGCCCGAAACTGTTGCCGCCACGCACGGCGCAGGCACTGTATCAGGAGCACGGAATCCGCCGGTCGCGCGCGCTCGATTACGTGCTGCATGTCGATGCCAGCGCCGATGCAATTACCTCGCGGCTGACGCTCGATTTCCTGAACGAAGGCGGTATCGGCGCGGTGTTCCACGTGTACGACCAACTGCATCTGGACCGGATTCCGCGTCGCTATACGGTGGAGGCCGGCAAATCGCTGCTCGACACCTGGGCGGTCGAAAGTGATGGAAGGTTCGATCTGCTTGTACTCGGACCCAATGGTTTTGCCCGTTCTTTCAAGGGCAAGATTGCCGCAGCAAGCGGTCTTGAACTGCGTGCGCGCTACGATACGGGCACCCGGACGATGCGGATCGCGCTGCGCAATCGCAACGCCAACCCGCTGGAAGTTCAGCTTGGTGAAGATGCCTATCAGCGGAACAAGCCACAAAAGGTGACGCTGGGCGAACGCAAGACGGCCAATGCACGTTGGGAGACCGACGCCAGCCTCGGCTGGTACGATTTGATGGTGCGCCTGCCGGACCTGGAAATGCGTCTCGCGGGCCGGATCGAAAACGGCAAGGACAGCTTCAGCGATCCCCTGATGCACGTCTGATCTCCTCATGGCCCGCCGCCGGGTGGCGGCGGGCCAATCCCTGTTCATCTTTTATTATCGCCATAACGGAGGCCGGTCCGCCTGCCGCCCCGGTACAGAACTACTGTATTTTACTGAGTGCAGTTTATTCTATAACGGCAATATTATGAGTTTTATGTAATGATTGATCATGCTCACGGCGCCTATGCCCGCCGTGCCCTCGAGGTGCCGGCCCTCCGGTGTAGCGATGCCCGGCGTCTCGTGGCGGAAGCTTCGGCCCTGTTGCTCGACTGGGACGGTTGCGTGGCGATGGGTAATCGACTGGTGCCCTCTGCAGTGCGGCTGATAGCTGCGAATCCGGATCGCGTTGCCATTGTTTCCAACAATTCCACGCATTTGCCTGCCGACATGGCGGCACTGTTGAAGCGGCATGGTATTGTCCTGCCCGAATCCCGCATTGTCATGGCCGGCACCGAAACCGTGCAATGGGCGCTGGGCCAGAAGTGCGCGAATGTTCTGATGTACGCGTCAGCGCGCCTGCGCGGCCACGCGCTGGAGCACGGACTGGAACTGGTTCGTGACGCCGCAATGGCTGACACTGTGATCCTGATGCGTGACGTGCGTTTCTCTTATGGCAGACTGCAGCGTGCTACGCAGGCGCTGCAGAATGGAGCGCAGCTGGTGGTTTCCAACGCGGATCGTGTTCATCCGGGCGCGGGTGGCATCCTGATGCCCGAAACCGGCGCGCTGCTCGCCGCTATCCGCGCATGTGTACCCGATGCTGATCCAATCATCATCGGCAAGCCCGGTCCATCCCTGTTCCGGCGCGCCTGCACCGCCCTTGGGGTCGATCCGCAAAATGCCGTGATGATCGGCGACAATCCCGATACGGACATCCAGGGAGCCATGGGGCTTGGCATCGCACCCATTTTGGTAGGGCCAGCCAGTCCGGTGCAAATGGACGATTTGGTGGAGTGACCGCGTCCTGCTGCGGGTCCGTGCATCGTCGGCGGAATGCGGGCGCGGCTCCGTCAGGCCACGACCCCCTTCACGGTCCTCCCGCTTTTCGTTGACGACCGATAAAACGACTGTTACGCCTTTCCAGACAAGCAGAAGTAAACAAAAAATAAAACTGCGTCTGCCTATCTGTTGAATGTGTGGGAGAGGTGCACATGGCCTTCATCGGCCCGCTGGAAGATCGCATTGCCGTGCGCGAGTTGATCGAAAGCTACGCAAACGCCGTCACGCAACGGGATGTCGAGACATGGGCTTCCCTCTGGGATGAGGAGAGCGCCTGGCGGATGCCGGAACTCGGAACTGGCGTCAGTATCGAAGGCAAGCAGACGATTGTTTCCACCTGGGTCGATCTCATGGCCCGGTATCACGGCCCGGCTGACAGGCCGTGGGCCTTCTCCTTTCTGTCGATGCCGGGCGAGATGAACATCGAAGGTGATCGTGGCACGGTCCGCTCCTATTCGGTAGAGGCCTATGCCGATGCTGACGGTCGCACCGTCCATCTTAAGGGTCAGTATGACGATGTCGTGGTGAAGCGCGAGGGCCGCTGGCTTTTCGCGGAACGCGTGTGGCGGCTGATGCCGCTTGAAGATCACGCGAAGGTGGCCGCGTAAGGAGAAATCACAAACCAGCCGATCCACACGCCGAAATCCTGCGTCGAACATTTCGTGAAGGATTTCATTTCGGAACCATACAAGTCAGGGGCGCTGGCCGCCTGGCAGCCGTTGGAAAAACGGCTATCCGCTCCTGCGCACCTGGAATACCCGCGAAACCTCGCTTCTTCCGCCGCCGATGCCGATCCCGGTTTCGGCGGCGGTTTTACCGGTCCCGAACCCGCTTGGCGATAGCTTCGCTTGACCGGTGGCAACATATACTCTGTGGCGGAGTTGGCTGAAAAAGCGCAAGGTCGGCCAAATGAGTAGCAAGGGCGAATTTTATCCCCGGTCCGCCGCAACTCCTGACACTCCGGCATCGGTCGGAAAGGTCTGGCTTGTTGGCGCGGGTCCGGGCGATCCGGAACTGTTGACGCTGCGCGCGGCGCGGCTGATCGCGGCTGCGCAAAATATTGTGCATGACGGTCTCGTTGACCCGCGCTTGCTTGATATGGCGCCGTCAACCGCGCGCCGTATTTCCGTCGCCAAGAGCCGGAAGCGGCATCTGTTGTCCCAAGAGGAGATCAACGCACTGTTGGTGAGACTGGCACGCGGTGGCGAGAATGTCGTGCGGCTGAAGGGCGGCGATCCGTTCGTGTTCGGACGCGGCGGCGAGGAACTTGAGGCGCTGCGGGCGGCGGGTATCACCTGCGAGGTCGTGCCGGGTGTATCGGCGGCGCTGGGATGCGCAGCCGAAGCCGGCTTGCCGTTGACCCATCGCGCCCTCTCTTCGTCGGTGACCTTCGTGGCCGGCACCTGTCAGGGCTTGCGCGAACAGGACTGGCGCGGCCTTGCCGGACCGGGGCGGACCCTGGTGGTCTATATGGGTGTTTCGACGGCGGCGGGCATCGCAGAGAAGCTGATCGCCGATGGCGTGTCGCCCGATATGCCGGTAGCGGTGCTGGAACGCGGCACCCTGCCCGGCGCGCGGGCGATCCGCACATTGCTGGCGGGCCTTGGCACGATGGTGAGGCAGGAGGGCGTGCGCAGCCCCGCCGTGCTCGTCGTCGGGCGTGTGGCCGGGCTGGCGGCAGCGGAAGATGTATTATTTGGTCTGGCCGGAGAAGTAATGCAGCAGGCAGTATCGGGAGCGTCGGAAGAGTGAGCAAGGCGGAGCATGTGAAATTGCTGACCGGCAATGATTTGCTGACGGGCGATGTGGTCTGGTGGGATGGCGCGGGCTGGAGCCGGTTTCTGGCGGAGGCCGCCGGACTGGACCGGGAAACAGCCGGGCAATTGCTGGCGGCGGAACAGGCACGGGCGCAGATCAACGATCTGGCGCTGATCGATGTCGAGCCGGTGGAAGGCGGCTGGCGACCGTTGCGGATACGCGAACGGATTCGGGGCTTCGGGCCGACGGTACGCACCGATCTGGCGCTGGCAGGCACGCTTGAGGATGTGAATTAATGTATCAATATGATGCGATCGACCAGGGAATTGTGGACGCGCGCGTGGAAGAATTCCGCGACCAGGTGGCGCGGCGCATTTCCGGTGAAATGGATGAGGATCATTTCAAGCCCCTGCGTCTGAAAAACGGCCTCTATCTGCAATTGCATGCCTATATGCTGCGCGTCGCCATTCCCTATGGCACGTTGAGTTCACACAAATTGCGCAAACTGGCGGAAGTTGCCCGCAAATATGATCGCGGTTACGGCCATTTCACCACAAGGCAAAATATCCAGTTCAACTGGATTGCCCTGAAAGACGCCCCTGATATTCTGGCGGAACTGGCGACCGTGCAAATGCACGCCATCCAGACTTCGGGAAATTGCGTACGCAATATTTCGTCCGACCAATATGCTGGCGCTGCTGCCGGCGAGGTGGACGATCCGCGCGTGTGGGCGGAATTGCTGCGGCAATGGTCCACCCTGCATCCCGAATTCAACTGGCTGCCGCGCAAGTTCAAGATTGCCGTCATCGCCACCGATGTCGATCGTTCGGCCATCCGGCTGCACGATATCGGCCTGCAAATCGTCCGCCGCGATGGGGAGCTGGGCTTCCGCGTGTACGTGGGCGGTGGCATGGGGCGCACACCAATAGTTGCGCCGTTGATCCGCGATTTTGTGCCGGCCAGCCAGTTGATCAGCTATATCGAAGCGGCGCTGCGCGTGTATAACCGCTATGGTCGGCGCGACAACCTGTTCAAGGCGCGGATCAAGATCCTCGTTCATGAACTGGGCGCGGAAGAATATACGCGTCAGGTGGAAGAAGAGTTTCTGCATGTCCTGACGCTGGGCCTTGATGCGCCGGCAGAAGAAGTCGAACGCATCCGCCAATATTTCGTGTCCCCGCCTCTGGAGTCCGATGCGCCGGACGAAATCGACCGCAGCGACCCGGATTTTGCCGTATGGGTGGATCAACAGGTCGCGGCCCACCGGCAACCGGGCTATGCCATCGCCAATATCTCGCTGAAACCGATCGGTGGCATCCCCGGGGATTGCAGCGCGGAACAAATGGAAATTATCGCTGACCTCGCGGAACGTTACAGTTTCGCGGAAATTCGTGTTACCCATGCGCAAAATCTGGTGCTGCCGCATGTGCGCAAAGCCGATCTGTACAGTATCTGGACGGTGCTGCGTGAAAATGGTCTGGCGGAGGCCAATCTCGATCTCGCCAGCGACATTATCGCCTGCCCTGGTCTCGATTATTGCACGCTGGCGAACGCGCGGGCCATTCCGGTAGCGCAACAGATCGCCGAGCGGCTGGCGCCGCAGCAGGCGGAGTTGGGCGAACTGAAAATCAAGATTTCCGGTTGCATCAACGCCTGCGGGCATCATCATGCCGGGCATATCGGCATCCTGGGTGTCGACCGGCGCGGCACGGAAAATTACCAGCTTTCGCTCGGCGGTTCCGGTGCGGAAGATGCCAGCCTCGCGGAAATTCTGGGGCCGGGCTTTTCCGAGGAAGGCGTCGTGGACGCGGTGGAAAAGGTTACGCGTTTCTATCTGGAATCCCGCGCGCCGGGGGAGCGTCTGCTGGATACCTGGCGGCGGTTGGGCGCCAAACCGTTCAAGGAGGCCGTCTATGGTTAAATTATTGGCCAATGGCGTGCTGGCGCTCGATGAGCGGGCGTGTGACGGCGAACCGGATGCGCTGGTGGAACCCGGCGATGATGTACGCGCCCGCGAACTGCTGCGCGAAGGCAGCAACCATCAACTGGTGGCGGTGGCTTTTCCCAAATTCACCGACGGACGCGGCTATTCTTCGGCAGCGATCCTGCGCGAGGGCGGCTTCACCGGTGATATCCGCGCCGTGGGCGACGTTACCATCGACCAGCTCGTTTATCTGAAACGCGTCGGCTTCAGTTCGATCCAGCCGAACAAGCCAATCACCGTGGACGCAGCGAAAGCGGCGCTGGCGCGTTTTCCCAATGTTTACCGGGCGGCAGCCGATGGTCAGCCGCCCGCATGGAGGTTACGCCATGGCTAGTCTCGCTACAAAATCCGGTGAAACGTTACGGTCCTTCGGGCCAGCCGATCTGGATTTGCTGAACCGCACCTGGGCGGAGGATGCCGAAGGCGCATTGCGCGCGGTGCTGACCGATCCGGCCTTCGGGCGGGTAGCCGTGGTATCGTCTTTCGGCGCGGAATCGGCGGTGCTGCTGCATCAGGTGGCGCGGATTGCGCCGGATATTCCGGTGCTGTTCGTCTCGACCGGCTGGCTGTTTTCCGAAACCCTGACTTATGCTGACGATCTGGCTGCATTTCTGGGTCTGACCAACGTGCAGATTCTGGAACCGGATGCTGCCGTGCTGGAAAAGAAAGACCCGCAACGGTTGCGCTGGTCCTACGACCCGGACGGCTGCTGCGAGATTCGCAAGGTCAATCCCCTGGCCGAAGGGCTGAAACATTTTGATACCTGGATTTCCGGTCGCAAGGGTTATCAGGCGGCGACGCGGGCGAATGTCCCGCTGTTCGAGGTCGATGACGCGCATCTGAAGCTGAACCCGCTGATCGAGTGGAACGCCGACCGGATCCAGAGCTATGCCGCCGAACATGCGCTGCCGCCGCATCCGCTGGTGGCGGAAGGCTATCCGTCCATCGGATGCTCGCCGTGCACCAGCAAGGTGTTGCCGGGCGAAGACCCGCGCGCCGGACGCTGGCGCGGGTGGGACAAGGTGGAATGTGGTATTCACAAGACGCCACCCGCCGGCAGCGACCCGGTCTTTTAATCGCAGGCATCTTCCTTTTTCCGTCAGACTTGCTCTAGGGTGCGCCGCATGGCGGATCACCGGATCGTTGCGATCGAACTGGACGAGCGGACGGTGTTATGGCGCAATGCCGACATCGAACAGGAACGGCGGGTGGCGATTTTCGATTTGCTCGAAGGCAACAGCTTTCGGCCAATCGGAATCGAGGGCGACGGCCCATGGCGGCTGCGACTGCGGGTAGAAGAAGGCCGTCTGGCAATCGACTGCGCCACTGGTGAAGGCGAAACGGAAACCGGCGGCTCCATCATGCTTTCACTGGGGCCGTTCCGGCGGACAGTGCGAGAATATTTCGCCATTTGCGAGTCTTATTATAAAGCGATCCGCAACGCGTCGCCGAGCGCAATCGAGACCATCGATATGGCGCGGCGCGGCATCCATAATGACGCCGCGACGCTATTGATGGAGCGGCTGGCGGACCGGGCGGAGGTAGATTTCGATACGGCTCGCCGGCTTTTCACACTGATCTGCGTGCTGCATATCCGGTAGCAAAAGGGGATTTCAGAATATGGGCGTAATGCCGGACTGGTGGATTCGTGAGCGGGCCGCCGAAGGAATGATTGAACCGTTCATGGACCGCCAGGCACGGGACGGATGCATTTCCTGGGGCCTGTCCAGCTATGGCTATGACGCGCGTGTGGCCGACGAGTTCAAGATTTTTACCAATGTCGACAATGCGATCGTCGATCCGAAGCAATTTTCGGCCTCCAGCTTCGTCGATCGCAAGGCCGATGTATGCGTCATCCCGCCCAACAGCTTTGTTCTGGCACGGACGGTCGAATATTTCCGTATCCCGCGCGACGTGCTGGTGATCTGCCTCGGCAAAAGCACTTATGCCCGCTGCGGCATCATCGTGAATGTAACCCCGCTGGAGCCGGGCTGGGAAGGCCATGTCACTCTGGAGTTTTCCAACACCACGCCCTTGCCCGCGAAAGTCTATGCCAATGAAGGCGCGTGCCAGTTCCTGTTTCTGAAAGGCGAAGGCGTCTGCGAGGTCTCCTATGCGGACCGCGCCGGCAAATATATGGGCCAGCGCGGCGTCACCCTGCCAAAACTGTAGCTCAGCTATCCTTGCGATGGCGCGCCAGTTCATCGCCGATCAGTTGCGCCACATGCAGCACGTTGGTGGTGCCGCGCTGGCCGAATGGCACCCCGGCGATCACGGCCAGCCGGTCTCCGCCTTGTGCTACCTGATAGCGTAGCGCCATGCGTTTGGATTTTGCCACCATCGATTCAAACGACCCGATATCCCGCGTGTGGATCGCATGCGCGCCCCAGACGAAACCCAGCTGGCGGGCAGTCTCGACATGCGGCGTCATTGCCAGCGTGACCACCGGAATCCGTTCGCGCGCCAGCCGCCGCACTGTAAGCCCGGAGAAGGAAAAACACACGACCGCCGCCGCTCCTATGGTTTGCTGGATCGTGCGGGCCGCCTCGCACAGGGCATCCGCCGTGGTCGGTTCGGGCCTGGTTTCAACGAACGCCATCTGCCCGGCATAAGCCGCATCATCTTCGACGGCACAGGCAATGGCGTCCATCATCCTGACAGCTTCCACCGGCCATTGGCCGGCAGCGCTTTCCGCCGACAGCATCACGCAATCGACGCCGTCATAAATGGCGTTCGCCACATCCGACACTTCAGCCCGTGTCGGCGTGGGAGACACAATCATCGATTCGAGCATTTGCGTGGCGACGATCACCGGCTTTCCGGCGCGGCGGGCGGCGGCCACCAGCATTTTTTGCGATCCGGGCACTTCTTCTGGCTTCAGTTCAACGCCAAGATCGCCGCGCGCCACCATGATCGCATCCGATTGCTCGATAATGGCGTCGATTGCCCCGAGCGCCGCCGGCTTTTCGATTTTCGCCAACAACGCCGCGCGACCGCCGATCAGGCGGCGCGCTTCCGCAACGTCTTCCGGTCGCTGCACAAACGACAGGGCGATCCAGTCGACGCCGAGATCGAGCGCCATGGCCAGATCGCGCCGGTCCTTTTCCGTGAGCGCCGGCAGGGGAACCACTGCATCGGGCACGTTCACACCTTTGTTGTTGGACAGGATACCCGGCACCATCACCACCGTATCGGCAAAGCCGGGCCCCGTTTCGACCACCTGTAAAACGATCTTGCCATCATCCAGCAGCAGTCGGTTGCCCGATGTCAACACCTGCAGGATTTCCGGATGCGGCAGGCGCACACGCGATTCGTCGCCATCTTCGGGATTCAAATCCAGGCGGAAACGCTGTCCACGCCCCAGGTCCACCCGCCCCTCGGCGAACCGCCCGACCCGTAGTTTTGGCCCTTGCAAGTCCGCAAGAATGGTCATCGGACGGTTGAACCGCTGCTCCAGCCCACGCACCGCTTCAATCAGCGCGGTACGGGTTTCGACATCACCATGACTCATATTGATGCGAAAGGCGTCCGCACCGGCCTCATACAGGGCGGCAATCTGATCCGGCGTACCCGATGCCGGGCCGAGCGTTGCCATAATCCGCACATGCCGCCGCCTTGGGGTCCGATAAATCGTCACGTGCATCTCCTTGCCGTCGATAGCCTTATGGTCCCATATAAGGCTGATCTGTAAATGGCCATTGACAAGGAGGCGATTTATGCCCGCGAATGAATCCAATCCGGACCTTCAAAAAGCCGAAGCCGCCGCATTCCGCCGCCTGCTGGAGCATTTGCGCGCCCGGGCCGACATCCATAATGCCGCACTTCTGGGCGAGGCCGGCTTCAACCGCAACACGTTGGCCGACTGGCTGGTGGAAGCATCAGTGGAAACGTCACGCCCCCTCACCCGGGAAGAGGCACGGGATATTGTTTACGGAGAACCCTATATCGCCTGGAAGCTTCGCCAACCCGAGCCAACGCCTGAACAATTGCGCCGCGCCGGAGAAAGCGTTGCGAAAAATGCTGAATGTTATGATCAGGAGCGCAGCCTGACGCTGGATGATCAGCTCGATTCGAGCTTCCCGGCGAGCGACCCGCCATCGATCACACGCCCGCGTTGAGGCCGGGGCCAGCGGGTAATTTGCCCGCTGGCCCGATTTTTCAGTCCATATATTGTCCGCCATTGACAGACAGCGTCGAGCCGGTGACGAAGCCGGCGTTTTCCCCGGCGAGGAATAAAACGGCACGGGCGATTTCATCAGCACGCCCAAGCCGGCCCACCGGTATTTTGGCAATAATGCCTTCCATCACTTTTTCCGGCACGGCTGCAACCATATCGGTATCGACATAGCCGGGCGCCACAACGTTCGCGGTAACGCCATAGCGCGCGCCTTCGAGTGCCAGCGCCTTGGTGAAGCCGATGACACCGGCCTTGGAAGCGGAATAATTCGTCTGCCCGATCTGGCCAGCCTGCCCGTTTACCGAGCTGATGCTGACGATACGACCATAGCCGCGCTCACGCATGCCCGGGAAAACTGCCTTCACCAGATTAAATGTTCCGGTCAGGTTAACGTCGATCACTTCGCGCCAATTTTCTTCGGTCATCCGGCCGATGGTGGCGTCGCGGGTGATGCCAGCGTTGCTCACCAGCACGTCGATCGGGGCATTCTCTTCAGCAATGCGGGCAATGTTCTCGGCGGTGGCCGCAAAATCTCCGACATTCCATTTATAGACGGGGATACCGGTTTCGGCATTAAATGCCTTTGCGCGCTCGTCGCTGCCAACATAGTTGGCGACGACCCTGAAGCCCGCCTCTTTCAGAGCGATGCTGATCGCGGCTCCGATGCCACGCGTACCACCAGTTACCAACGCCGTCCGGGTCATGTTCTTCGTCTCCGCTGCAAGCTTATAGTAACCTAGCCTAACGCGTCGATTTCCACCCCGCAAGCTGTTCGCCAATAATATTGCACAACATTTCAACACTCAACAAATCATCGTTAAGACATGACACTAATGTGAAATCTGTTCCTCCGGCAGCAAGGAATGTTTCTCGTGCACCGATGCCGATCTCTTCCAGTGTCTCCAGACAATCGGCGGCGAAGCCCGGGGTCAATACCGCCACACGCCGCTTTCCCGCCGCTGCCAGTTGGCGCAGCATCGGTTCGGTTGCCGGCTCCAGCCAGCGTGCCCGCCCGAAGCGCGATTGAAAGGCCACGGGCATCGACTCCGCGTCATAGCCGAGTTCCGCCCGGAGAAGCCGGGCAGTTTCCTGACATTGATCATAATAGGGATCGCCGGCGCGGCGCGTGGATTCCGGCATCCCGTGGAAAGACAACAGCAACACTTCCGGTTCAACGGGAAGCGCCCTGCGAACCGATCTGGCCAATGCGTCGATATAGGCGGGGTGGGCAAAATAGGGTGGCAGCGTGCGGATGGCCGGAATCTTCCTCCAGCCGGAAAAGATACGAAAGGCCTCGTCCAGCGCCGTCGCCGTCGTGGCGGCACAATATTGTGGATACAGTGGCGCAAGCAACACCCGGTCACAGCCAGCCGCGGCCAGCGCATGGAGGCGATCTTCCATGGAGGGATTGCCGTAGCGCATGGCGAAATCCACGATCACGTCCGGCCCGAATGCACCCTGCAGCGCTTTCGCTTGCCCGGCGGTAAATACCCGCAGCGGACTGTCATCCGCCTCCCGGTCCCAGATGCGCACATAATTGGCGGCGCTTCGCCGGGGCCGGGTGGTCAACACGACGCCTCGCAATATAGGCTGCCACAGAAACTTCGGCAGTTCGACAACGCGCCGATCCGACAAAAATTCCTTCAGATAACGCCGCACTGCCCCAGGCGTCGGCGCATCAGGGGAGCCGAGATTGATCAGCAATACGCCAACGCGCCCCGATTCAGCCGCCATAGAAACCCGCCAGCGGCAAATTGCGCGCCCGCTTGTTCGTAGCGGCGGCGAGCGCATTGGCCAGCGCTGGTGCTGCCGGTGGTGCGCCCGGATCACCCGCGCCGCCAGGCGGTCCTTCGGATTCCATCAGTATGGTCTGAAACTCCGGTGCGTTTTGTAGCAGCATCTGAGCATAGGTATCGAAATCCCGTTGCGAGGCATAGCCATTGGCGAAGGTAATTTCTTCGGCCAGCGCCGCAGACAGTCCCATAATGGCTGCCCCCTCCACCTGTGCACGTACACTGTCCGGATTGATCACCGTACCGCAATCAATCGCGCTGGTGACGCGGGCAATGCGCACCTTCCCCTCAACGACGCCAGCTTCCATCACCATGGCGACGACGGAACCAAAACCCTGGTGGAGGGCTATGCCGCGCGCAAAACCGGGGTCAATATCGGCTCCGTAATCGGCGGCTTCGGCGGCGGCGGCCAGCACGGCCAGGTGGCGCGGCTGATCGGCCAGCAACGTCTGGCGGAAACGCAGCGGATCGATCCCGGCCCGCAGCGCCAGTTCGTCGATGAAGCACTCGACAAAAAAGCAGGTGAAGCTGTGCGTGCCGCCTCGCCAATAGCCCGATGCTACCGGCAGTTCCACGGGCACATGCACGGCGCGAAATGCCGACGCCGCATAAGGAATGGAGTCCGCGCCGACAATCGCCCGGGCGTTGGGGCTATCCATGCTGCGTGCCAGCAGCGGCAGATGGCGGGCGGCGAAACCGTGCGCTGCGGATGGCACGGCGATGCGCGCTTCAAGAGCCATAATTGCGCCATCCTTTGCCACCTCACCCCGCATTCTTGCGGCGGCGGCGGGGCGGAATACGCCGCTGGTCAGATCCTCGCCCCGGCTCCACAGCAATTGCACCGGCCTGTCCACTGCGCGGGCGATCAACGCCGCCTCTACCATGGCGTCCGGCTCGATCCGGCGGCCAAAGCCGCCGCCACCCAGCGTCGGGTAAATGGTAATACGATTCGCATCGATATTCAGGGCCGCTGCCACGGCACGGGTGGCGAAGGTCAGAGATTGCGTTGGTCCCCATAATTCCACCTGGTCCCCGGTAATCCGCGCCGTCGCCACGAGCGGTTCCGTACAGGCATGGGCAACGAACGGCACGCTGTAATCGGCGGAAATGCTCGTCTCCGTCCATTCGGGAAGGCTCTCCCCCTGCGCGCCCACCGTGGCGCCGCCGCTACCATCAGCGGCCTCGCGCAGCGCCCCCGCCATCCATGGTCCGGCGCTACGCCCGTCCACGGCAAAGCTTGCCTCAACTTTTTCCAGTGCGCGTCGGGCTTCCCAATTGGTGCGCCCGATCGTCGCCACCCAGTTCGGGCCTTTCACCAGCGTCACACCCGCAGGCGCCGTCGCCCGCAGCAACCGCGCCGGACCCACCGGACCATGGCGGATGGCCGCATAAACGAGATCGGGCACGCGAACATCCGCACCGAAGCGCGCGCCGCCATTTATCTTCGCCGGAATGTCGATGCGCGGCAGCGGCTTGCCCGCCAGTCGGCGCGTATGCAGCGGACGCAACACCGCATGAGCAGGCGCCTGCTCCGGATCGACCAACTGCACCGCATCGCCGAACGGCATACGGTTGGCCTTGTAAAACACCATGCCATTGGCCGTGTCCAGTTCCTCGGCGCTGACGCCCCAGCTACGCGCGGCGGCCGCGATCAGCAGCGCGCGCGCCGTTGCCGCCGCTTCTCGCAGACGATCATGATAACCGCGAATGGACGTACTGCCAGCGGTCAAATGCAGGTTCATCCGCGATATAGCCGTCTCTCCGGCATAGGCGGCGACATCGCGAATAACGGGCGGCAATTGCGCCGACTCGACTTCCGCCAGCCACAGATGCGCATAGGCCGGATGGAAGGTAGCCGGCTCCACCGCCATCATCCGCCAGGCAGCACCCAATTCATCGGCCACTATTTGCGCAAATCCCGACCATATGCCCTGCCCCATCTCCGCCTGCGGCACGGCCACCGTTACCCGGCCGTCTGGCCCGATACGCAACCAGGCGTTCATCACGACATCGTCCGGATCGCCCGCCATCGCATTCGGCCACCGGCGCGGCCACAAGGCAAAGCCCACCAGAACACCCACGGAGGCGCCCGCACCGATCAGAAACGCGCGCCGCGACGGCAGACAGCCACGCCGGTCCTCTGTTCCTGGCTTACGGGCGATAGTGGTTCCGGATGCAGACATAGGGGAAGACTCTGGCACGGTTTTTCTGTCAACCGCATAGGATGGAGCGATCAGCCCGGCAAGGCTGATGTCTGGCGCAAGGCTTCAACACGCCCGCCGACCCATTCGTGCCGGGGGAGGAGCAGGATGACTGAGCGTCGCGAAATCCACTTCCCGTGGCACATGCGCGTTTGGCCATTGCTCGGGGTGGCGATCCTATGCCTCATCATGTGGACTGCGCTGCACGCTACGGGATGGACATTTCTGGGGTCGCTTGCCCTGAGCGCAGGACTATACGCCGTCGTTCGTGCAATCACACTCGACGCGATGATCGATGTGGTCCGATATATCCGCAACACCTCGGAGTTGCAGGATGACTGAGCGCGCGCAACCCGTCCTCGTCAACGTGAACGACGCTTGCCGGATGATCGGCTGCGGGCGCGTCAAGCTCTATCAGCTACTGGCGCAAGAGCACATCCGCGCCGTCAAGCTCGGCAGCCGGACGCTGATCCGGGTCGATTCTATCCGTGCGTTACCAGACCGGCTTGCCGCGTGGAGCCGGTGACGAAATCCGCCCATGCGGTCATCATCGCGCGCCGCTCGTCCAGCAAGTCCGACCGGGCATAGGCGGCGCGCACCTCGTCCTTGTCCGAGTGGGCAAGCGCTATTTCTGACATATGGTCCGGCCATCCGGTAGAAAGCGACCAGTCCTTGAAACTGGAGCGGAAACCATGCGGCGTTGCGTCCAGCCCCATGCGCCGCATCGCCATGCGGAGCGTATCGCCGGACAAGGGCTTGTCATCACCCGGCAGTGCAAAGACATAGACGCCTTCACCATATTGCCGGAGCCCCGCAAGCAGCGCCATCGCCACCGGTGGTAAAGGCACACGGTGCGGCACCTGCATTTTCATTTCATCGGCGGCTATCGTCCAGACGGCGCGCGCGAAATCCACCTGATCCCAGCGCAGCGCATTGGTGTTGCCCGGTCGCGCCGCCGTCAGGATATGCCAGCGCAATGCGGCCCGGACCTGAGGCGAGGCGCGCGAATAATCCAGCGACGCGTAAAAGGCCGGAACTTCTGCCCACGGCAGGGCGGGCAAATGATTACGCCGCGCGCTTTTCTGTCGGGGCAACGCGCCCCGCACCAGCCGCATGTCGACCACCGCCTGCCGATGGCCCATGCCGACGGCCCAGCGCAGCACCACGTCGATCCGCTGCAATACGCGCCGCGCGGTTTCCGGTGTCGCCAGCCATATCGGGGTGAGCGCCTCGACAATATCGGCGCGCTCGATGTCAGCAACGGATTTGCCGCCCAGCGTCGGGAAGGCATGGGTGCGCAAGGTCTGGATCCACTGTTGCCCATGCTTCGCGTTGCGCCATGCGCCAGCGCGCATGCCGTGCACCGTAAGCGCCGCCTCCTCGAAGGTAACGGCGGGCCTGTCCGGTCTGGCGTCATAGGTGCCGTCAAGCACCGCCTCCCGAATCGCCCGCGCTCGTTCGCGCGCCTGTGCCAGCGTGATGCGCGCCGCCGGCCCGATATTCACATCCCGCGCCTTTTTACCCTGAACCCGCAAGACCCAATAGCGCCGACCTGCAGAATCAATGCGCAAATGCAGCCCGTCGCCATCGCTGTAGCGGCCCGGCTCCGACAGGGCGGTAATGCGCTTTACGGTGAGTTTGCCCATGCACTTTGCCCATTTAGGGCACGAGACAGGCGGTGAACAAGCATGAACAGCGGCGAACAGGTAAAACGTTGATTTTCAGGGGGTTATTTGGCTGAATTGAACGGCTGTGAACAGCGGAAAACAGGGAATTGGCGGAGAGGGTGGGATTCGAACCCACGGTCCGCTTGCACGGACAACGGTTTTCGAGACCGCCCCGATCGACCACTCTGGCACCTCTCCGCGCCGCAGGCTTCTGGTCTTGCCCGGAACGGGCCGCATAGCGGGGCCAGGAGCATGGCGCAAGAGGTATAGTTCTCCCCTGCCCTTTTTCCTCAGGTTAGCCGCACTATATCAACTGTTAGCCAGTGGCGACCCATATCTCCCTGCATTGGCAACCGGACAGGAAAATGGAAAACAACAGGATCGAAATCAGCAGAAACCCCGTGATGCCCCGCGCGGAACCCGTAGTTACACGCTTCGGTATCGGCGATGTAGTACGCCACCGGCTCTTGCCGTTTCGCGGGGTGATTTTCGATGTTGATGCGGAATTCGCCAATAGTGAAGACTGGTGGAACGCCATTCCCGAGGAAAGCCGGCCCCGGCGTGACCAGCCATTTTACCATCTGCTGGCCGAAAATGGCGAGGCGGCCTATGTCAGCCAGCAAAATCTTGAATATGATGACGAGCAGGAGCCGCCCCGGCATCCGGCTTTGCACCAGATGTTCGATGGATTTCGTGATGGCCGGTTCCATCTGAGGGCTCATATTCGGAACTAGCACTACTGCGCAGGCAAAAATCGGTGACTTTTGTCTTTATTTTTCAGGTATTTAGTGGAAGATCAAGATTGGAGCGGGTGAAAGAAATCGAACCCTCGTCGTAAGCTTGCGCGATTGCTCCGGCATTATGTCTGGCGGTCGCGCGCCGGTCATTTCTGGTGGCCATGACGCGCATCGCCGAACATGCGACCTTGGTCGTCGACAGCGCCAGCAGCCTCTAACGCGCCATCGTACGCAATCCCGGCGAGAGGACCTCCGCCATCGAGCCGCCACTCACGCCGCACCCGGGCATCCACCGCAACGTGAGATCGAACCGGGCTTTAAAATAACATGCAGACACAGGTTAAACGATGGAAATGACCGCGAGGTATCGCAGCAAGAACGAAGACAGCTTTCTCCCGTCAAAAACTGATGCCAACAACTTTGTGTGCAGCTATTCCTTCCCGTGGGTCAGTGGATTGGCAGTGCGCAAAAGGGAACAAAATGAAACGATTTGGCCATTCGGTGGAAGGGCAACCCGAAAGCCGGTGGGAGCCATTGGCGCACCATTTGTCGGCTGTCGGTCGGCAATCGGCGGAATTCGCATCCTGGTTCGGCGCATCCCTGCCGGCGCGGGCGATGGGTCTTTTACACGATATCGGCAAATGCTCGCTTTCGTATCAACTCTATATCCGGCGACCGCGAGACAATAACGGCCCGAAAGGTCCGGACCACAGCACCGCCGGAGCGAGGGAAGCAACCAGCCTCTATGGCACCAAACTCGGTCGATTGCTGGCTTTCGGCATTGCCGGTCATCATGCCGGTCTGATGGATGGCACCGGGTATGAAGGCAGCACGCTGGGCCATCGTTTATCAAAGGCGATCGAACCCTATGACGGCTGGGAAGTACAGGTTGCAGGATTGCCTGCTCGGGAAACCATACAAGAGGGACTGCCCCGTCTCAATCCTAACGGAATCGAGCCCGGTTTCTCCTTTGCATTTCTCATCCGCATGCTGTTTTCGTCACTCGTCGATGCCGATTTTCTGGAGACTGAGCGTTTCTATGCGCGTTCGCGTGGAGAGGAACCGCCAAGGCGTGGGGGCGTAGTCGAAACACGGCATCTTGATGCCATCCGCTGTTACATGGCTGCGCATCGCCGGGATGACAGCGAGGTCAACCGCTTGCGCTCCGCCATTCTCGATCATGCCAATGCCAAATCGGCACTACCGCCCGGCCTGTTTACGCTGACGGTGCCCACCGGTGGCGGCAAGACATTAACCTCGCTCAGCTTCGCGCTGGAACATGCGATCCGGCACGGATTGCGGCGCATCATCTACGTCATCCCGTTCACATCAATCATTGAACAAACGGCGGAAGTGTTCAGGGATCGTGTCGGGCTGGGCGAATCGGTTCTGGAGCATCATTCCAGCTTCGATTGGGACCGGCGTGCACCCGGGAGCGACGACGAAGAGGGGGAAGGTGCGGCGGGGCTCGCAAAGTTGCGGCGTGACTCCGAAAACTGGGATGCGCCGATTGTCGTGACGACCGCCGTGCAGTTTTTCGAAAGCCTGTTCGCTGCCCGCACCAGCCAGGCACGCAAACTGCACAATCTGGCCAAAAGCGTCATTATCCTCGATGAAGCGCAATCGATTCCGGTCAAACTGCTGCGCCCATGTATGGCGGCGATTGATGAACTGGCGCGCAATTATGACGCAAGCGTGGTTTTGTGTACAGCTACGCAGCCGGCATTACGCTTACAGGACGAAGCGCTGCCAAAATCCAAATCTGGAAAGCTCGAAGGGTTGGAGATTGACGAAGAGCGAGAACTCGCGCCCGATCCCAGGAGGCTGTATGACAAGCTCAAGCGCGTGGAAGTGGAATGGCGATGCGATCCTGTCAGCGACGGTGAAATTGTCGCGCGGTTTGCGGAACAGCCGCAGATGCTGTGCATCGTCAACAGCCGCGCTCATGCGCGCGAACTGTTCACCTTGCTGCTCGACCAGAGACAGGAAGGCGCGGTGCACCTTACCACATTGATGTGTGCCCGGCATCGCCGTGCCGTGCTGGCAAAAGTCCGGCAAGATTTGCGCGAGAAACGTCCGGTGCGGCTGGTCGCCACCAGTCTGATCGAAGCCGGCGTGGATGCTCGCCGCCACGATCATCCGCCTGCGCGCGGGCGACGATCCGTTGAGCGGCTGGCATGCCGCCGTCATTCGCGCGGTGCTGAGCCTGTTCGACCGGGTGAAAACCTGGCGCACCCATCAGGGCTCGACGCAGGAGATCGGCAGCCCCGCCACCGACAACTGGCCGCCCGCCCGCAAATGGGAGGATTACAAGGTCACGATCGACCGCGAAGGCGTGCCCGCCGGGGTGGAAATCATCGAGCGGTAGTTGCGCTGGTGAAAGTTGTCTATAAAATCAGCTATCCAAATGGAAAAATATATGTTGGTCAGGATCGAACAGACAGTATAAATTATTTTGGCAGTCCTTGCACTTCATTGATTACAGCTGATTTTACACGGGAACAGCGTCAACGTTTTACTATTACACGCGAAATATTATGGGAATCGGCCGATGCAACCGATAAAGAAGTCACAAAGATGGAAGTTTATTATATACGGAAGCTGAGGGCCAACGATCCCTCACATTGGTTACAATCGCTGGCCTCGCTGGAAGCCGTCGAAGCCATAATGCAGTTGCCCCTCAGCCAGACCATCGAAGATGCGCTGGTGCCGGTGTCGGCGCTCCAGCACTATCTCTTTTGCCCCCGCCAATGCGCCCTGATCCATGTCGAGCGCATCTGGGCAGAGGATGGCGCAACGGCAGAGGGGCGGATACTCCACGAACGGGTCGATGGCGGCAGACCCGACCGGCGGCAGGGTGTGCGCACCGTTCGCAGTCTCACGCTTCGCTCGCTGGCGCTGGGGTTAGCGGGCAAGGCCGATGTAGTCGAGTTTCATGGGCTGACGCCCTTCCCCGTCGAATACAAGCGCGGACGCCCCAAGACGCACCGCGCCGATGAAGTGCAGCTTTGCGCGCAGGCGCTGTGTCTCGAAGAAATGTTTGGATTGGCCGTTCCGGAAGGAGCGCTATTTTATGGCCAGACAAAAAAGCGCCTGCCTGTCACCTTCGACGCCGAACTCCGCGACCTGACCACGCGAATAGCCGCCGAGACGCATGCGGTGATTGCCAACGGACGCACGCCGCCCCCACATTTTACGCCAGGCTGTCGCCGCTGCTCTCTGGAAGAGCAATGCCGCCCCAAACGGCTGGAAAAGCCGCCCGCCGTTCAACGCTGGATCGCCGGACAAATTGGCGACTGAAAAGAGGACAGGATGCGCCGCCATCTCAACACGATCTATGTGACAAGCGAAGATGCCTGGGTGCGCAAGGACGGCGCGAATATCGTCGTCGAGGTGGACGGAGCCGAGCGCGGTCGTGCGCCCTTGCACATGATCGGCGGCGTGGTCTGCTTCGGGCGACCCGGCGCTTCCCCGGCCTTGATGGCGGCTTGTGCCGAGGCCGGCATCGCGCTGTCGTTCCTGACGCCGCACGGCAAGTTTCTGGCGCGGATGGAGGGGCCGCGCACCGGCAATGTGCTGCTGCGCCGCATGCAATATCGCATGGCCGACGATCCGGCGCGCGCCGTGTCCATCGTGCGTGGCATCGTAACTGCCAAGGCCGCCAACCAGCGCACGGTGCTGCGCCGGGCGCTGCGCGACCATGGCGACCGGATGGCATTAGATATGCGCATTGCCCTTGAGACTGCGGAACAAAGGCTCGCGCATACAGCGCGCCGCGCCGCCGGCGCAGAGGATATTTCCGTGCTGCGCGGTATGGAGGGAGAAGCGGCGAACATCTATTTTGGCGTGTTCGATGCGATGATCTTGGGAGACCGTGCAGCCTTCTCCTTCAACGGCCGCTCGCGTCGCCCACCTCTCGACCGGGTGAACGCACTGCTTTCCTTCCTCTATGCGATGCTCGGTCATGATTGCCGGTCGGCGCTGGAAAGCGTGGGTTTCGATCCGCAGGTCGGCTTTCTACACGCGGATCGCCCGGGGCGCGCCAGCCTGGCGCTGGACCTGATGGAAGAAATGCGTCCTGTCCTCGCCGACCGGCTGGCATTGACGCTGATAAACCGCGGGCAACTCAAGGCGCGGGATTTCACAGCGGATGAAGGTGGCGCCGTTTCGCTCAACGACGATGGACGCAAGACTGTGCTGGTGGCGTGGCAGGAGCGCAAGAAGCGCGAATTACTCCATCCATTCCTGAAGGAGAACGCGCCGATGGGTCTGGTGCCGCATATTCAGGCGCTGCTGCTCTCCCGTCACATGCGTGGCGATCTCGACGGCTATCCGCCCTTCATCTGGAAATGATTTTATGCTGATGCTCGTCACTTATGACGTGAACACCGAAGACGCCGCCGGGCGCAAACGTCTGCGTCGGGTCGCGAGAGCTTGCCTGGATCTCGGGCAACGGGTCCAGAATTCGGTGTTCGAATGCGAAGTGGATCCTGCTCGCTGGGTGGAGTTGCGAACCCGGCTGATAGCAGAGATAGATGTGGAGAAGGACAGCCTGCGCTTCTATCGCCTGGGCGCGGATGGCAAGCGCCGCATCGAACATGTGGGAGCAAAGCCGATCCTCGACCTCGATGGGCCGCTGCTTTTCTGATTATCTCGACGTTGCGAACCTGAGTCTATCGGTAGACACTGGTGCGGTTCGCAAACAATTTTTCCGCTTTTTTGTGAACCTCTTGGAGCACCCCGCCGCGCACACGCCACTTACCCCGGTTTGACAAATTGGGGATTCGCGCAATTGTGCCAATTTGCGGATGTTTCTCATAGTGATATGAACATGAGAGTCGCCTCCCGCGCGGAGGCGTGGATCGAAACGCGCGCTGCCAGGTCGATATGGAAGGGCGCGTGGGTCGCCTCCCGCGCGGAGGCGTGGATCGAAACCAGAATTGTAATCGGTGCGCTTGCGCTGGAATTGCGGGTCGCCTCCCGCGCGGAGGCGTGGATCGAAACCGTGCATGGTGAATGCCCCGCGCGTGTCGCTCGGTCGCCTCCCGCGCGGAGGCGTGGATCGAAACACAGAGTTGCGCTTGAATTGCAGCGCAAGAGTACGTCGCCTCCCGCGCGGAGGCGTGGATCGAAACCAGCCGCTTGTTGCTCGATGAGGGCGGCGGCTTGTCGCCTCCCGCGCGGAGGCGTGGATCGAAACATCGCCGAAGCCCGCGCCGCCGGCCTCGTCCCACTGGTCGCCTCCCGCGCGGAGGCGTGGATCGAAACCATCCACAAACCCGGACAGCGAAATGATGATCGGGTCGCCTCCCGCGCGGAGGCGTGGATCGAAACCGTCTTTGGGCGGGGTCGCGCAGTGGCTGGATCGGTCGCCTCCCGCGCGGAGGCGTGGATCGAAACACGATGCTGATCGAGCCGGGCGACGCGCTATCCCGTCGCCTCCCGCGCGGAGGCGTGGATCGAAACGGAGAATGTATGCGCTGGTGACGTAGTGCCCGGAGGTCGCCTCCCGCGCGGAGGCGTGGATCGAAACACGGCTTAAACCTCTGAAATTATGAGAATCTCCGTCGCCTCCCGCGCGGAGGCGTGGATCGAAACCGGTAGGCGTTGCGGCAATTTCTGCCGCCTCCCTGTCGCCTCCCGCGCGGAGGCGTGGATCGAAACCAGGCGGGCGGTGAGGTCGTCGGGGGTCATTGGGTCGCCTCCCGCGCGGAGGCGTGGATCGAAACCAGCCATCGGCGTTCATCAAACATGCGACAGGGGTGATCGAGGTACTACGCTTCAATGAATAGTCTTGGGAACAATATGTCGAGTGCAGTTGCGGGAAAACGCAGTGACACGGATCCTTTAGGTGTATCTGACGCCAGGATACCATCCGCAACTGCCGTGCTCAGCAAATCTCGCGCGGTGCGCTCAGCCAGTCCGGTTATACCGGCACGTCACCTCTCGCGACCTCGCCCCGGTGCAGCACCTCTTCCAGTAAACGCCCGGCTTCTGGGCGCCAGCCCTTCACGGAGGTATAGCTGCGCAATCTGGTGGCCAGTGTATCAAGTGCAAACAGGCTGCCCATGAATTCCATCTGGTCCTTGCAAACCTGCAGAAACCAGGCGATGAAATCGGTTAGCGCCCGCAGGGACAGATTGCCCCGGCCATCCAGATCGCCCTGACGAGGGCTGTCCGCATAATCCATCATGCGCTTGTATTCGTTGGCCCCGCTCAAACCGCGCGCCAGCCCACGAGAAATGGACCAAAGGCCAGATGCCCCGATACCGGCCTGAAGCGCCATGGCGTGGCTCATAAGCCGGCTAACCCTGCCATTGCCGTCAGGGAATGGGTGAATATAGTTCAGCCGCCGGGAGCGCCAGAATTTTTGTAGCCAGGCCGGACCGGGCGAGCGCGTAGCGACCCTCGAAATAGCTCATAAATGCCTCGACAGCATGGCTCGACGGCGGCTGATGCCGCCCAACCGACACATCTTCCTCTGGCCGGGTACGAAACCGACCGGGTTCCAGTACCAGTTCGCGACCCGCACCCGCGATCCGCAACGTGGAATCGGGCGCGTCCCGATAGAATTCGACATGCAACCAGCGAATGAAATCTGCACTTGCGGGCGGCGGAAGCTGGCCGGCCTGGTGCATTCTGTCGATTTCTGCCTGTACCCGTATATGGGCGCGCGCCTCCAATTGCAGATCGCGCCGGCGATCGTCCGTATCCAGATCATTTACGAGGGCGCGCTCGATGTCCCGCGGCCGCGTATTATGGCCCTCGATCAGGTTCGAATAATAGCAATTCATTACCCGGACGAGGCCGGCCAGATTTTCGGCAGTTTTTGGATGTAAGCGATTCGAAAGCTGAGCAGCCAGTGCGGGGAGTTCGGCCACCAGGTCCAGAAGATCCCCCTTCGCGGACTCGATCAGGCAGGGCTCAATCCGGGCCGGAGTTTCACTAATGGGCATTGCCGATCCTGCATTAGGTGCAACGTATTGATATAAGCTATATTTTTCGACTCATATGTGGAGATGATGCCGATGTAAATGCCGATCTGCTTTGCAATAATTTTCTACATGAAATCAATATGATGTGCCGGAAAGTTTGCGCGCTGATACCGATCTGGAATTGACAGGACATCCCACGGTGGCGGTAGACGGCAGAACGACGAAGTTCAGGCGCCGGTCCAACTCCACCGGGCCGCGATCAGACGAAAAAGCACCGGCCGGTCATACCCGTTCCGGCCCAGTTCGCTCCCTGGCTGGACGAAGCGCTGGAGCGTCACAGCTATCTGTCCGTCAGCCCCGTACGGCATGGATGGGAAACCATGCGTCGACACCTGAAATTGCCGGGAAAGCGCGAAATTGGTGAAAAGCTGATCCACCGCTCGGTATCGACTACCGCCCGGACGATGATCGGGGGGGAACGCTGGGCGCAAGGTGAATGTATGCTGGGCCACCGCAAGTCGACCATCAGCGACATCTACGCGCTGCGTAATCCGGCCAACCTCGGAGTTGCACTGAAGGCGACGGAATCGATCATCGATGAGATCGAAAGGCTCTGTCCGGGCGCCTTTACCGCGAAGTTACCGAAAACACTGCACCGGAAACATGTTAAAAGGTAGATGTAAGTGATTGATTTTATTGGTGGAGCGGGTGAAGGGATCATAACAAACCACTATAAAGAAACAACATTTTTTGCTACAATGACCCACACAGAACCTACACAGGTACGGCATATCAAGCACTTACGCCGCCAATCTGCACAGTTTCTGCACAGTGGGAAGCGGAGAAATGAGTTTCATCCTCGATAAAGAGCAGGTCAAGCCGGGACTTATCATCTTCCGACGCGGTGATGTCGGGCACGACAACTATTACTGCCGGATCAGAATCCAGAACGAAGACCGCTACAAAACAATCTCGCTGCGCACGGCGGATCGGCAGACGGCGCATGACCGCGCGATGGACGAGTATGCCGATATCCGCTTCCGGGTGAAGCACGATGTTCCCGTATTCAATCGCCCCTTCTTGCAGGTTGCGGAGGAATATGCCGACGCCCAACAGCGCCGCGCAAACGCGGGCGAGGTCACACCCTGCAACTCGACCTCTATCCGATGGATGGCCGCATTGTTCTCCTGCCCCCGAAGGCCGACGAAGCGGCAGAAGGTGGTGCAGCATGACCTACGAGGTGCAAACACTCACCATCTGCGATGGCTGGATCAACACCTGGACCGTCCACCACCCGGACGGTTTCAGCGAACCCGAAACATTCGACACCACGGAAGAGGCGCAAGCCGCCCTCGACGAGTTTCTTGCCGATATTCAGGCAGAGATCGAGGCCGGTCAACGCACCGCCGATGAAGGATACAGCGCCGATGAGTTTCGCATCGTGAAGGCAGGTGCAGCATGACCCGCCACATCGAGCATTTCGAGGCGATCTGGAACGGCATCCAGATATCCATTTCCTGGGAGCCGCGTTGGCTCAACCCCTCGGACGATTACGGCTTGGACACCGCGCACCTTCAGATAGAAGCTGTCGTGCCGGAGCGCACCATGCTTCCGATCACAGGAACCGGGTATCGGTCGCATTTCACGACCTCCGCCGCCGTCGCCGCCATGGGCGGCCCCGTGGCCTGCGTCCTGACTTGGCTCAATCAGGAGGCGGCTAAGCCCGCTCGGCAGCAGCATATTGCAAAATCCCGCCAGCTCGCCCTCTTTTGAGGGCGACGCTGCCGCCACCGATTATCCCTTGCAGTAAGTGCCGCGAAGGTTGCCACCGCCAAGGCAGCCCTTATCGTCGATGGTCATCGTTTCCTGATCGTTGCCGATGGTAACGATGACCTGTTTGCCGTCCACCTGATAGGTGCCGACGCGTGTTCCGCCGCCCTTGACGACCTCCACCTTGTCACCGGATTTGAAAACGATCTTGTCCAGGAATGAACCCGGTTCCCCGACATATTCACCGCTGGGGGCATTGCTACACGCGGACAGCAGAAGCGCGCCTGCCGCGAAGCTCGAAAGAGATAGATTCCGCATATCTGGCTTAACTCCGAGTGTTTTGGCGGGAGGATAGGGAGCGGGCGGCGCGGCGTTTCCGGTAGGCGGACACCGCCCACCACACGCCCGCCACCGCAATCAGATCGACCGCGATCATCACGCTGCCGGTGAGCATCAGGGAAGCAATCCCGATCATCACGGCAGCCAGCAGAAGGCCGAAAAGCGGGCGGCGTTTGAAGCCGTGCAGCAGAGCGCCCCAGCCATCTGTCAGCGCACCGATAAAGCCGAATCCTTGATCGGCGGCCTCGCGGTATTTCGCACGTTGCTCGTCTTCGAGAACCATCCGGTTGTGACGTTGGAGATTGGTTTCTTCCCGTTCCATATCGATCACCCTTTCCCTTTGGGTTTGGCGACCGATGGAGCGCCTGCGCTGCACCGCTTCAACGGAGAGGCGCGGACTACCGCCGTCATCGGCGCGCCGAGCGGTGTTTTCAGGGTGTCGTCGTGACTGACTTCGAGAAGGCCGCGCTGTTCACGCGCGTTGAACATGAGGATGACGGGCATATTGTCGCCCCATCTGTTCTTGCCGTATTTGACGTAGACCCAGCGTTGCAGACCCGCGTATTGCGCGCCGCCCGCGCAGGAGAAGCAGACGCTGACCGGCAGCGGCCCGCTTTTTCCTGCGGGCGTTTCAAGATGCACCCCCGTCCTTCCGACATCGACGCGCGGCAGGCGCGCGCAATTGCCCGCTGGCGCATAACGCCCATAGATTTCTTCCGGCACAGGCAGGTCAACGGCCTGTGCGTTGACGGCCTCCGCGCCTAGCGCCAAGCCCGTGAACGCGGCGAGCGCCAGACTGGCCGCCCATCTTTCGGTTTGTTTTCGCATGACAGACTCTTCCGAATATCAAAGTTCTTCGGCGCGAGTCTGGACAGAGGCCGGGGATCATGCGTCCCCTAAATAGGGGAGGAAGTCAGTGCGTCCGGTCGGGCAGCGTAGCCACGCTGCGCCCGATAAGTGCGATCACTTCGCCCTGCCGGTTTGTGCCTGTTTTGGAGAGGATGCGTTTCAGGTGCGAGCGCACGGTGGCCAGTCCAACCCCGTGCCGTCGCGCAATGTCTTCGAGCGCGCGGCCACTGCCGAGATCAACGGCAATTGCCGCTTCCGTGCGCGTCAGGCCGAACAGGTCACACAGTGTTTGCGCGGACAGTGTGGGGTGTTCCGGATCGCGCAGGAAAACCAGCGCCATCGGGGGCAGGTGCGCAAAACGCGTCGCCCCCGCGCCAAAAGGCGCGGCGGTCAATGTCAGTGGCAGACGATCGTCGCGCGAAATGGCCAGCGAGGATGCGGGTGCGGCAGACCGACCAGCGGCAATATCTACGCTGGCGCGGATGAGAGACAGAAGCCGGTCATGCAGCGCAGGGCGCTTCACGCACAACCGGCCATTCAGCACCCCGATGTCACGAGAGGCCGCCAGTATGTCTTCGGCCAGCGCGTTCGCATGGGCGACGCGGCCAGACCGGTCCACGACCAGCACGCCGGTATCGAGCCGGTCAAACGCGGCCAGTGTCGCCGTTTGCGTCAGCGCGGCTGCCGCCAGCTTCTGGCCGAGTTGAAGGGCGCGTTGAAGATGCGGCAGGAGATACGCGGCCTTTTGCCGGTCGGTATCGTCATAGCCGCCCGCCCCGTGAGTGCGGTGGATCCCCAGCACGCCCATGGTGCCGTCCCCTGTCGGGAACACCGCGCCGATCATGTGATGAATGTCGAGGGCGCGCAGCCACTCTTGATAATAGCCGCTTCGCCGCTGTTCCTCTTTGGACACCAGATCATGGTCGGTGACGATCCGCGACATACCGAAGGTCACAGAACGCTCGACCCATAAATCGCGGCTGTGCCAGTGCGTCGCCCAATCTTGCAGACGCTCCGGCACAACGAGATTCTCGGTGCTTTCGACCATCTGCACCCGCGCATCGCTGCCGTGCAGTTTCATGACAGTGCTGGTGGAATCGAACGCCGCCGCGATCCGCGCCGCCATGCCCGACCACAGACGATCATCGACCGCCGCATCATACAGATGCCCGATCAGCCCGGAGAGGCGATCATCCTCAAAGATAGCGGGCGGAAGCATGGCGCAGGGCTATCCCTGTTCACCATCAGCAGGGTTTCCCTGCCGACCATCCACGGAGACGTGCGCGCGCATCCATTGATCCAGATGCTCGAAATCGAACGTACCGGCAGCATAAAGGCCGGATATGAAGGCAAAGGTTTCGTCCGCGCCCGCCGTGATCCGCGCGCCATTGATAGCGAGAAAGGTATAGGTGGCCGCGAAGGCAGCGCGTTTGTTGCCGTCGATGAACGGGTGGTTTTGCGCGAGGCTTTCCCACAGCGCCGCCGCTTCCGCGATCAGGTCGGCATAATAGCCCGTCTGCGGACGAAACAGCGCGGCTTCGAGCAAGCCGCGATCCCGCACGCCCGCCGCGCCGCCATAGCGTTCTATCTGGTCCTCATGAATGGCCAGCACTTCAATAAGCGTCAGGTAGTCCGTCATTCAGCCAGCTTTTTGTAAAGCGGCGCGAACTTTTCATGGCTCGCCTGATACGCAGCCATCACATGGGAACGCGGACGGGTTTGCTTCCGTTTTTCGATCAGGTCGGCCAGCGCTTCATCGACAAGCGCCTGAATCTGCCGTCCTTCGCTTTGCGCGATACCGCGCACCGTGGACAGGATTTCGGCATCTACCTGGGTTGCGAATTTCTCGCGTATTTGGGTCGCCATGGCGCACCTCCATTTCCTAGCCTTAAGTCTATCATGACGTATCATGAAATGTCAAGAAATGGGGCGATTTTGCCACTGCGCGCGCCGGACGGATGCGCCGGGGCGCGGGTCAGACCCTCATAAAGCGCGAGCCAACAATGGCAGCGCGGGCGGTTTCGTCGCTCCATAGCAGGCGGTCCACCTTGCCTTGGCCGATCTTGGTGCGTTGTCGGCGGACGGTTTCACCGGCTTGAAGCGGATAGAGCGGGCGCAGCCAATGCGGTGAAGGTTCGACGGTGCAGGCACCGACCTCGATATGCACCCAGCCCGCGCGGTCGATCTTCACGACTTGCCCGGTGACAACCCTGTGTCCGATCATCGTAGGCTTCTTTTTGGAGGTGCGCGGTTGCGGTTTCCAGACCGGCTCGCGCCAGCGGATCACGTCCGCAACGATGCAATCAGTTCCGCAAGCCAGCCATTTCATGTCTCCCCCGATCTGAACGCGCCACGGCGCACAGCACGCATCTGCGCAGGTATCTCGACGGTAAGTGACGCGCGCCCTCTCTTTATGATTGTTCAGCATGGCGCTTTCGCACAAGTATATCTGTCATGGTCATCACCATGCGGTGAGGACTCGGCGCGGTGTTCCAGTCATGCACAGGCATACCGGTGCATGATATTGTGGAGGCCGCCATGCCGGACAAGAAAACCGAACAGAAAAGCGCGGACGCCGCGCTATCAGATTGGGAACGCGGGGAAGGTGATACGCCCGCCCCCGCACCGCACCCGGAGCGCGCGCGCCTGAAGACGTTGTTCGAGACGCATACGGACGTATGCACGCTGGCGCACCTGCTGAATGATGCAATGAATGATGCCAGCGATCCCGTGCCGGTGACGGTGGAGGTGCAACCGGGCTTGCTCCGCCTTCTCGGCTACATCGAGTCGCTGGACGCCGCCGCCACCGGACGACCGCCCGCGCCTGCGGAACGCCTCCTGCACCAGATCGTCGGCAATCATGCGGAGAACCTGCTGCATCTGCTCGCGACCGATCCGACCAGCCACCCGCATTTTGCCAAACTCTGGAACGCGCTTTGCGCCGAACAGGGGCAAACGGACTATCAGGTGCCTGACGGCTCCCCTCAAACCCTCTCCGACAAAGCCGGGGAGGCACCGTTTTGATGCGCCCTGCGCATCGCCGCCGCCTGAATGCGACTGCCGTGTCCTTGAGCCTGCTTATGGCGGTTGCTACCATGCCGGTCGCGGCACAGGAAACCAGTCCCGCCGATTTTGACCGTGACCGCGCGGTAATGGCCGACCTCCTGTTGAAACGGTCGGAGATTCAATACCGCCAGTCTGCGGGAGAGATCGACGCGACCGAGGCGCAAGCGGCGCTAGCCGCTGAAGTCGCACCGACACTCGGTGCGCTTCAGGCGCGCTGGCGACCGACAGGCCGCCTGATGGACATGGAAATGCAGGCCATGTCCTTGCGCCATGACGAATATCAGGCGCTGCAAGCCCGCTATGGCGCGGAAGCCCGTGCCAGCGGGCTTGGCGAGGCATGGGCCGCAGTGTTGACGACATTCAGCCATATCTGGCCGTACCTGATTGCCGTGCCGCTGGCGCTGGTCGCGCTCATCGGCGTATTGCGCGTGCTGGCCGCTGGCCAGAAACCCCGCAACCCGCCGCCCGTGTCCGATAATTTCGGCACCGCGCGCTATGCCGCTGTGCGCACGGAAATGCCGCACTGGTCATACGCGCATCAGGGCGTGTTCTTCGGGAAGAGCAGCGATCCCGATATGAAGGCCGTGCCGCTGGCCGAACAGCCCGGCGCGCCGATCCTGTCTACGCCCGAGCATCATACCCTGATCGTCGCGCGGACACGGACGGGGAAAGGCACCCGCGTGATCGTGCCGACGCTGTTGCGCTATGCCGGTTCCGCCATCGTCATCGACCCCAAGGGCGAAAACGCCGCCGTCACCGCGCGCGTGAGGGCGGGCATGATTTGCGACGCGGTGCATATCATCAACCCGTGGGGCGAGCTGGCCGCGACCTTCGCCGCGCGCGACTTGCCCGCCGCCACGTTCAATCCGCTGGACGTGCTCGTGCGTGATGATCCGAATGCCGTGGCCGTAGCGCAGGCGCTGGCCGGTGCCATTTGCCCGTCATCCCCGAATGACAAAGACCGCTATTGGCAGGGCAGCGCGGCGAACGTGCTGGCCGCCGTGCTGCTGTGGATCACCGACCAGCCCGGAGAGAGCAAGACACTCGCCCGCGCCCGCGAGATCGTCAGCATGAGCCGGAAGGACTTCACCGACAGCTTCTTGGTGAAAATGGCCGCCTCAAGCGCCTTCGGCGGGGCGATCAAGGAAATGGTCAGCCCTTACCTCGACCTGGCGCAGGAGACCTATCTATGTCGCCTGTCTTGCCGCTTACAATAACGGCTATTTGCATGGCGCATGGATTGACGCCGCGCAGGAGGCTTGGGCGATCTATGACGCCGTGCGCGTCATGCTCAACGCGTCCCCCATCGAGGGCGCGGAGGAATGGGCGATTCACGACTACGAGGGTTTTGGTGAAATCCGTATCGAGGAATATGCCAGCTTTGAGCGCGTGAGTGCGTTTGCCGCATTCATCGGAGAACATGGAGAGATCGGCGCGGCCTTGCTCGGCCATTACAGCGGTAATCTGGACGAAGCGCGCGAAGCCATGACCGACCGCTACATGGGACAACACGCCACCCTTGCCGACTATATGCAGGAACTCACCGAAGAAACCACCACCATTCCCCATGCCTTGCGCTACTACATCGACTATCAGGCAATGGCGCGTGACGCTGAATTGAATGGCGACCTGTTCACCGTCAGTACCGCATGGGACGCGGTGCATATTTTCGCGGGGTGCTGACCATGGAACAGCATCCCCAAACCCACCGCCTGACATGGCAAGGCATCGAAATCGAGGTAATTTACTCGCCCCTCGCATGGGGCGTGACCGCACATTTGGAAATCCAGAGCATTCACCCAGAACGTGCGCCGCTCCCCATCACCGAAACAGGCTATCGCTCGCATTTTCACCCGTGCGGCACGGTGGAAAAGAACGGCGGCGATGTGGTGGCGCAGGTCGTTGCATGGCTGGACGAGGAAGCCGCGAAATCCGAATGGCGGCGTTACGTCGAAACTAGCCGTCAGGGAGTGCTATTTTAGCGGCTAACCCGCTACGCCTTCAATCCAGCACAGAGACCGCCTAGCGGCGGAGGCATCGCCGCCCCCTGCGGGGCGGCGATGCCTTTTAACCCGCACCACCCACCCCAAAAATCGGGCCGTTCACTTCGGTCTCGGCTCACACGCTTCCGCCCTGACCCCGGAACCCGCCCAGCTCAAAAGGGCGAAACATCGGTCAGAACATTTCCAGAACATTTGGACTTGTAAAGTGTCTCTTTACAGGGCACACTTCTCCCTCAGAAATGAAAATGAGGGCGAAGAACCGTATGGCTCGGAGCAAAATTCCAGTTCACCCCGGCGGCTTTGTGAAAAGCAAAATTGTGGAAGCGCATGGCCTTTCGGTGACGAGCGCTGCCCACGCGCTCGGCGTTACACGTCCGGCTCTCTCGGCATTGCTAAACGAACGCGCCCATCTTTCAGCCGAGATGGCGCTGCGAATCGAGAAGGTTTTCGGAATCTCGATCGAGACCTTGATGCGTATGCAAAACACCTATGACATTGCCCAGGCGCGGAAGCGGGCTGGGGAAATCAAGCTTTCTCCGTTCGAGAAAAAAATGCTGGATCCGCGATCAGCAATCATGTAAGCTCATGGATAGATTTAGTATTGGCAAATAAACGAAAGCCAATGAGTAATATTATCGCAGGATTAAGAAAATGGCTCGTCAAAGCGCACAGATGAAGACCGCAAAGGTCATTCCCATTCGGAAAACGAAGGCCGTCATTGAGTGCCAAGATAATCTAGACTTTATGCGCTCTTTAAAAAAGGGCAGCATGGATTTGATCGTCACTTCGCCGCCGTATAATATTGGCAAAGAATATGAGAAGAGAACCCCGCTCGATATTTACATCGAAAGCCAGGCGGCGACGATCGCGGAGGCCGTCCGTCTTCTTCACCCTCAAGGCTCAATCTGCTGGCAAGTCGGCAACCACGTTGATGACGGGGAAGTCTTTCCGCTCGACGTGATACTTTACCGGATATTCAAAGATCATGGCCTACGGTTACGGAACCGGATCATCTGGACCTTTGGCCATGGGCTACACTGCCAAAATCGTTTTTCAGGCCGCCATGAAACCATTCTTTGGTTTACCAAAGGCGACGACTACACGTTCAATCTCGACCCCGTTCGTATCCCCTCAAAATACCCGGATAAGAAGCACTTTAAGGGGCCTAATAAAGGCAAGTTATCCGGCAATCCGCTGGGCAAAAATCCGTCTGACGTTTGGGATATTCCCAACGTGAAATCAAACCACGTTGAGAAAACCGATCATCCCTGCCAATTTCCTGTCGGATTGGTCGAACGCTTGGTTCTTAGCATGACAAATCCGGGGGGGAATGTTTTGGATCCATATCTGGGCGTCGGATCGAGTGCTGTTGCCGCTTTGAAAAACGGCCGCAACGCTTACGGCTGCGATATCACCGAGGAATACGTTGATGTGGCGCGCGACCGCATCGCGCAGCTAGAAGCCGGGACGCTCCGAACCAGAGCCATGAATCAGCCCATCTACGAGCCTCCTGTGCGAGAAGATTGATGCAATTTGCTGAAGCTTATTCCCACCACAACGGGCGCGATCAGTGGGCGCAAAGGGAACTCGATGCCTGGCTAATGGACGTATTCCAGAAGCCAGACCTGACCGTTGGTCCTGGCTCCACGACTGCAATCCGCGATCATGTGAAAGCGGAGCTTGCCGCCGAGGGCTGGCCGTTCGATGTGAAAATCGATCAAAGTTATGATCTGACCGTCTTCGGGGTGAAGGACGATCTCTCCTTTCACCTTCAAACCGGCAATGCCAGCCGCGCGCCCTATGACCTGTTGAAGCTGCAACATCTGTGGAGCGTTCGGCGGATTGAGGCTGCCGCTTTGGCGCTACCGACGAAGCAAGCGGCGGCGAGCATTGGCAGTAACATCGCCAGCTTCGAGCGCATCATGAACGAGCTGCGGTTGTTCGACCGCACCATAACAGTACCGATCTTCCTGATCGGGTTTGAATAAGGGGGTCGCCCGCATGGCGTATACCGTAAATGTGGAACCGGCTCATATCCGCGAAGCGCAAATTGCCGAGCGTGCCACGGAATCCGACAAGACCGAGCCGTTCTATGAGTATCAGAGCCAGCCTTACGATTTGCCGGTCATATTGGTGCCGCTGGGCTTGCCGATATATCGCATGGCGAACTTCCGCACACGCACGGCTCAACAGGCTTATGCGCGCCGCGAAGGCAAGCCAGCCGACTACTTTGCATCCGGCGAGGAAAACGAAGCCGCGCAGCAGCGCCAGCATGAGTTTTTGCTGAAATATGCCAACACCGGGCGGGAAGGCTCGGTTGCGCCTATCATCGACGTGCTCAAGGCTGAACGCCAGCGTCAGCCTATCCTCATCACGCGGCGCGGCGTCGTCGTCAACGGCAACCGCCGATTGGCGGCAATGCGCAGTCTCTTTGAGGAAGATCCGAACCTTTACCGCGAATTTGCGACCGTAAAGTGCCAACTTCTGCCCGCGACCGCGACCGAGAAGGATATTGTCGAGGTAGAGGTGCGGCTGCAAATGAAGCAGCGCACAGAACTCGATTATGATTGGATCAATGAGTGCATCGCCATCCGGGAGCTGCGTGACAGCGGGCGACCGATGAAGGAACTCATGGCCCTCATGAACAAGAAAAAGGTCGAGATCGACGATGCGATCAACGCCCTGACCGAGGCCGACCTGTATCTTGTGGAATGGCTTAATCGCGGCGGTGACTATGAAGCGATTGAAGACGCCAAACAGTTGTTTTTCGACATTGGCGAAAACGTGAAGGCCAAAACGGGCGACGCCCAGGAAGTCAGTCGCAGGATCGCATGGCTGCTGGCCGATCGGCGTAGCAAGCTGAAACGGCGCGTATATGATTTCAAACCTATGTTCGGGAAAAAGGCTGACGAGGTGGCGGCTAAGCTTGCCGAACGCTTTGGGGTCGAACTGGACGAAAGCGGTCCATCGGATGATGAGGATGGCGACGATTTCGCTGTCGATCTGGGCGGCAATACGGGGCCGACGCTCCGACCGCTGATTTCCCTCATGGACGATGCCACGCGCCGGGACGAGGTTTCAGACCAACTCGTCGAGGTGTGCGAGGGGATCATCGAGATCGAGCGCGACAAGCGCGACGGACAGATGCCGCTCAATCTGATTCAGTCGGCAAATGGCAAGCTGTCGGAAGTCGATATGACGCGCGCCGCTCCTGGGAGCTTGGACGCGATCGGCAAACAACTCGACGCCGTTCAAGCCAACGTAGACCGACTCCGTGGATTTCTCGAACGTCAGCGCGCCGAGACGCAATCAGGCGCGGCCTGACGGATGGAAGCCGTAGCCACCCAAGAGCCGCTGCATATCGTTGTCCGTTACGACGAGCAGAATCGGCGCGGTCTCTTGCTGGTCGAAGCCCCGACCGGCAACACCGTATGGGAGCGGCTGAAACAGTCGGCTTCGGTGATCGGCAGCGATGCCAGGATTACGGAGCTGGCGATTGAGCTAAGCTGGCCCAGCGTTCTCGACATATTGCGCGATTACGGCACGCGCGATCAGCAACGGGCATATAACTTCAGGTTCAAGCCCGATGCCGAGGCGCAGACTCGCATCCAAGATTTTGCCGCCGCGCGAAGGAAGGTGCAGGAAGCACAAGGGAGCCTGACGCTCACTGTTACGGAAGAGGAGGTCCGCAGCCGCCTGCGCGCACTCGGCTTCACGCGTGATCTCAAATGGTTTCAGGTCCGGGATATCCGCCACCTGCTTTCTATCCAAAATGGTGCGAATTTCTCCGTTCCTGGCGCAGGAAAAACGACCGTCGCCTTCGCTCTGCATCTGCTGACAAGTCAGCCCGGCGCGCACGTCCTCGTCGTTTGCCCCAAAGCGGCTTTTCCGGCGTGGAATGAGATCGTCAACGACACGATGGATGCCAACGGCCCTGACACGGAAGCGTTTCAGGTTTTAAGCGGCACAAGCCACGCAATTGAGACGATGCTGACCGGAGGCGGCAGGCGTTTCGTCATTAATTACGATCTTCTGATTCAGCATCCTGGGATCATCGGCGCATATCTGGCGCGACAGCCGGTCCATCTGATACTTGATGAGTCTCATCGCATGAAGGCTGGCGAGGCTTCGCAGCGCGGTGCGCTGCTACTGAACCTCGCGCCACTTCCAATCCGCCGCGACGTGTTGAGCGGAACGCCTATGCCGCAATCGCCTTCCGACTTGGTTTCCCAACTCAACTTCCTATGGCCGGGTCAGGGGCTTGGCCTCGAAATCAGCCGGGGCACGCCGCCGCGAGAAGTGCTGGGAAGCTTGTACGTTCGGACCACGAAAGAGGAGCTGGGTCTTCCAGCCCGCTATACCCACTTTCATCAGGTCGGCATGGGTCAGGGGCAACTGGCTCTCTATAGCCTGGTACGCAGCGAGAGCTTGCGCCAGCTCAGCAATATCAGATCCGGTGCTATTGATTTCGCAGGTGCGCGGAAATCGGTCATGCGCTTGCTGCAACTTTCGTCAAACCCGTTGCTCGCCCTGCGCGCGATCACATCGGATATCACTGGCATAAATTCCGGCCTCGTGGATCAGGTCGTCGAAGACGGCCCGTCGCCGAAAATGCTGGCTGTTGCAGCCAAGGCTCGCGAACTCGCGCAACATGGCCGGAAGTCGGTGATATGGACGATATTCACCGACACCATTGAGCAGATGCTGTTGATGTTGGCCGATCTTAACCCGGTTGCGCTCTACGGCGCTGTCCCTTCTGGTAACGCCTCCGATCCGGAAACCAGAGAAGGCAGGTTGCGGCGCTTCCATTTGGACGACGATTGCATGGTGATGATCGCCAATCCGGCTGCCGCCGGTGAAGGGATCAGCTTGCACACGGTCTGCCATGAAGCCCTGTATCTCGATCGGAGCTATGTCAGCACGCATTTCCTCCAATCGATCGACCGGATACATCGCCTTGGCTTGGATCCCAACGAGATCACCAACGTCCACATTTTCCAGACGCGCGCGCCGCAAGGGCTGGGCTGTATCGACCATTCCGTCAGTCGGCGGTTGGCGACCAAAGTCCGTGCAATGCAACAGCTCCTAGACGACCGCGATTTGCATCAAATCGCCCTCGACGAAGAAAACGCCGAAGAACCTGTCGATTATGATGTCGATTTGCAGGACATCGTTGATCTGGTGGAGGAATTGGAAGGCCGCGCCCATTTTGACGAAGACGAGGGCGGATAGTGGACGAAGACCGCATCTTAGCGATGAGCGCTTTTGAAGCGGCCTACCTCATTCGGACCTTTCGGGACAAGAATCCCGAACTCAGCACTCCCGATCTCATCGCCACCGTCCGCTCCGTAAGAGCGGATTTTTATCCGCACGACTACGATGCCGGTGCCGACATCGAAGGCCGCATCCCGCCCCAGCTTATCACGCCGTTGGAGGCGTTTTTTACGGCTGCGATTGAAGCCATCATCGCCGACCGATCGCCCCTTTGGGCGCGTCTCGCCCCAGCAGGGCGCAATCATGTGCTACAGGCAATCGGCGTGAACGGCGTGCAATGCCTCCGTTCAGCGGGTCTTCTCGGCTCGGATGCGCGCGCGACCGATTGGTGGGATGCACTTGCAACTCTCAATCGCGGCGAACGCGATGCAAGATTGCTTGCCCAAGGCCGGGAGGGAGAACGCCTGTCGCTGGCATATGAGAACACCCGGTTGCAGCAGGAAGGCATATCCCGCGCACCCGTGTGGGTCGCGATCGACGATAACACTGTCGGATATGACATTCTCTCATACGCTTGGCATGAGGGCAGTGAGGTCAATCGCCTGATAGAAGTGAAAACGACACAGGCACATCCTCCGCGTATGATCCTATCTCGCAACGAATGGAAAACAGCGGAGCAGTATGGCGGGGCTTTCGAGTTTCACCTTTGGAATCTCAACGGCGAAGCGTTGACGATCTATACGGTCGAACAGCTCAAGGTTCACATCCCGACGGATAACGGGGCGGGCAAATGGGAAAGCGTCGAGATTCATCCCGATTAGCGTCGCGCGCCTATTTCTTTGTACGATCCGCTTATTCGCGCCACCCACCTCACAGCGGACGGCGCGCCCAGGAAGGCCTCGCCTTAGAAGAAGCTGTTTAGCCCCAATCCTCGAAACCGCGCTCGCGCTTCGGCGGGACATCCTTGTGGCCGCTGCACAGCGAGCAGGAACACGGACGGCAATGCGTAGAGGCGTTGCGTCCGACCGCGCGCGCGGAATGTTCCGGCGCGGATAGCCCTCGCGACCACAGCCCCATGACACGGCGCGCCCGCGCCTTCATGCGTTCCTCGTCTTGTCTGCGCCGCGCTCGCATGATCCGATCCTGCCGCTGCCTTATCTATTTGTATGTATCTCCGCGCCATAGCCGATTTGCCGGGCGGCGACCAGTGGTAGCAACCGGCATGAGGACCGATTGCTGTATCCGATCAGTCGCGCCAAGGCTGGCTAAAGAAGGGGCAGGAGACGGCGCAAAGCCCGAATCGAAAGGCTACGCAGCCACGAGCCGACAGAGGGGCTGTTTGGCGAGGAAAAGAGCGCACTTTCCCTGCGTATCCGCGCGGCAGTTCCGCAAATTTTTCTACACAAATCCTACACAGGCAAAAATCGCTGATTTTTACCTTTATATATCAGATGTTTAATGGAATCCAAAGATTTGGAGCGGGTGAAGGGAATCGAACCCTCGTCGTAAGCTTGGGAAGCTTCTGCTCTGCCATTGAGCTACACCCGCCGATCAGGGGCTTGCCGTAGAAGATTCCCTGAAATCCGTAAAGGGGATTTCAGGGCTCCTTTACTCCCTCATGCTGCCTTGTGGACAGTGTTCACCACACGGTTGGCAACCAGATTTTCCACCACCGACGGATCCGCAAGTGTTGAAATATCGCCGAGGTTTTCCGTCTGGTTTTCGGCGATCTTGCGTAAAATCCGCCGCATGATTTTACCCGAGCGGGTTTTGGGCAGGCCGGGCGCGAATTGCAGCGCATCGGGCGATGCGATCGGGCCGATTTCGCGGCGGACCCATTGACGTAATTCATTCGCCAGTTCTTCCGTCGCTGCCTCTCCACTATTGAGCGTGACAAATGCATAGATGCCCTGCCCCTTGATGTCATGTGGCATACCGACCACAGCCGCTTCGGCCACCTTTGCATGGGAAACCAGCGCCGATTCAATCTCCGCTGTACCCATGCGGTGGCCGGATACGTTGATCACATCGTCCACACGGCCGGTTATCCAGTAATAACCGTCCGCGTCGCGGCGGCATCCGTCGCCGGTGAAATATGTGCCTTTGAATGTCGTGAAATAGGTTTCGAAAAAGCGGGCGTGATCACCCCAGACGGTGCGCATCTGCCCCGGCCAGGAAGTTGTCAGCACCAGATTTCCTTCGGCCTCCCCTTCCAGCACCTTGCCTTCCTGATCGACGATCTTCGGCACGACGCCAAACATCGGCCAGCTGGCGGCTCCCGGTTTCAGATCGGTGGCGCCGGGCAAGGGTGAAATCATTGCACCGCCGGTTTCCGTCTGCCACCAGGTATCGACGATCGGGCAACGGCTGTCGCCCACGACGCGATAATACCATTCCCATGCCTCGGGGTTGATCGGCTCGCCAACAGAACCCAGCAACCGCAAGGATTTACGGCTGGTTTTCTTTACCCAGGCATCGCCTTCCCGCATGAGCGCACGAATAGCCGTGGGCGCGGCGTAGAAAATATTTACCTTGTATTTATCCACGATTTGCCAGAACCGGCTGTGGTCGGGATAATTGGGCACCCCTTCATACATCAAGGTCGTGGCGCCATTGGCGAGCGGCCCATAAACGACATAGGAATGGCCCGTCACCCAGCCAACATCCGCGGCGCACCAGAATATTTCGTCCGGGCGGTGATCAAATATTTTCTGGAACGTCAGGGTTGCCCAGACGAGATAGCCCCCTGTGGTGTGCAGTACCCCCTTGGGCTTCCCGGTCGAGCCCGAGGTGTAGAGGATGAACAGCGGATCTTCTGCATTCATTTCCTCTGGCGGGCAGTCCGCTGCCTGGCGCGCCACCAGATCGGCATAACAGATATCCCGGCCAGCCCGCATCGGCACGTCCTTGCCGGTGCGTGACACGACGACGACGTGTTGCACCGATTCGCAATGGACATGAACGCCCGACAGCGCTTCATCCACATTCGCTTTCAGCGGTACGGTGCGCCCCCCGCGCAAGCCTTCATCAGCCGTGATAACCAGTCGGGAATCGCAATCGGCGATGCGGTTGGCGAGGCTATCGGGCGAAAACCCGCCGAATACGATGGAATGGATGGCGCCGATCCGCGAACAGGCCAGCATCGCGATGGCTGCTTCGGGGATCATCGGCATATAAAGGGTGACGCGGTCTCCCTTGCCTACCCCCAGGGATTTCAGGCCGTTGGCAAGCCGGCAGACGTCGGCATGCAGTTCGCTGTAGCTGATATGCCGCGCCGGTTCCCCGGTGCCGTCCGGCTCCCAGATAATTGCCGTGCGATCGCCATGTTCCGCCAGATGACGATCGAGACAGTTGGCCGCGACATTCAGGCTGCCATCGGCAAACCAGCGAATACCGAAATCCGCTTCGTTGAACGACCATTGCGAAACTTCGGTGAACGGCTTGATCCAGTCAACGCAGCGGGCTTCGCGCCGCCAGAAACTTTCCGGATTTTCCACCGACTCCCGGTAGAGGCTTTCGTACCGTGCCTTGTCGATGCCGGCGTTCGCCGCCTGCGCATCTGTCACACGATAAACGACTTCATTCATTCCAGGCCTCCCAAAATGCGTCTCTGGTCCATCCTTGTTCGACGGAACCATGATCGCGCCTTGATCGTCGTCAATCAAGATCCGGTTTTTGGGGCTTTGGCCGGTCAGTTCATGGCGAGGATCAGACTGCGCACCTGGGGATAGATTTGCCGCTGCCATTTGCTGCCACTGAACACACCATAGTGGCCCACGCCTGCCTGCAAATGGTGGCGTTTCAGGTGGGGGCGCAGGGAAGAACACAGCCCATGGGCTGCTGCAGTCTGGCCGACGGCGGAAATATCGTCCCGCTCCCCCTCCACCGTCAGCAGCGCCGTTTTGCGGATGGCATCGGGATTCACCAGACGTCCGCGCCAGGTGAGCTCGCCCTTTGGCAAAAGCGTCCGCTGAAAAACCCTGTCGACGGTTTCCAGGTAAAAATCCGCGTCGAGATCGAGGACGGCAAAATATTCGTCGTAAAATTCCCGGGTAGCTTGCGCCTCTTCCCAATTTCCATCCGCAAGATTTTGGTAGAGTTTATCATGTTGCTGGATATGGCGGCCTGTATTCATCGACATGAACGCGTAAAGCTGCATGAAGCCCGGATATACGCGTCGCCCGCGCCCGCGATAGCGCATCGGCACGCGTGTGATCAGATTGTTCTCAAACCAGTCCAGAGAATGTTCATTGGCGAGATGATTTACCACGGTCGGAGCGGCACGCGTGTCGATCGGTCCCCCCATCAACGTCATGGTGCGCGGCTGCGCCGGATTATCGTCCTCCGCCATCAGCGCCGTCGCGGAAAGGCCCTGCACGCAGGACTGGCAGACAGCCACCAGGTTACTCCCCGGTCCCAGTTCCTCCAGAAAGCGGATCACATAGGCAGTGTAATCGTCAAAACCAAAAGTGCCGGCCGATAACGGCACGTCCCGCGCGTTGATCCAGTCCGTCACATAAACGTCATGGTCGCGCAGCATCGTTTCGGCGGTGTTGCGGATCAGTGTCGCAAAGTGGCCGGACAGCGGCGCGATGATCAACACCTTTGGCTGCGGCGGCGAATCTTCCTTCACGAAATGCAGCAGATTGCCGAATGGCAGCGACAGAGCGATTTCTTCCCGCACCGCGCGCATACGGTTGCCGGAGATCACCTTGTCGATGCCCCACGCGGGACGCGCATGCGTAACGCGCGTATCGGCGATCATGTGCATCAGTGCGAACCAGCTTCGCGCTACCGGAAATGCTTCCTCAAGCTGTGCGAATGCGGGCTGCTGATCGCGCGCGGTATCCGCCAGGCAGCGCACCGGCTGCATTGCATCGGTCCAGGTCTGGAAGGCCGTATATAACATGGGGCGCGGTCAATCAGAATCGTTGTAGAATAATGCCGATATATGCATTAGGATGCTGCATCGCAACATTTACCTGTGCGCGACTCAATATTTATGGCTAATATTGCGCGTGAATCTGACGATGGGACGAGAACGATGACGGCAGTGCTGACAATTTCGAGCCGTAACTATTCCTCCTGGTCGCTGCGCGGCTGGCTGATGTGCCGGCTGGCAGGCATCCATGTACGGGAGGAGCTTGTTCCGGTCGACGCGGATACCCGCGCGGAACTGCTGCTGCTATCGCCATCGGTGCGGGTGCCGCGTCTGACGCACGAGGGCGCGAGCGTCTGGGATACACTGGCGATCGCGGGCTATCTTAATGAAGTATACCCGGAAGCGGGCATGTATCCGGCGGATCGGATCGTCCGCGCCCATTGTCGCTCGATCTGCGGCGAAGTGCATTCAGGATTCTTCAACCTGCGTTCCGCGCTGCCCATGAACCTGAAGGTAAGGCACGAGAAATTCCCGATCTTCAGCGGCGCGCTGCCGGATATCGAGCGGATCGAGGAAATCATCGCCGACTGCCTGGAACGCTATGGCGGCCCCTTTCTGTTCGGGAAAAAACCGTGCATCGCCGATGCCATGTATGCCCCGGTGGCAACCCGGTTCCTCACCTACGCCGTACCGCTGGGCGAGCCAACCGCCGCCTGGCGCGATACGATCCTCGCGTGGGAACCCATGCAGGAATGGAAAACCGCGGCATTGGCCGAGCCCGACGAGATGGAGGAGCTTGAAGTCGAATTCTGATCCTATCCCGACGCAAAAATGGGGTTTTTCGGGGCTGGACGCACGGTGCGGCATCGCTTACGCTTTCAATGCAACGAAATATTGCCTAAATGCAGCGTGTGCGCAGCGGTTCCTGCGCGAGAGATACAGGTGTCGGGCTGGTGATCAATTACAGCGATATCTTCAAACATGCGATCAGCCGCCTGCATGAAGAAGGCCGTTATCGCGTCTTCGTCGAGGTATTGCGCAACAAGGGCTCCTTTCCGGACGCACGCTGTTTCGCCGGCCATAACGGGCCGAAGCCGATCACCGTCTGGTGTTCCAACGATTATCTGTCGATGGGCCAGCACCCGGATGTGATATCGGCGATGGAAAACGCGCTGCATGATGTCGGCGCAGGTTCTGGCGGCACACGCAATATCGGCGGAAACACCCATTATCATATTCACCTGGAACAGGAACTCGCCGATCTCCACGGCAAGGAATCGGCGTTGCTGTTCACCTCGGGCTATGTTTCCAACGAGGCGACGCTCACCACACTGGGCAAATTGCTGCCCGGCTGCATCATCTTTTCCGACGAACAAAATCACGCGTCGATGATCGCCGGTATCCGCCATTCCGGCTGCGAACGGCATGTATTCCGCCACAATGATCTGGCGCATCTGGAAGAATTGCTGGCGGCCGCCGATCCAACGGCGCCAAAGCTCATCGCTTTCGAAAGCGTTTATTCGATGGATGGAGACATTGCTCCCATCGAAGCAATTTGCGACCTGGCTGACAAATATAACGCCATCACCTTCCTGGATGAAGTCCATGCGGTGGGCATGTACGGCCCGCGCGGAGGCGGTATTGCCGACCGGGAAGGGTTGAGCCACCGGTTGACGGTTATCGAGGGCACGCTGGGCAAGGCGTTTGGCGTGATGGGCGGCTATATCGCCGCTGATCGGGATATCGTCGATTGCATCCGTTCGTACGCACCGGGTTTCATCTTCACAACATCGTTGTCGCCGGTGCTGGTGGCGGGCGCGCTGGCGGCGGTGCGGCATTTGAAAGCATCGCCAGCCGAACGCGAAGGCCAGCAACAGGCGGCGGCAAGGCTGAAGCAGAAGATGGCCGAGGCCGGTCTGCCGGTATTGCTGAGCGATAGCCATATCGTGCCGCTGATGGTGCGCGATCCGGTAAAAACCAAGAAAGTCAGCGACATCTTGCTGGCGGAATATGGCGTTTATGTGCAGCCCATCAACTACCCCACGGTGCCGCGCGGCACCGAGCGCCTGCGCTTTACGCCCGGCCCCACGCATAGCGAGGCGATGATGGTGGAACTGGTCTCCGCTCTGGTGGAAATCTGGAGCCGGCTTGATCTGTCGCTGGAACAACGCCAGGCAGCCTGAACCATATTTTTGTGTTCCAAAGGTTGGAACACCACCATATTTGGTGCATAGAGCCGCAAGCGTCGCTGGTGATTCCGCCAGCGCCTGCTTCCCGATCAGGTAAAGAAACGTGCACATCGCCATTGCTTCCGACCATGCCGGCTATCCGCTAAAGGCCCTTCTCGCCGAAGATTTGCGTGCGGCAGGCCATGAACTGCTCGATCTTGGCGCGGCGGACGCCGAAACTTCCGTGGATTATCCTGATTTCGGGCGCGCCTGCGCCGAAGCCGTGGCATCGGGCAAGGCGGAATTTGGCATTGTCGTCTGCGGTTCGGGCATTGGCATTTCCATTGCCGCCAACCGCGTTCCCGGTGCGCGCTGCGCACTGGTGCACGATAATCTCTCCGCTCGCCTTGCCCGCGAACATAATGACGCCAACATCATTGCGCTGGGCGCGCGCCTGACCGGCGCGGAAACCGCCCGGGATGCCGTGCAGGCATTTCTCGCCACACCCTTCGCCGGTGGCCGTCACGGACGGCGGATCGAAAAGCTCGGATAGGACAGAATATGAGCAGCAATCCCATTCCCCTCAATTCCGCTGTCACCAGCAATGGCTTTTTCTCGGCGGGTGTCGCCGAATCCGATCCGGCGCTCGCCGCCAGCATTACCGGCGAACTGGCGCGCCAGCAAAATCAGATCGAGCTGATTGCGTCTGAAAATATTGTGTCGAGAGCCGTGCTGGAGGCGCAAGGCTCGGTTTTCACGAACAAATATGCCGAAGGCTATCCTGGCAAGCGCTATTATCAGGGCTGCGAATTCGCCGATATTGCTGAAAGCCTGGCGATCGACCGGGCGAAACAGTTGTTCGACGCCGGCTTCGTCAACGTACAGCCGCATTCCGGGGCGCAAGCGAATGGCGCGGTGATGCTGGCGCTGGTGAAACCGAACGAAACCATCCTCGGCATGTCACTGGATGCCGGCGGTCACCTTACCCATGGTGCGCGCCCGGCGATGTCGGGCAAATGGTTCGACGCGCAGCAATATGGCGTCCGTGCGGATACCCATTTGATCGATTATGACGCGCTGGAAGAACAGGCGCTGGAAGTCCGTCCGAAGTTGATTATTGCCGGTGGCTCGGCGTATCCACGCTTCCTTGATTTCGAACGTTTTCGCGCCATTGCCGACAAGGCGGGTGCGCTGCTGTTCGTCGATATGGCGCACTTCGCCGGGCTGGTTGCGGGCGGGCAACATCCGTCGCCGCTGCCCTACGCCGATATCGTCACGACGACGACCCATAAAACGCTGCGTGGACCACGCGGCGGCATGATCCTGACGAACAACGCTGATATCGCCAAAAAAATCGACTCGGCAGTATTCCCTGGTCTGCAAGGTGGTCCGCTGGTGCATGTGGTTGCCGCCAAGGCCGTAGCTTTTGGCGAGGCTTTGCAGCCGTCGTTCAAGGCTTATGCGAAGGCCGTTGTTGAAAATGCGAAGGTTCTGGCGGCAACATTGAAAGAACGTGGTTGCGATCTGGTCGCCGGTGGCACCGATACGCACCTTGCGCTGGTCGATCTGCGCCCGAAGGGACTGACCGGCAAGGACGCCGACGAGGCGCTGGAACGCTGCCAGATCACCTGCAATAAAAATGGCGTCCCCTTCGATCCGCTGCCGCCGACGAAAACCAGCGGCATCCGTGTCGGCTCACCGGCCGGCACCACGCGCGGCTTCGGTACGGCGGAATTCACCAAAATCAGCCATCTCATCGCGGATGTGCTGGATGGCATGGCGACGCACGGCCCCGGTGGCGATGCTGCAGTCGAGGAACGCGTACGCGGCGAGGTTGCCGAACTGACCCGCCGCTTCCCCATCTACGCCTGACGTCCGATGCGCTGCCCTTTCTGCCACCACGAGGACAGCCAGGTAAAGGACAGCCGTCCGACCGAAGATGGCGCCGCAATCCGCCGCCGGCGGCAATGCCCCGGCTGTGGCGCGCGATTCACTACGTTTGAACGGGTGCAATTGCGCGATCTCGTCGTCGTGAAAAAGTCCGGCAAGAAAGAAGCGTTCGAGCGCGAGAAACTGGCGCGCTCGGTCATCATTGCCTGCCGCAAGCGCGATATAGACGCGGACAGCATCGAGCGGCTGGTGTCATCGGTGCAGCGCCAGATGGAAGCTTCCGGCGAGAATGAGATCGAGGCCGACCGCATTGGCGAACTGGTGATGCAGGGCCTCGCCCGCCTCGATCCGGTCGCCTATGTACGTTTCGCCAGCGTTTACAAGGATTTCCGCGAAGCGCAGGATTTTGAAACCTTCGTCGGCGGTCTTTCGGAAGGACTTGTGCGCGAAAAAGGCGCGCAATCGGAAAAAGCCGCTTCAGACGGCTGACGCTGTCAATTCTGTCGCCATGAGCCACCAATCGGCGGGTGGCACAACATCGGGGACTTCCCCCCCGAACAGCGCGAAACAGGTCGCGCCGGAACCGGACATGCGCACCATTGTCGCACCGGGCAATGTTTTCAGCCAGGCCAGCACATCGGCAATTACGGGCTGCATTCGGATAGCCGGCGCCTGCAGATCATTGCGCCCCCGCCGCCAATCAGCCAGTGGGCCACGATCCACGCCGTCCCAGCCAGCAAATACCGGACCGGTTGGCACGGCGACACGCGGATTCACCAGCAATATGGGCATCGGCCCCAATTCCGGGGCATCGCGCAGGATTTCGCCACGCCCGGTTCCGATACACGGGCGCGAACGCACACAGGCCGCCACATCCGCACCCGGCGTTGCGGCCAATTCCTCCAGTTGACCGGTAGTCAGCCCCGTACCGGTGGCGCGGTTCAACAGGCGCAGCGCTGCCGCCGCATCGGCGCTGCCGCCGCCCAGCCCCGCCGCCACCGGAATCCGCTTGTCCAGCCGGAATGCAAACCGCGCCCGTATGCCGGTCGCCGCTGCAAAACCATGCGCGGCCCGCAACACCAGATTGTCGGCCAACGCACCCGCATCCCCGGCCATCGGCCCCGCCAGTTCCAGTGCCCAGTCATCGGCGGCTGTCATTTCCAGCCGGTCGCCAAAGCGGGTGAAGGCGAACAACGTTTCCAGATCATGATAGCCATCGGCGCGGCGCGCCCGCACATGTAACGCCAGATTTACCTTGGCCGGCGCGAATTCCGTCCAGCGCATCAATCGTCGTCCGCTTCGTCGCCATCATCCGTCACGGCGGGCATGGCGTCTTCCGGCAATTCATCACCGCCCAGCGGATCGAGCAATCCGGCGGCTTTCAGTTCGGCAAGTCCGGGTAAATCGCGGCGGGAACGCAGGCCGAAATGGACGAGAAAGGCCGGCGTCGTCGCATATTGCAACGGTCGCCCCGGCGATTCGCGACGGCCAGCAGGACGAATCCACCCCGCTTCCATCAAAATATCCAGCGTCCCTTTGGAGATGGCGACGCCGCGCACCTGCTCCACCTCCGCGCGCGTAGCCGGTTCGTGATAGGCGATGATCGCCAAGGTCTCCAGCGCTGCCCGCCCGAGCTTCCGCGGTGTTTCGCGCAATGTTTCCAGCGCATCGGCGCAATCGGGAGCGGTCTGGAACAGCCAGCGTCCGCCGCGCTCCACCAGTTCCACCCCGCGCCCGGCATAATCCACATGCAGGCGGGAAAGCGCGCCGCCCAGATCCCCTTCCCCCGCCCAGGCACGAATGTCCTCGGGCCGCAGCGGCTCGGCGGCGGCGAACAGCACCGCTTCTACCCGTCTTGTGTAAGCCGCAAGTGCCGCCTCAATCGACATCCTCGACATCCACCTTCTCGCCCGTCACGCGCTGCGACAGCGCCGCCGCCATGAACGGATCGAGTGCGCCATCCAGCACTTCCTGCGGATTGGTCGAGGTGACGCCGGTGCGCAGGTCTTTCACCAGCTGGTAGGGCTGGAGCACATAGGAGCGGATCTGGTGACCCCAGCCGATATCGGTCTTCTGGGCATTCTGAGCGTTGGCCTCGGTTTCCCGCCGCTGCAGTTCCGCCTCGTACAGGCGGGCGCGCAGCATTTTGAACGCAGTTGCGCGGTTCTTGTGCTGCGAACGCTCCGTCTGGCAGGCAACGACGATGCCGGTCGGGATGTGGGTGATGCGGACCGCCGAATCGGTGGTGTTCACATGCTGCCCGCCAGCGCCCGACGACCGGTAGGTGTCGATGCGCAAATCCTTGTCATTTACCTCGATCGAGATGGAATCGTCGATTTCCGGGTACACCCACACCGACGCGAAGCTCGTATGCCGCCTGGCCGAGCTGTCATAGGGGCTGATCCGCACCAGACGGTGAACGCCCGATTCGGTCTTGGCCCAGCCGTATGCGCCCTCTCCTTTAAGCAAGATGGTGGCGGATTTGATGCCCGCCTGTTCACCGGCGTGGTAATCGATCAGTTCCACCTTGAACTTTCGCCGCTCGCCCCAGCGCACATACATGCGGTGCAGCATTTCGGCCCAGTCCTGGCTTTCCGTGCCACCGGCGCCTGCGTTGATTTCGATATAGGTAGAGAGGTTATCGGCCTCACCGGAAAGCAGGGCTTCCACCTTGTCCCGGTCGGCGCGCACTGCCAGTTCGGCCAGCGCCTGCACGCCCTCTTCTTCGAGGGCCTCATCCTCTTCGTCCTCGGCGAGTTCGATCAGTTCGACCGTATTCGTCAGTTCATCCTGCAAGGCGGTGGTGGCGTTGATGGCCGATTCCAGCTGTCGCCGTTCCCGCATCACGTCCTGCGCCGCCTTGGGGTCGTTCCATAAATCCGGGTCTTCAGACCGGGCGTTCAGCGCTTCCAGGCGTTTTTTGGCGCGATCCCAGTCAAAGAAACCTCCTCAGCAGGGCAATCGCCTGCTCAATTTTATCCACATGGTGCTGCGCTTCGGCGCGCATGATGTCATTCCTTCGGTTAGCGAAAAATCTGTTGCTCGTCTGTTCCGGCTATGCGCCAGCGTCAGGGCGGCGTCAATTGGCGGCGAGGATATGCCGCGCGTTCTCCGCGTCCCGCGCGATTTGTGCTTTCAGCGCCTCCAGTCCGTCGAGGCGTAACTCATCGCGCAGAAACGCCACAAACTCCGTCTCGATTGTCTGGCCATATAAATCGCCCGACCAGTCGAACAGCCATACTTCCAGCAACTCCTTCGGCGGCTCGAACATCGGACGGATGCCAAAGTTTGCGACACCGGCAACGACGTCTCCATCGGGCAGCCGGACCCGCACCGCATAAACCCCATAACGCGGGCGAATATAATCGCCGGGATCGACGTTGGCGGTGGGCACACCGATGGTACGCCCGCGCTTGTCGCCATGGATTACTGTGCCGGCAATCGTAAAGGGTCGCGTCAACAGGGATGTGGCCAGCGGGAGATCGCCGCGTTGCAAGGCTTCGCGGATGCGCGTGGAAGAAACTGTCTCGCCATCCGCCGCCGTGACCGACTCCAGTGCCTGGGTGGTGAAGCCACGCGTCTTGCCGATTTCCGCCAGCCGCGTAGCCGTGCCAGACCGTGCCCGGCCAAAGCTGAAATCATGGCCCGTTGTCACATGGCGGACACCCAGCTTCTCCACGAGCCAATGGTCGACAAATGCTTCCGGCGGGAGATTGGCCAACGCTGCATCAAATGGAATAATAATTGCCCCGTCCAGGCCAAGCTGCTCAAAAAGCCGCAGTTTCTGCGGGATCGTCGTGAGGGCGAATGGCGGTGATTCGGGCCGGAAAAAGCGGGACGGATGTGGATCGAAAGTCGCTGCCAGCGCCGGCACCGCGCGATGGCGGGCATAAGCTACGGCGGCATCAATCACGGCCTGGTGGCCGGCGTGTACCCCGTCGAAATTTCCGAGCGCAAGCGCGCCACCGCGCAGATGCGGCGGAACCGCGCTATCTTTCAGGAGCACTTCCATCGTCACCCGTTAGCCGGATCGTCCGCGCCGCTGCAAGGTAAGGAACGCAAAAGCCGGCGTGTCCCCGTTTACCGCTGTCTCTTCGCGCGCCACTTCCTGCCACTCTGCGGGATCAATGGCGGGCATGAAGGTATCGCCCGCAGGAGCCAGATCGATGGCCGTCCACTCGATCCGTGTTGCCCGGGGCAGCGCCTGGGTAAAAATCTCGGCTCCGCCAATCACCATAATCTCCGGGGCATCGGCGCATACGATGGCTGAATCCAGATCGGACGCCACGGAAACACCTTCGGCCTGCCACGCAGCATCACGTGTCAGTACGATATTATGACGCCCGGGCAATGGCTTGCCGATGGAGTCAAAGGTCTTGCGCCCCATGATTACCGGTTTGCCCAAAGTGACGCGGCGAAAATGGCGGAGGTCCGCCGGAATATGCCAGGGCATGCCATTCTCCGCGCCGATGACACCGTTGCGCGCCACCGCCACGACCAGCACGATTTCAGGCCGGATCGGCAGGTCTGCATCGGGTGAATTGCGGGAGTCAGGCATGGTGCATCCGCTTTTGCGGCCAGATTATCCCGGGTCAAGAGGTGGCCAGAGCAAAATTCGCCCTTGTGTTCCGTGCCCGGCCTTGCCACGACAGGATTTGAAAAATCCCGTCGCTGCGTGTAAGCGCGCGGCACGATTTCCCGGAACGTGAAGGAACAGGCAGGCGATGTTCGCAACCCCCGCTTATGCGCAGGCAGCCACAGGAGCCGCAACCGGCGGCACCACGGGCTTTCTTATCCAGATGGCGCCGCTCATCCTGCTGTTCGTCATTTTCTGGTTTTTGATCATCCGCCCTCAACAGCAACGCGCCAAGGCGCACCGCGCCATGATCGACGCCGTGCAAAAGGGCGACGAAGTCGTAACCGGCGGCGGCATGATCGGTCGCGTGACGCGCGTGACCGATACGGAGGTCGAAATCGAACTCGCGCCGAGCGTCAAGGTGCGCGCGGTCAAGGCGACACTGACGAGCGTCAAGCCGCGCGGTGCGCCCGCCAACGATTCGCAGGGCTGAGCCGCCCATATGCTCGATTTTCCGCCGTGGAAGATCTGGCTGGTCGCACTCACGCTGCTGACGGGTCTGGTCTTCTCGATTCCCAACTTCTTCAGCGAGCAGGAAGTCGGCGCCTGGCCGTCGTTCGTGCCCAGTCGTCAGATCAACCTCGGACTTGATCTGCGCGGTGGCAGTCACATTCTGATCGAGGCCAGTGAAGAGGACATCCGCAAAACCCGTCTCGAAGTGCTGGATGAAAGCATTCGTTCCGAGTTGCGCCAGGCCGATGGCGGGGCCATCGGCTTCACCGATATGGGCGTGCGCGATGGCGCGATCAGCTTTACGGTGCGCAATCCGGCGGACACGGATCGGGCGGTCGAGACCATGCGGCGGATGTCCCGCCCGATCGGCCAGCTTTCAGCGCAACGCGATCTGGACGTCAGTGTGGTTGACGGCAACCGCGTCGTCGTTCGCCCGACCGATGCCGGATTGAAGGCAGAAACCGACCTCGCCATGGGTCAGGCGGTGGACGTGATTCGCCGCCGGATCGATGAACTCGGTACGCGGGAACCGAATATCGTTCGTCAGGGGGCGACGCGAATTGTCGTGCAGGTGCCGGGCTTGCAAGATCCGGCAGCGTTGAAAGCCTTGCTCGGCAAAACCGCCAAACTCGAATTCAAGCTTGTCGATATGGAAGCCGATCCGGCCATGGTCGCGCAAGGACGCGCGCCGCCGGGAAGTCAGGTGCTGCCCAGCATTGATGGTCCGCCGATGGCGGTGAAGCGGCGCGCGATCATCACCGGCGATCAATTGATCGATGCCCAGCCCTCGTTCGATCAGGGCCAGGCGGTCGTAAGTTTCCGTTTCGATTCTGTCGGAGGCCGCCGTTTCGGCAAGGCGACGCAGGAAAATGTCGGCAAGCCTTTCGCGATCATCCTCGACGGACAAATTATCTCCGCCCCGCGCATCAACTCGCCGATTCTGGGCGGGGCGGGCATTATCACCGGAAACTTCACCACTGCCAGCGCCAATGAACTTGCGATCATGCTGCGTTCCGGCAAGTTGCCGGTTGAACTTGCGGTGATCGAAGAGCGCACGGTCGGCCCTGATCTTGGCGCGGATTCGATTCGCGCCGGGGCCATCGCCAGCGTCCTGTCGATCGTGCTGGTGGCGGTGTTCATGATCCTCACCTATGGCCGGTTTGGCGTCTATTCGGTGATTGCGCTGTTCCTCAACGCCGTGATCGTCGTTGGCGTGATGTCGATGCTCGGCGCCACCCTTACGCTGCCAGGCATTGCGGGTTTCGTGCTGACGATTGGCGCAGCAGTCGATGCCAATGTGTTGATCAACGAGCGCATCCGCGAAGAATTGCGACGAGGTCGCAATATCGTCGCATCGGTGCAGATGGGCTACAAGGATGCATCGCGGACGATTTTTGACGCCAACGTCACCAATGTGATCGCGGCGGTCATCATGTTCTGGTTCGGTTCCGGTCCGATCAAGGGCTTCGCCGTTGTGCTGACTATCGGGATCATTACCTCGGTGTTCACCGCTGTCACCGTCACCCGGCTGTTTGCATCCCTGTGGCTGCGCCGTGCGCGCCCGCAGACGCTGGTATTGTAAGGAAATCCGCGATGCGGCTGTTAAAGCTCGTTCCCGACGATACCAATATTCCGTTCATGCGCTGGCGCAATGTCGCCATGCTGCTTTCGCTGGCCGTGATTATCGGTTCGATTGCGCTTGTCGCGGTGCGCGGCCTGAACTTCGGCGTGGATTTCGCCGGGGGACTGACGATGGAAGTCCGTTTCGATCAACCGGTCGCCGTCGATGAACTGCGCCGGACGGTCAATTCGGCGGGTGTCGGGGAAGGCTCGTTGCAGACATTTGGTGACGCCAACACCATCGCCATCCGCCTGCCGTTGCCCGAAGATGACAATGATGAAGCCATTCAGGGCGTTGTACAAAAGGTGCAGGCCGCCATCCTGGCCGATCACCCGGATGCCGATTTCCGACGGGTGGAAACCGTATCCGGAAAGGTATCGGGAGAATTGATCCGCGACGGCGTACTGGCCATGCTATTCGCGATGCTTGGCATTTCCGTCTACGTCTGGTTCCGGTTTGAATGGCAGTTTGGCGTTGGCGTCATGTTCGGCCTGATACATGATGTGGTTTTCACCTTCGGCTTCTTCGCGCTGACCCAGCTTGAGTTTGACCTGAATACAGTTGCAGCGTTGCTGACCATTATCGGCTATTCAATTAACGATACCATCGTGGTTTATGATCGCGTACGCGAGAACCTGCGCAAGTATCGCAAGATGGAGATCGAGGAACTGCTGAACCTTTCCTTGAATGAAACATTACCCCGGACTATTGTAACCTCCCTGTCGTTGATCCTCGCGCTGGCAATGCTCGTGCTGTTCGGCGGTAATGTGTTATTCAGCTTCTCGCTGGCGATGTTGCTCGGTATCATTGTCGGCACCTATTCCTCGATCTTTCTGTCCGCGCCGATCCTGATCTGGCTGAAGGTGGGGCCGCACACTTTCCTTCCGGCAGACGCCACACCCGAACGCCGGACGCCGTAAGATGGCGATGCGGCCGATCAAGCCCGACGATGTGACAGTCATCGCCGGATTTTCGGCGGACGGGTGGGTGGTGAAGGATCGCCTGTACAGCCAGGCGTTACTGATTGCTGCCGAACGCGCCTGGGGCATTGCTGCGCGCCCGGTCGCCTCCCTCACCGTGGACGTGCTGGCGCTGCTCGCGGATCTGCCCGTCAAACCAACGCTTTTATTGCTGGGCACCGGCGAGCGGATGGAACGGCCCCCTGCGGATTTTGTCCGTTCTGCCCGCGATCAGGGGATGGTAGTGGAATTTATGGATAGTCATGCAGCGGCGCGAACCTATAATGTACTGGTCACAGAGGGCCGGCCGGTCGCGGCGCTGTTGCTGTAGCCGTGCGCATCGGGAAAATGGGCAATGGCATCGCAGGCTGAAACTTTCCTGGTCGTCGTGGATAACACGCCCGAGTGTCGCAAGGCCCGGCGCTTTGCCGCCTTGCGCGCCCGGCGGACCGGCGGTCAGGTAACTTTGCTCTACCCGCTCGAACCTCCCCAGTTCCAGCAATGGGGTGGCGTGCAGGATATTCTGGCGGCGGAGGCCGAGGATGCGGCGCGGGCAGCACTTGCGATCGAGGCGGCGGCAGTCGAGGAACTGCTCGGCGCGCCCCCACAGACACGCATACGGGAAGGCACACCGACCCACGCGGTGCAGGCTGAACTGGAAGCTGACCCTTCCATCCGCGCGCTGGTGCTGGCTGCAAACTCCGGCACCAATCCGGGGCCGCTCGTCAATTTCTTTTCCAGCGGCAAGGCCGGCGATTTACAATGCGTGGTGATTATCGTGCCGGGGGCACTTGCGGATGAGCGGCTGGATCAGCTGACTTGATCGCGGCGGCTCTCGTTGCCACCTAAAGCCCGAACGAGCGGACAAAGCCCGCAGACAGGAGCATCTATGCTGATCGAAACCGAACGCACCCCTAATCCAGCCACCCTGAAATTCCTGCCCGGGCAACCGGTCGCCCCTGACGGGCCGTTCGATTTCGCCAATGCCGAAGTGGGGGCATCCTCTCCCCTCGCGGTCCGTATTTTCGCGCTGGGCGATGTCGAGCGCGTATTTCTTGGCTCGGACTTTATCACCGTGACCCGGATGGCGGACGGCGCGTTGTGGGAAGCGCTGAAACCACAGGTGCTGGGCGCGATCATGGATCATTTCGCCAGCGGCCAGCCGATAGTCTCCAGTGGCGCGGAAACAGCCGTCGAAACCTTCGATGATCCCGCAGACGCCGAAATCATCGCGCAGATTCGTGAATTGCTCGATACCCGGGTCCGGCCGGCGGTCGCCAATGACGGCGGAGACATCGTCTATCGTGGCTTTCAGCAGGGGGTTGTATATCTCAATATGCAGGGCAGTTGCGCCGGTTGCCCATCCTCTACCGCGACGCTGAAGGGCGGCATCGAAAATCTGTTGCGCCATTATGTGCCGGAGGTGCGTGAAGTTCGTGCCGTCTGAGCGTTTTGCGCCCGGAAAAGTGTCCGATTCGATGTTGGCGATCGCCACCGGTTTTGATTTGTCGCTGGCGTTGACGATCAATAATGTAGTGGTGGCGGAGCAGCAATTGCCGCTGGTGAAGGGCCATGCCGAGGCGCTTGTTCCAGAAATCGCCGCGTTGATGGCGCCTCTCGGTGGCCCTTCACTACAACCGTCACGGATCGTCGTTGAAATCGGACCGGGCAGTTTTACGGGTTTGCGGATTGGCATCGCGGCCGCACGTGCGCTCGGTCTTGCATGGCAGGCGCGCGTCGAGGGCGTCGGTTCAGCGTTGTTGATTGCGGCGGAGGCGCGCGCGCATATGATCGCGCATGGAACAGCGCCCGACGTTACCGCGCTGGTGGCGCTGGCCGCGCCGCGCGGGCAGATCTGGGTAGAGCCCGTAGCCTTGCGCGATCTGCGAAGCGAGGCGTCATCGCAGGCTCTGTCAGAGACAGAGGCCATCAACCTGGCGCGAACTTATCCGATTGTCGTCGGCTCGGCGGCCTCGCGGCTGACAGACCATGATTCGGCAGGATGGGCGCATACACCCCGCGCACGTCTCGCAAAAGATATACCGACAGCACTGATGACGGCCCCCCTCCCCCTGTATATACGCGCCCCCGAAACGGACTGAACGGAGACTGGATGCTGACCTGGCGCAAAGGCAGTGTAGGGGACAGCGGTCAGGTGGCCCGATTGTCAGCGCTGGCGTTTGATCCTGAGTATCGGGAAAGCTGGACGGAAGCGCAGATCGCCGGGATTCTGCACAGTGCCGGCGGCTGGCTTGATCTGGGATTCGACGATCAGAATAATCTGCTCGCATTCGCTCTCAACCGGCAAATTCTGGATGAGGTGGAACTATTATTGTGTGCGGTCCATCCTGATTTCAGGCGGCTGGGGCTTGGATTTACCCTGATCGATACAGTCTGCCAATCCGCCCGGTCGCGTCTGGCGCGGCGGATATTTCTGGAAGTACGCCGTACCAACGATGCCGGTCGCGCTCTCTACAGGCAATGCGGGTTTAGCGTGTACGGAATACGATCCCACTACTATCGTAGCCTGGACGGAGAGAGCATCGATGCCATGACTCTCGAACTTGTTCTGTGATCTGATTTGCCGGGAAAATGGAAAAATGGTAAAAATACCCTTGTTTGGGTGCAAGAGTGCTTGCAATCCCATATTACAAAGGCATAGAGACGAAAGCTACTGGCAATTTCTGCTTGTTGGTAGCGCTGAGAATGGTATCCCCCGCACTCTGCTGACAAACTATGCTGGCGTACCGGTAACTTGTGAACATTATAAAAACAGAATCTTCGCCCGATAAGGAAATGAGAAATGACTGAACAATCGCAACATGCAGATCTTCTTGCACTGACAGCTGATATTGTGTCGAGCCATGTCGCCAACAACAGTGTTGCCGTGAACGACGTACCGCAACTGATCCAGAATGTCTACGCGACGCTGTCGAGCCTGGACGAAGCGCCTGCAGCGCCGGAAGCTCGCCCCGAGCCGGCGGTGCCGATCCGCTCGTCGGTGAAGCCCGACTATATCGTGTGCCTGGAAGATGGCCGTAAACTGAAAATGCTGAAACGGCATCTGTCCACCGCCTATGGTATGACGCCGGATGAATATCGCGCGAAATGGGGTCTGCCAGCGGATTATCCGATGGTTGCCCCGAAATATGCAGAAGCGCGTCGCCAGCTCGCCAAGTCGATTGGCCTTGGCACGGCACGGGCACGCGCGCGGCAGAAATAAGGAACGGGAACCGGGACGAGCTGCAATCCTGCGGCCGTCCCGGCTTGCCCCGACGGCCTTCGTTCTCTACCGTGGAGGCGGGCGGTAGCATCCGGCTTCCGCGCCGCATATCGTCTGGATACAGGCGAAGAACGCCACGAGGATTTTGATGTCGGACGCTATTGATATTGAAGCTCTGTGCCACGCAAAAGGGTTGCGTATCACGGAACAGCGTCGGATTATCGCGCGCGTTCTGTCCGACAGTCGGGATCATCCCGATGTCGATGAGTTGCATCGCCGCGCCGTGGAACTGGATCGAAATATCTCCATTGCTACGGTTTATCGCACGGTGCGCCTGTTCGAGGATGCCGGCATCCTCGAACGTCATGATTTCCGTGACGGACGATCCCGCTACGAACCGACGCCCGATGAACATCATGATCATTTAATCAACGTCGAAACCGGTGACGTCATTGAGTTCCACGATGAAAAGCTGGAATCGTTGAAGGCTGAAATCGCCCGCCAACTGGGATACCGTCTCGTCGACCACAGACTCGAACTCTATGGTGCACCGATTAAATCACAGAAGGAACATGGCTGACCGCCTGCCATGCCCTCAGAACCACCTGGATTATCCAGCCAGCCATCTTTCCTTGCCCGTGAACGGCCTTTTCAACGGATCGGTCATGTAAAAGCGATGGCCGGCGCGATCGCAGTGACCGGCGCGCTGGTGCCGGCTGGTATGATGTTCAACATGGTGCAGCCCAATTCGGCGACGCGCCTGTCATCGCTGTGGCATCGCGCCATCAGCCATTCACTGGGCGTCAAAAGCACATTTTCAGGCACGCTGGCCACGGGTTCGGTGCTTTACGTTTGCAACCATTTGTCATGGCTGGATATTCCTGTTTTGGGTAGCCGTCTGCATGCCAGTTTCGTCGCCAAATCCGAAGTGGGCTCCATGCCATTTGTCGGGTTTCTCGCCCGCTTCCAGCAGACCATCTATGTAGAACGGGAGCGCCGCAGCCGTGCGCCGGAACAGTCCGGCAGTATCCGCGCACGCCTGATTGCCGGCGATAATGTGATTCTGTTTCCCGAGGGAACGTCGAGCGACGGGGTGCAGGTGCTGCCGTTCAAATCGGCACTGTTCGCGGTGGCAGAGGATGACGCCATCCGTATCCAGCCGATCAGCCTCGCCTATACGCATCTGAACGGCATGCCCATTACGCGCCAGCGTCGCCCGGATATCGCATGGATAGGCGATATGCGTTTCGGTTCCCATGCCGTTGATTTTATGCGGCTGGGCCGTACCAGCGCCGCCATATTATGCCACCCGCCGGTACGCCGCGCCGATTTTTCAGACCGCAAGGCGCTGGCGCGTTATTGTCAGGAACAGGTAGCACAAGGCTATCGTCAACTGATACGGGGGCAGGCATGACCGCAAAACCCCGCAGCTTTTCTATTCGCAGCTTTGGCTGCCAGATGAACGCCTATGACGCTGAGCGTATGGCCGAAAGCCTGACCGCCAGCGGCATGGTGGCAGGCGACGGTGACAACGCCGATGTCGTCGTGTTCAATACCTGCCATATTCGTGAAAAAGCCGCCGAGAAACTTTATTCCGAGGTTGGCAAGGTAGCGGCGCGGGCGCGGGATGGCCTTGCTGTGCCGGTTATCGCTGTCGCCGGTTGCGTCGCCCAGGCGGAAGGCGCGGAAATCGGACGTCGTTCGCCGGCGGTAAATGTCGTTGTGGGGCCGCAAGCCTATCATCGTCTGCCGCAATTGCTGGAAGAACAGGCACGGTCGGGCGCGTCCGGCAAGCGTGCGCTGGTCGATCTCGACATGCCGGCGGTGCCCAAATTTAACGTCCTGCCCGCCCGTGCCCGTCGCGCGCCCTCGGCTTTTCTGACCGTGCAGGAGGGATGCGATAAATTCTGTGCCTTTTGCGTTGTCCCCTATACACGCGGCGGCGAGGCTTCCCGGCCCCTTTCCGCGATCCTGGCTGAAACGGAAACTCTGGTGGCGGGTGGTGCAAGGGAAATCACACTGCTGGGCCAGAATGTGAACGCGTGGTCGGATCCATCTGAACCCAATGGGGATTTTGGATTATTGCTTCGTCGGGTGGCTGCGCTTCCCGGCGTCGAGCGATTGCGTTATACCACCAGTCATCCCCGGGATGTGACCGACGCGATGATCCGCGCCCATGCCGAAATTCCGGAACTGATGCCCTATCTGCATCTGCCGGTGCAATCCGGCTCGGACCGGATCCTGAAGGCGATGAACCGCCGGCATGACCGCGCATTTTATTTTGATCTGGTACGGCAATTCCGCGCCGTGCGCCCGGATCTCGCCATCACATCCGATTTCATTGTGGGTTTTCCGGGCGAGACGGAGGATGATTTCGCCGATACGCTGTCTTTGGTGGAAAGTGTCGGTTACGCCCAGGCATTCAGCTTCAAATATTCGCCGCGCCCCGGCACGCCCGCTGCGGATCGGGAATATCTGATACCGGACGAGGTGATGACGGAGCGCTTGCACCGGCTGCAAAACCTGTTGCAGAAGCAATCACTGGCGTTCAATCAGACGACATCGGGGCAAAAAACGCAAATTCTGATAGAGCGACGCGGGCGCCGTCCCGGCCAATGGATCGGAAAATCGCCGTGGCTGCAATCGGTTGTGGTCAGCGGCGACGGCCTGGAAATTGGCATGGTCGTGGATGTGAAACTGGGCGCGGCCGGCCCGAACAGCATGGAGGGACATTTGCGCGAAACCGCTGCCATATGGTGAAGCGCCATAATGCGCCGCCGCCGGAAGCCGGATTACTGCCCGACCGCGCCACCATTGAACTGGAATTCGAACGCCCTGCCCTGCTCGGCGCGTTATTCGGCCAGTTCGACCAGCATCTGATCACCATCGAGAACCGCCTTGGCGTCTATATCGCGGCGCGCGGCAACCGGGTGAAGATCGAGGGGGACCCGCAAGGCATCGCCCGCACCCGCGATGTGCTGAACGCCCTCTACGCCCGGCTCGAACAGGGACAGACCGTCGATAGTGGTGATGTGGAAGCCGCCATTGCGATGGCGCCCGACACCGAGGCCGAAGGCACGGAAACCTCTGGACGCGCGGCGGGGCCGCCAGCCATGATCCGCACCCGCCGCAAGACGATCATAGCCCGTACGGCGGCGCAGGCATCCTACATTGAAGTGCTGGGCAAGGCGGATGTTATCTTTGCGCTGGGGCCTGCCGGAACGGGGAAAACCTATCTGGCGGTCGCCCAGGCGGTTTCGCAACTGATTTCCGGGTCGGTCGACCGGCTGATCCTTTCCCGCCCGGCGGTGGAGGCTGGTGAACGGCTGGGCTTCCTCCCGGGCGATATGCGCGAAAAGGTCGATCCCTATTTGCGCCCGCTCTATGACGCGCTTTACGATATGCTGCCGTCCGAACAGGTCGAACGGCGAATTGCTTCCGGTGAGATCGAGATTGCGCCGATTGCCTTTATGCGTGGGCGCACGCTCGCACATGCCTTTGTCATCCTGGACGAAGCCCAGAATACCACACCGCAGCAAATGAAAATGTTTCTGACCCGGTTTGGCGAAGGCAGCCGCATGGTGGTCTGCGGCGATCCGCAACAAGTCGACCTTCCCGATGTCGGCAAAAGCGGCCTCGCAGATGCTGTCGCCCGACTGGAGGGCATAGACGGCATCGCCACGCAGCGATTTACGGCAAAAGATGTCGTGCGGCACCCGATCGTCGGTCGCATCGTCGAAGCCTATGAAGGCCCCCATGCTTGACGTTGATTGCGACAGTACCGCCGGAGAATGGGACGGGTCCGGCACATGGGCTGAATGGGCCTCCACCGCCGTGCGGGCAGCCATCGCGGGCGCCGGTCATGACCGCTGGCTGGAAACGCCCGGCCCGATAGTGGAAATCTCCATCCGGCTCACCGATGACGCGGAAGTCCAGGAACTGAACCGGGATTACCGGGGCAAGGACCGCCCCACCAATATCCTGTCCTTCCCGATGCTGGACCGGGCCGGCATCAGCGCGCTGGCGACAGCGGAAAGTGGCGATGTGCTGCTCGGCGATATGGCCGTCGCATTCGAAACCCTGATGCGCGAAGCCGCGGAAAAAAATATTCCGGCACAAAATCATTTCACGCACCTGATCGTGCATGGCACCCTGCACTTGCTGGGCCATGATCATATGGAGGACGGGGAGGCTGAAGCCATGGAAGCGCTGGAAACGGCGATCTTGAACGAACTTGGCATAGCCGACCCCTATTTGAGTGAAAGACGATGAGCGACCCTTCTCCTCGACCCGCGGACGGACATTCCTTGTGGCACGCCGTTCGCGATTTTCTGAAATTAAGAGGCCACGCCACACTCAGGGAAAGCATCGAGGACGCGATCGAAGAACATCGCGGCGACAGCGATGGGGATAACGGCGATCTTGACGCCGCCGAACGTGCGATGCTCAGCAATATGCTGGAATTGACGGATCGCAAGGTCGGCGAAATCGCCGTGCCGCGCTCGGACATCATCGCGGTGGAAGAAAGCGTCGATTTCCCTACCCTCGTCCGCAGTTTCCGCGAGGGCGGCCACAGCCGTCTTCCCCTGTATCGCGGCAGCCTTGATGAAGTGCTCGGCATGTTGCTGGTGAAGGATGTCTATGCCGTACTCGCCGATAATCCCGGCGGCCCTATTCCGGCAGCGCCCCCCACGGCGCAAATGATGATGCGGCCGATTATATTCGTGCCATCTTCGATGCCCGTGCTCGATCTGCTCACCGATATGCGCCGGAAACGCACCCATATGGCCATCGTCGTCGATGAATATGGCGGCACCGACGGGCTGGTGACGATTGAAGACATCGTTGAGGAAATCGTCGGCGAGATCGAGGATGAACATGATGAGGAAGCTGCCGTCCAACTGATCCGGCTGGACGACAACAGCCTGCTGGTGGAAGCACGTATCGACCTGGATGTGCTGGAGCAGGAACTGGGCGTATCCTTCTCCGATGTGGAGGGCGGACAGGATGTCGATACACTTGGCGGACTGATCTTCGTCGTCGCCGGGCGGGTGCCGCGCGCCGGAGAGACGCTGGTTCACCCGAATGGCTGGGCCATGGACATCACTGCCAGCAACGCACGCCGGATCGAGCGGCTGCGGCTGCGCCCGCCACCCCTGTTGGAGCCGCCGGAAGCTGCCTGATTCTGGATTATAATCCGGCCTTTTCCATCAATATCTTCAGATACGATGGAAGGGCCGGTACGCTGCTGCGCGGCGGCTGATAGCCGGCACAAACAAAACAGTTGGACTGAATGCCAGCGCCCGTGGCGATGCCCATGGCAGCCTGCACCCCGGCGATAGCCCGGGCGCGGCTGACGTTGGCGATTCGCGTAAATGCGTCGCCACCGGTCTTTTCCTGTTCACCGGGGCTGCCAATGAGCAAACGCAGAAGCACAGGCCGGTCCCGCCGCATTACCTTCACCCGCGGATCTTCATCGTCGATCCCGGCCCGGCGGGCGGCATCGCGGACGGCGGCGTCCAGGTCGCCAAATTCGTCGATCAGTTGCAATTCCTTAGCCCGTTTGCCCGACCACACCCGGCCCTCGGCGGCTTGCTCCACCTGTGCGGCCGGAAGATCGCGGGCATTGGCAACCAGTTGGATGAAGTGGTTATAAGTGCTTGAAACCGTGGATTGCAGTACGTCTCGCATCGGCTGATTAATGCCGCCGATAAGGTCCGGCTGCCCGGAAAACGGCGTGGTGCCGATGGAATCGGTAGAGATGCCGATGCCTTTCAATGTCCGTTCGAACGTTGGCAATATGCCAAAAACGCCGATGGAGCCGGTAACGGTGGACGGGCGCGCATAGATGGCGTCCGCTGCCGTCGCCACCCAATAGCCGCCGCTCGCCGCGACCGGCCCGAAACTGGCCACCACCGGTTTGCCCTTTGCCCGCGCTGCCGCCAGCGCCTCGCGGATACGCTCGGACGCCATTACCGATCCGCCGCCGGAATCGACACGCACCACAATCGCCTTGATATCCTTGTCGGCCACCGCCCTGCCAATCAGTTCGGCAATGGTCGTACCACCCGCCTCGCCCGCGGGCGCCTCCCCATCGACGATGTTGCCGGCCACATGCACAACACCCACCGCGGAGCCGGAGCGCGCGCCGTAAACACGCGTTACCAAATAGGAGTTCAGGTCGATGGACGCATAATCTCCCGGCCTGTCCTCGTGCCGCCCCGGCCCTGCCTGTTCACGTACGGCCTCGGCGAACTGCACCGGACCGGCCAGTGTATCCACCAAGCGCATCGAGACGGCGAGATCAGCGAAATTGCGCGGACCATCATGCGGCTGCGCCAGCGAGGTGAGCATCGCGTCGATATCGAGGCCCTGCCGCTGCGCCTCGATACCTGCGCGGTAATTGGCCCAGATATCGTCGGCCAATTCCATATCGGCGGCGCGCGCCTCCGGCGAACGATCGTTGCGGGTGAACGGTTCGACGAAACTTTTGTACGTGCCGACACGGAAAACTTCCACATCGACTTTCAACTTGTCCAGGGCCTCCTTGAAATAGAGGCTGCTGCCGCCTGGCCCGGTCAGGATTACTGCGCCCAACGGCGACATCCAGATCCGGTCGGCATGGGCGGCCAGAAAATAACCTGAATCGACGTAGGCGGATGCGTAGCTTTCAACGCGCTTTCCCGATTGCCGGAAGCGCAACAGCGCCTCGCCAACCGCTTCAAGATTGGCCTGGCCCCCGCCCAGAAATCCGTCGAGATCGAGTACGATCATGCGGATCCGGCTGTCGTCGCGCGCCGTGTCGATGGCGCGAACCACATCGCGCACTTCGGTTTCCCGAATGATGGGTGTGCCCGACAACACTGCCGCCGGCGAAATGTCCATCGCCTCATCCACCAGCGTACCGTCGAGCTGGATGGTCAAGGCGCCGCTGGATGGCACCGGAGCAGAAGGCGCGTAAAGGCCCGTGAGCGCCCACAGACCGCCGAACAGCAGCAGCAACAGGAGCAGCACCAGCGCATCCTTGACCCCAACCAGAATTGACCAGACCGTGCGCAGAAACGTCATGCCGCCTGCTCCTTCAGATGTTGCAGGCCATACCCGGGCCGGGGGCGCGATACCACCCTGTTACAGGGCCAGTTACAGCGATGGCGCCGGGACAGGGGGCGATTTTTCCCGGGTCTCTGGCGGTTCGAGACCGGTATCCTCCAAAGTACGTGGCGGTTCGATCTGGGACCATACGGGTTCGCCGCGTGCGTCGCGCGGGATTTCACCACCGGTCACCGCCGGACCAACGCGTTTCCCGGTATAGAGAGGCGCAGGCGCACAGGAAACCGCCCCCGCCAGCATCAACATACAAATCCCTCGGTGCAATATTTTCGTCATACTTTTTGTACCTTGCTGCATCCCATTTCCGCTCGCAAGGGTTACCGCATGATGAATGTGCATAACGGATCAGAAACAATCCTGCGTTTGGCGGCCCGTGGCGATGGCGTGACGGCGGACGGGCGCTTCGTCCCCGGCGCGGTTCCCGGCGATACCGTCTCCGCCGAAGGAGTCATTGTACCGGGGCCGGGACATGTTCAGCCAGCCTGCCGGCACTTCGGCGTTTGTGGTGGATGTCAGTTACAGCATGTCGCCGAGCCGCTGCTGGCTGATTTTGCGCGGGATCGCATCCTCGAACCGCTGGCGCGCGCCGGAATTACGCCGAAACGCATAATGCCAGTGCATGTTTCACCGCCCGGCAGCCGCCGCCGCGCCGCCATGCGCGCCACGAAACGCAATGGCCGCATCATGCTGGGCTTCAATGCCGCAGGCACCCATGATCTGGTCGATATTGAGGAATGCCCGGTCCTGCGCCCCCGCCTTTTCGCACTGGTCGAACCGCTCAGGGCGCTTCTGTCCCGCCATATCGGCGAGCGCTCGGCAATTGCCGTTACAATGACCGACACGGACCAGGGCGTCGATCTCAGCCTGTCCAATTTACAGGCACGGCAGTTGCCGGTGATCGAGGGGCTGACGGAATTTGCCGCGAACTATGGTCTGGCGCGACTGTCTTTGGCGGGGCCGGACGGACCGGAAACCATTGTCGCCACATCACCGCCGACAATCAGGATGGGTGGTGTTGCGGTCCAGGTGCCACCCGGCGCGTTTCTGCAGGCGACTGCCGACGGCGAGGCGGCGCTGGTGGGGGCGGTGCAAGACATCGTTGGTGCCTCCCGCCATATCGCCGATCTCTTTGCCGGCGCCGGCACCTTCGCACTGCCGCTGGCCGCATCTGCGCGGATACTGGCGGCAGATGCGGCCGGGCCGGCATTGAAAGCACTGGAGCAGGCAGCCCGCGCCAGTGGACGGCCTGTGCAGATCGACCATCGCGACCTCTTCCGCCGCCCGTATGTGGTGGATGAACTTGACCGTTTCGACGCGGTGGTGATCGATCCGCCCCGCGCCGGGGCCATCGCCCAGTCCGCCGAACTGGCGCAATCGCGCGTGCCGGCCATCGCCGCAGTAAGCTGTAACCCCGCAACCTTCGCCCGTGATGCCGAACGGTTCGTGGCGGGCGGTTACACATTGGATCGGTTATGGCCGGTGGCGCAATTCCGCTGGTCCACGCATGTGGAACTCGCGGCGGAATTCCGGCGGTGACGGGATCGGCGCGGCGCGAGCAGAATGACGCCCGCGCCGCCAAGGCATAGCATCGCGCCTGGAAGATCCTGACGCCGGAGCCATGCCCGGAAGGCAAAGCATCCGGCGGTTTCAGCAAGCGCCGCCCCCGCATAGATGGCGATGGCGGGCAGAGGGCTTATTTACCTTCAGCGAACAATTTGGCCCAGCCGCGCTTCGGACGGTTTTGCCAGTGACCGCGATGGTAAGCGTCGGACGCCAGCAACGGCATTACCGAACCGGCTTCGGCATAGACCATCTGTTCATACACCGTCTGAACCTTGCCCCAGCTCGCCGCTTCCTGCAGCGTCGAGGAGGAGCAAGCGCCGTCGCGAACATCGGCAACTGTAATCTGCACCGCATACTGGTGCATCGAGACATCCTCATGTCCGAGGATTTCCGCGCAAACCACTGTATCCTGAACGAAATTCTTGGGAACGCCGCCACCGACCATCAACAGGCCAGACGATCCCGCCGCAATCTTGATGTCCGTCAGTTCGCGGAAATCTGCCACCGCGTCGATCATCGTGTAGGGCTTGCCAGCCTTGATGCGTTCGACCTGGTGTTTCACCAGGCCGAAACCTGCCGAGGAGTCGACGAACGCCGGACAGAAAATCGGCACATCATGCTCATAGGCAAGCTTGACGAGGCTGTTATCCTTCTTGCCATGCCCGGACAGATATTTACCCATTTCACGGATAAAGGCGCGCGATGAATAAGGGCCAGGCGGCAGGCTGTCGGCGATTTCGCCAATGGTGCTGTCACACTCCTGCAACTGCTCTTCATCGATATAAGTGTCGTAAATCCGATCAATATACAGCGAACGCAAGGTGTTATCGTCGGGTATTTCCAGCGCTTGGTAATGTTTGTGGCCAAGTCCTTCAAAGAAGTCCATATCGACGATAGTCGCGCCCGTGGCGACGACACAATCAACCATGTTGGAGCGAATCAGTTCCGCATACAGATCCATGCAACCGCCCGCTGAAGTCGAGCCGGCGATGACGAGGAAAATCGTGCAATCCTTGTCTTCCAGCATCTGGTTGTAGATGCGGGTGGCGCGGGCGAGATCGCGGCTGGTGAAACTCATATTCGCCATCTGGTCGATGATCGGCCGCGCATCGAAGCTTTTAATATCAATATGTTCGACGGTTTTGGCGAGCAGTTCCGCCTTGCGCTGCTGGTCCATCTGGTCGGTCATGCTGATCTCCACAGGAAGAAATGCCCCATCGGCATTCCGACGGGGCATAAATTATGGTTGAAATTATAGCTAGCGTTGGCGGGCGACGAGCCGGACAACATTTTCCGGCACACGGGCAACGCCGCCATCCGGAATATGCGAGGTCATAGGCGCATCATGCACAATGGCCGTCTCCGTATCGCCGGCTCCGAACCCGTTGAAACCCGTCCGCATGGCGGAGCCATAAGCCCCAAGCTGGCCGATCTCGATATAATCACCCGCGCGAATGTCGGTGGGCAGCCGGAACGGGCCTTTCATATGGTCCATGTCATCGCAGGTGGGGCCATAGAAAGCGAAGTCCTGTTCCTGGGTTGCCGCCGAATCGTCCCGCACGACCCGTACCGGATAGCGCCAGGCCACATGGGCGGCATCGAACAGCGAGCCATAAGCGCCATCGTTGATGTATAATTCATCATCGCGGCGCTTTTCGACGCGCACCAGTACCGAGGCATAATCGGCAGACAGCGCCCGGCCCGGCTCGCACCAGAGTTCGGCGGAGTAGGAAACGGGCAGTGCCTCGAACGCGCGCTCGATCACGGCGAAATAGGTTTCAAGCGGCGGCGGCTCCATGCCCGGATAGCGCGACGGGAAACCGCCCCCAACGTCGATCACATCGACGGTGACGCCGGCCTCGACGATGGCGGCACCGGCAAAGGCCAGCGCGTCGCTGTAGGCCGCCGGACTCATCGCCTGACTGCCGACATGGAAACAGATGCCCAGCGCATCCGCCGCCTGGCGGGTCGCCAGCAACAGCGATGGCGCATCGGCCACGCCCACGCCGAATTTCGACGCAAGGCTAAGCCTGGAATGGCCCGACGACACCCGCAGGCGCACACACAGCGTCAGATCGGTCGCCGCCACGCCATCCGCGCTCCGTGTGGCGCGGACGATCTTTTCCAGCTCGGCATGGGTATCGAGCGAGAAAATCCGCACACCATGGCGATGATAGGCTTCGGCGACGGCTTCTTCGGCTTTCACCGGGTGCATGAAGGCAAGCGTGGCGTCAGGCAACAGCCCGCGCACCAGCCGCACCTCGGCAATGGAGGCGACGTCGAAGTGGCGAATGCCGCCTTCCCACAAAAGCTGAATCAGCTCGGGTGTCGGGTTCGACTTCACGGCATAGAAACTCTTGCCGGGAAAATGCGAAGCGAAAAACCGCGCAGCAGTGCGAGCAGCTTCAGGGCGAACAAGGGTAACGGGTGCTGCCGGTCGCAGCCCGCGCGCTACCCCCAGCGCGTTATGTGTCTCGTACAATTCAAGGGACCTCCACAGGACAGTTGACGACAAGCTGCCTTGCGGTGGAAGTCCCATGGGGCAGCGATCAATGCATATGGGGCCGTTGCGCCGCGCTGTAAAGGGTTTCCTTGCACATTTTACGGCAAGTAGTGGAAAATGCAGCGTTTAGCGGTCCAGTCGCACGCGAACAAAGTCTGTCAGCGTCTGGACTGTCTCGAACATATCGGCGGTGACGTCGTCATCGTCAATGATGATGCTGAAATGATCTTCGAGCGCCGTTAATACGGTCGCCACCGCCATTGAGTCGAGTTCCGGCAAATGACCGAGCAGCCTTGTCTCCGAATCGAGATGGTCGTTCGCGCCCGTCGACAGCATCAGACTTGCGGTCAGAACAGCCACGATTTCGTCGATCAGCGGCGGATCGGCATCCATATGTTCCATCATCAGACTTGCCATATAGCGCATCTCTTCTCGTGCAGTTTAGCCCCGAAAAGGCGAAAGGCGGGCTTTACCGGCTGAGTGCGCCATATGCAACATTCTGATGGTAACGCGGTCTCTTTTTGTTCGGCAGCCATGATGGACAGTGACGCCCGCGCCGCTTACATCCGCCCTTAGATGACACAGCGCTTTATCAAGATGCACGGCCTTGGAAATGATTTCGCCATTTTCGATGCGCGTGAGCAACCGGCGATCTTTCCGCCGATGCGGGTGCGCGCCCTGGCCGATCGTCGGCGGGGAATCGGGTGCGATCAATTGATCGTGCTGGAGTCCTCTGTGCGCGCCGACGCTTTCATGCGAATTTTCAACCCGGACGGTTCGGAATCGGGTGCGTGCGGTAATGCCACCCGCTGTGTGGCCGCGCTGTTGGGCGGGCACGCCACCATCGAAACCGCCGCCGGATTATTGTCTGCCAATACGGTGGCAGGCGGAGTCAAGGTCGATATGGGCCAGCCGGATTTCGATTGGGAAAGAATACCGCTGGCCTATGCGATGGACACGCTGACCATGCCGGTCGGCTGGGAAGAATTACAACACCCCGCCGCCGTGTCGATGGGCAACCCGCATGTGATATTCTTCGTGGAAGACAGCGGCGCCGTGCCGCTCGAAACACTGGGGCCGTTGATCGAGCATGATCCGCTGTTTCCCGAACGGGTGAATGTAAATGTCGCCACCATCGAGTCGCGCGATGGGATTCGCCTGCGCGTATGGGAACGCGGCGCGGGGCTCACCCTGGCTTGTGGCACGGGGGCCTGCGCCACTTTCGCCGCCGCGCGCCGCCGCCGGCTGGTGGATGCGGTGGCGACAGTGGCGCTCCCCGGCGGCGAACTGGAAATCGCCGAAACGCCCGCCGGCACCATCACCATGACCGGCCCCGCCCTCACCACCTTTCGCGGCGAGACCGACCTGTGACCATCATTACGCACGGCTGCCGCTCCAATCTCGCGGAGCGGGACGCGCTGGCCTCCCTGGCTGCAGCGGGTACGACCGTTATCAACAGTTGCGCCGTGACCGCAGCCGCCGTTGCCGATGCGCGCACCGCCGCCGTGCGGGCGCTGAAATCCGGCCCTGTCGTGGTAACCGGATGCGCTGCCACGGTCGTACCAGAGCGTTTCGCCGGCCTTGATCTGCGGCTGTTGCCCAACGCCGACAAATTGCGTCCGCACGCGTGGGGCCGGAATGGGCATGCGCCACGTGTCGCCACCCGCCAGTCGCGCGGTTTCGTCGCCGTGCAGGACGGATGCGATCATGATTGCACCTTTTGCGTCACGCGGCTGGCGCGCGGCGCGTCCCGGTCGATCCCGATTGCTGAAGTTGTCGCGGCAGTACGGGGGCTCGGCGCGAACGAAGTGGTGCTGACCGGCATCGACACAAGTTCGTGGGGGCAGGATTTGCCCGGTCAGCCAACTCTCGGTGCACTGGTGCAGGCGATTCTGACGCAAGTCCCCGAATTGCCACGGCTGCGGTTGTCGTCGCTGGATGCCGCAGCGCACGATCCGGCGCTGATCGAGGCTTTTTCCGACCCGCGCCTGATGCCGCACGTGCATTTATCGCTGCAATCGGGAGACGATCTGATCCTGAAACGCATGAAGCGTCGGCATAGCCGCGCCGATGCCGAAAAGCTCGTAGCGCGGCTGAAGGCGGTACGCCCGGAAATCGCTATTGGCTGCGATCTGATCGCCGGCTTCCCGACCGAGAGTGAAGAAGCGCACCGCCAGTCGCTTTCCCTGCTCGAATCGTGCGACATTGTGCACGCGCATATCTTCCCCTACTCGCCGCGTCCCGGCACAGCAGCGGCGCGGATGCCGCAACAGGGGCCGGGTATCGCCAAACGTCGGGCCGCCGAATTGCGCGCGCGATCTGAAGAGCGGCATCGCGGTTTCCTGCTCGGCCATGTCGGCCGGTCGGTGGAAACCATCAGCGAAGGCGCACGCGGCTTGACGCCGGGCTATGCCACCGTGCGATATGCCGAGCCACAGCCGAAGGGAAAACTGGTCCGGGTCGTTCCGGGCGAATGCCGGGACGGGGTGTTGTTGGTATGAGCGAGGAAGATGTCACCGAAAAAGGCGGCTGGCTGGCGCGGATGCGCTCTGGCCTTGCGCGCTCGACCGAGAAACTAAGCCAGAATCTGTCCTTCCTGGCGGGCGGCGGACGCATCACGGCGGACGATATCCAGTTGATCGAGGATGCGCTGATCCTCGCCGATCTCGGGCCGGCGGTGGCGGCGCGCATTGCCGATCGGCTGTCTCAGGCGCGGATTGCCGGCGATATCGATCTGGACCGGGTGCGCGAAGTGGCCGCCGACGAGATCGAGGCGATTCTCCGCCCGCTGGCCCGGCCCTTGCTGATCACTGCTTTCCCGCGCCCGCACACAATCCTGGTGGTGGGCGTCAACGGCACCGGCAAGACGACGACTATCGCCAAATTCGCGCACCTGTTTCAGGAAGAAGACTATGATGTAATGTTGGCGGCCGGCGATACGTTTCGCGCCGCCGCTGTGCAGCAGTTGCAGGTTTGGGGAGATCGCCTGCAGGTGCCGGTGATTTCGGCACCCGAAGGCGCGGATGCTGCCGGGCTTGCTTACCAGGCAATGGAAAAGGCGCGCGCTTCCGGGCGGGATGTGCTGCTGGTAGATACGGCGGGCCGCCTGCAAAACAAGCAAGGGCTGATGGACGAACTGGCGAAAGTGCGCCGGGCGCTGGGCAAGATCGCGCCGGGCGCGCCGCATGATACGGTGCTGGTGCTCGACGCCACCACGGGGCAGAACGCCCTGAACCAGATCGAGATTTTCCGTGAAGTCGCCGGGGTTACCGGCCTTGTGATGACCAAGCTGGACGGCACGGCGCGCGGCGGCATGCTGGTGGCGGCGGCGGAACGGTTCGGCCTGCCCATTCATGCGATCGGCGTTGGCGAAAAGCTGGGAGATTTGCGCCCGTTCGATCCCCGCGCCTATGCGACGGCTTTGGTAGGAAATGTCTGACATGCCTGAATCCACCCCCCGCCGGGAACTTGCCGGCTGGCGGCGCGTCGCCGTCGATTTCGGACCCTTGCTGGTATTTTTTGCCGTCTGGTCGTGGAAAGATATGTTCGCGGCGACGGCGGCCTTCATGGCAGCCACCGCCATCGCCATCGGTTTTTCCTTCCTATCCGCGCGCCATGTGCCAGCCATGACCTGGTTTTCAGCGCTGCTGGTAGGTGTGTTCGGCGGACTCACCTTGCTGCTTCAGGATGAAATTTTCATCAAGATGAAGCCTACTTTCGTCTATATGGTGTTTGCGGCAGTGATATTTTTTGGAATCCTGCGCCGCCGGAATTATCTCAGGATGATCATGGGCGCGGCGTTGACCGGCCTTGATGAACGCGGCTGGCATATTCTTGCTATTCGCTGGGCCTGGTTTTTTATTATTCTGGCGGCACTGAATGAAATCTTCTGGCGTTATTTTTCCACTGAAATCTGGATGCACTTCAAACTTTGGGGTGACACCGCGCTGACATTTCTGTTTGCTGTCGCGCAATTACCAATGCTCAAGCGCCATGGGTTACGGCTGGAAGAAGACACCAAGCCTCAATAAACGGCATCCCCTTCATATCTTCTTAATTTTGCGGCGTTACAGGCGGGAGTATGGAAATGCCCCACCCACAAAGCTTTCGTCGCCGCTCGCGTGGCTGGTGGCGGCTGCTGTGGGTTCCTGTCGGCCTGTTGCTTTGCGCCGGGCTGTTTCTGGCGGCGGGTTACTGGAATGCGACACGCACGCCGATCGTCGTGTCCGTTGAACTGCCGTTGCCGGGGCTTGAAGCAGGACAGCAAATTCGCGTGCTCTTGATCGGCGACACGCAGGCCGGCTACCCGGATATGCTGCGCCCGCGTCTGGAGCGCATCGTTGATCAGGCCAATGCCCTGAAACCCGATCTGATCGTGCTGGTGGGCGATTATCACGGCGGCAAGATCATCGACCGCGGGACGGTGCGCCTGGAGGATGCGCTCGGCCCGCTGGCGCGGCTGCGCGCGCCGCTTGGCGTTTACGCCGTCCTCGGCAATCACGATACGGTGAAGTGGACGCCGTTCGTGCTCAATCAGCAGGGCGGCCATCCGCATCTGTTGCTGAACGCCCATATCGATGTCGGCCCGCTGATCGTTGCGGGAGTCGATTCAATCGTCCATTCGCCAGATTTCTCCCGGGCGTTCGCTGATATCCCGGCGGGCAAACCGGTATTGCTGTTGCTGCACGAGCCGGAACAATTGCTGTACCATGAGCGGCAACATCAGGTGCTGGCGCTGGCCGGCCACACCCATGGCGGCCAGATCAACCTTCCGATCTTCACCCCGATCAAGGAGCGGTTTCTCGGCAAATCAAATTGCCTGCGCGGGCTGTGCGAGCTCAACGGCTGGCCCGTTTATGTAACAAGCGGGATCGGCACCAGCTGGTTGCCGATCCGCTTTAACGTCCCGCCCGAAATGGTGGAAATTACGCTTTATTCCGGCAGAAAATCCGGAACGGACAGATAACGTTCGCCAGTGTCGTAATTAAAGCCGAGAATCCGGGCATTTTTTGGCAGGTCGGGAAGCTTTTTATGAATGGCTGCGAGAGTCGCGCCGGATGAAATACCGACCAGCAGCCCCTCTTCCCGCGCCGCACGCAGCGCAAACGTCTTCGCAGCCGCTGCGGCGACCGTTATCACGCCATCCAACACTTGCGTATGCAGATTGCCCGGCACGAAACCCGCGCCAATCCCCTGGATCGGATGCGGGCCCGCCTGGCCGCCACTGATCACCGGCGACAGTTCTGGTTCCACCGCAAAGACCTTGAGATTCGGCCAGACCGGCTTCAACACCTCGGCGCAGGCAGTAATATGCCCGCCGGTGCCGACGCCGGTGATAATGACGTCGATCGGTTGATCGGCGAAGTCTTTGAGGATTTCCTGCGCCGTGGTCGTCGCATGGGCGGTGACATTGGCCGGGTTTTCAAACTGCTGCGGTATCCACGCGCCAGGTGTCTGGTCGCGCAATTGTTCTGCCCGTTCGATGGAGCCCTTCATGCCCTTCTCACGCGGGGTCAGTTCGAATGACGCGCCATAGGCCAGCATCAACCGCCGGCGTTCGAGAGACATGCTTTCCGGCATCACCAGGATCAGCCGATAGCCTTTCACCGCCGCAACCATCGCAAGCCCGACGCCGGTATTGCCGGAAGTCGGCTCGATAATGGTGCCGCCCGGTTTCAGCTGGCCGGAACGCTCGGCTTCCTCCACCATGTGCAAGGCGATCCGATCCTTGATCGAGCCGCCGGGATTGGCGCGTTCGGATTTTACCCACACTTCGGCCTGGCTGAAAACCCGGCCCAGCCGGATATGGGGAGTGTTGCCGATCGTCTGAAGAATATTCTCAACACGCATATGCCGCTCCTGCCCTTCCTGTCATCGGAGTTCGTCCGGTACCGCAAATCTGTCAGCATCGCGCAGCTGTGGGAACAGCCGGGACCACAAAAAAGTTGCGCCCAATGCCAGCACGCCGCCGATCACCGTCGCTTCCACCGCGCCGATGGCAGACGCCACAACGCCGGCGCGAAACTCCCCCAGTTCATTCGAGGCGCTGATAAACAGGGTCGATACGGACGACACGCGGCCGCGCATCGAGTCGGGCGTATGCAACTGGATGAGCGACTGGCGTACATAGACGGAAATCATATCCGCTCCGCCCAGCACCGCCAACGCCGGCAACGACAGCCACAATTCCTTCGACAGGCCGAAAACAATGGTGGCGATGGAAAACAGCCCGACATTCAGAAACATGGTGATGCCGACATGGCGGGTCAGCGGGCGGAAGGTGAGCCATAAGGCGACCGCCGCCGCGCCCAGCGCCGGAGCACCGCGCAACAGGCCGAGGCCGAGTGGTCCCGCATGCAGGATGTCGCGGGCAAAAATCGGCAACATCGCATTGGTGCCCGCAAGAATCACCGCCACCAGATCGAGCGAAATTGCGCCAAACACCACCTGATTGCCGCGTACGTAGCGCAAGCCTTCCTTCACCGACTCCACGCCACTTGCGCCGGTCTTTTCCGGCAGCTTTACCGGCGGGATGCAAAACAGTGCGATGAGCGACAGCGTCAACAGCAGCGCGGCGAGGAGATAGGGTGCAGGTGCATAAATATCATAGGCAAGCCCGCCCATAACGGGACCGAGAATTGCCCCTGTCTGCCAGCCGATGGAGTTCCACGCGATCGCCCCGGGCAAAACGGCCGGCGGCACCAGATTGGGAGCCAGCGCCGACAAGGAAGGTGCGGCGAATGCTCGCCCTACCCCCAGCAGCATGGCGATGGCGAACAGGGGCCACAAAGTATGCGAACCGGAGAAAGTGAAAGCTGCGAGCGCCAGCGCGCAGAGGATTTCCAGCCCGATAGCAGCGCGGGCGATATAACGCCGGTCCACCCGGTCAGCGATGACGCCCACAACGAGCGTGAGCAGAAATACGGGCGCGAACTGCGCCAGACCGATCAGCCCCAGCAAGAAGGCGGATTCGCGAATGGACATGGTGACGCGGGCGATGTCATAGACCTGCCAGCCGATGACAATGACCATCAGCAATTGCGCCAGCGTCGAACCGAGTTTTCCGACGAAAAACGCCCGGAACGCGGGAAATGCGAAAGGGGAAGCAGGTTTATCGTGTGTGCTCACGGGCGACGCCTAGCACCACCGCGACGCGTTGCAAAGAAAGCCCCTTCTTTATCCCGTGCAGGAGAAACTATCCCGGTTTCCACTATTTATCCGCGAAATTTCACGCGACTTCCACGAAGCTGTCGAGCACCATTTTGGTGCCGGCCTGGTCGAAGTCGATTTCCAGCTTGTTGCCATCCTGGCGGCTGACCGTGCCCATGCCGAATTTCTGGTGAAAGACGCGTGCGCCCGCTGCCAGATCGGTACGGGGCGCATGGCCGACGCTGCGGGCGATGGGGCGCGCGTTGATCGTCGGTCTCGGGCGTGACTGTGTCGGGCTGGCGGTGGGAGTTGGGGTGTCTAAACGTATCGCCGGTCGTTCGGTACTGAAATTGCCATATTCGGCAAAGGCCGCGCGCCATGGCCCGCCGCTGCCGCTGCCGGCGATCGTGGTGGCGGTTTCGATATGGGCTGCCGGCAGTTCATCGATGAATCGTGATGGAATAGCCGCGGTCCATTGACCATAGACGCGCCGGTTGGCGCTGTGCAGGATCGTCGCGCGGCGACGGGCGCGGGTGATGCCGACATAGGCCAGCCGGCGCTCTTCCTCCAGCGCCGCCGTGCCATTTTCCTCCAGCGCCCGTTGCGATGGAAACAGCCCTTCCTCCCAGCCGGGCAGGAAAACATGATCGAATTCCAGGCCTTTGGCGGCATGCAGGGTCATGATGACGATCTTGTCGCTGGCGTCAGACCGGTCATTTTCCATCACCAGCGCGACATGTTCGAGGAAGGATTGCAGGTCGCTGAAGCCTTCCATCGCCCGCGTCAGTTCAGAAAGATTGTCGAGCCGGCTTGTCGCGTCGGCGGAACGGTCGGCTTCGAGCATGGCGATATAGCCCGATTCTTCCAGGATGATGCGCGCCAGCGCCCCCTGTTCGAGCGTTGCGATCTGGTCCCGCCAGCGGCGGATGCCCGCCAGCAGCGTCGCCAGCGCCCGCCGCGCGGCCGGGGGCAGTTCATCGCTTTCCGTTAATGCCTGCGCGGCGGCGGCAAGCGTCATGCCATGCGTACGCGCATGCGCCTGGATTTTGGCGATGCTTTTATCTCCCAGACCACGCCGGGGGGTGTTGACGATGCGTTCGAACGCCAGCGAATCCTCCGGTTGGACTGTGATGCGCAGATAGGCGAGGGCATCACGAATTTCGGCGCGCTCGTAGAAGCGGAAGCCGCCGACGATGCGATAGGGCAAGCCGATGGCGATGAACCGGTCCTCGAACTCCCGCGTCTGGAACTGCGCCCGAACGAGGATGGCGATTTCCGGCGCATCGACGCCCTCGCGCAATAGCCGTTCGATCCGGTCCCCGATGGTCCTCGCTTCTTCCGGCCCGTCCCAGACGCCGACGACCTGGACTTTTTCGCCCGCCGCCAGGTCCGTCCATAATTGCTTGCCGAGCCGCCCGCTGTTGTTGGCAATGACGCCGCTGGCCGCAGCCAGAATATGCGGCGTGGAACGGTAATTCTGTTCGAGGCGGATGGTTTGCGCGCCAGGAAAATCCTGTTCGAAGCGCAGGATATTGGTGACCTCCGCGCCGCGCCAGGAATAGATCGACTGATCGTCATCGCCGACGCAGCAAATATTGCCGCGCCCGCCCGCCGCGGGGGCAGCCAGCCGGGTCAGCCAGCGATATTGCGCGGCATTGGTGTCCTGATATTCATCGACGAGGATATATTTGAAGCGTTGCTGCCATTCGACCAGCACATCAGGGTGCTGATCGAAGATCGTCAGCACATGCAGCAGCAGATCTCCGAAATCGGCGGCGTTCAACTGCGCCAGTTGTTGCTGGTAACGGGCGTAAAGCTCAGCCCCCCGTCCGTCGGCAAATGCCGCCGCTTCCCCTGCCGGCACCGCATCCGGCACCTCTCCGCGATTCTTCCAGCGGTCGATCAGCGCCGATAATTGTTTGGCGGGCCAGCGCTTTTCATCGACGCCAGCTTCCACGATAATGCGTTTCAGCAAGCGCTGCACGTCGTCGGTATCGAGAATGGTGAAGCCGGATTTCAGGCCGACGAGTTCGGCGTGCCGCCGTAACATCCGGGCGCCGATGGAGTGGAAGGTGCCCAGAAATGGCATCCCCTCCCCCGCTCCGCCAATCATCTGCTCCAGCCGGTGGCGCATTTCGGCGGCGGCCTTGTTGGTGAAAGTGACCGCAAGAATTTCCGAGGGCCAGGCGCTGCGACTGGCGAGGATGTGGGCGATGCGGGCCGTCAGTGCCCGGGTTTTGCCCGTGCCGGCCCCGGCCAGAACGAGCACCGGTCCGTCGAGCGTAAGCGCCGCCTGGCGCTGCGGCGGATTCAGCCCGGAAATCCAGTCCGGCAGGGAAGTCGGAAGCGCAGTCATATGCAGAACAGATACAGAACGATCAGGCAGGCCGCAAGAGATGAAGCGCCGCCTTGCCGACGGCTCGCACCGTTTCGGTTGTGGTTTCAGGCACTTCAGGGTTTTCCTCGCGCGCCGTTTCGATACTGATCCAGGTGGATGGCTGAATCCATCCCTGCGCCCGCGCACGCGCCAGCGCCGGCGTCGCCAGCCCGGAATGATAGGGCGGATCGAGAAAAATCAGATCAGCCGCAGCGGGCGCGACAGGCAGCGCGGTCGCGTCATGGCCGATCAGCGTGGCGTTGGCGGCCAAAGCGCGGATGTTGGCCGTAATCGCGGCGCGCGCTTCGCGATCCTGTTCGACCAGCCACGCTCGTTCCGCCCCGCGCGACAGGGCCTCGAACGCCAGCGCACCAGAACCGGCGAACAGGTCGAGCACGGCCAGCCCCTCGAAACTGCCGAGCCGGGATAACAGCATGGAAAACAGCGTCTCCCGCACCCTGTCCGCCGTGGGCCGCGTTCCTTCACCCGCCGCCGTTGCCAGCGGGCGGGATCGCCATTTGCCGCTGATGATCCTCATGATTTTGACTGGGCAACGGGCCTGATGCGCCGACGCAGTTCCGCAATCGTGCCAGCCGGCGCTTCACCGATGCCGCGCACCGGCAGATCGCCCAGAAGATATGGCCCATAGCCGACGCGAATCAGGCGGCTGACTTTCAGGCCGATGGCCTCGCACACCCGCCTGACCTCGCGATTCTTGCCCTCGGTCAGTGTCATCGTCAGCCAGATGTTCGCACCGCCGCTGCTGGCGCGCCGATCGACGGACGCATCAATCGGGCCATAATGCACGCCTTCGACCGTGACGCCGAGCGCCAGCCGTTCGAGATCTTCCTGGCGCACCTGCCCCATCGCACGCACCCGATAGCTGCGCGGCACACCCGTGGAAGGCAATTCCAGCGCCCGCTTGAGCTCGCCATCGTTGGTCAGCAGCAGCAGGCCTTCGGTGTTGAGATCCAGCCGGCCGATCGGCATCAGGCGCGGCAGGTCTTCGGGCAGAATATCATAGATCGTCGGTCGCCCGGCGGGATCGCGCGCCGCCGTCAACACGCCCGCCGGCTTGTGGAACAGGAATACCCGCGTCGCGTCCGCTTCGGCCACCGGCTTGCCATCTACGGTAACGCCCGACAAATCCTTGACGATGGTCGCAGGCGTCTCCAGCGGCGTGCCGCCGATGCTGACGCGCCCTTCGGCGATCATGCGTTCGATATCGCGCCGCGATCCGACGCCCGCGCGCGCCAGCAATTTGGCGATGCGTTCACCGTTCCCCGCCGCCTTCGCCGCAGGGGTCGCGATGGCGGTGCGCGCCTGACGGCGGCCGCGCTTTGGCAGGTCGGCGGGGGCTGCCCGGCGCCGTGCGGGTGGCTTGTCAGCCATCGACCGGCACCCCGATTTCGGATTTGGAGGTACGGATGGTGAGCGACGTCTTGACGCTGGCGACGTTCGGCGCGCTCGTCAGCTTTTCGGTCAGGAATTGCTGGAATCCGGGCAGATCACGGGCGACCAGTTTCAGGATGAAGTCTATCTCTCCGTTCAGCATATGACATTCGCGCACTTGCGGCAGGCCGGCGATATGCGCCTCAAAGGCTTTCAGATCTTCTTCCGCCTGGCTTTTCAGGCTGACCATCGCAAAGACCGTGATGGGCCAGTCCAGCGCCTGCACCGAAAGATCGGCATGATAGCCGCGAATCACGCCATTTTCTTCGAGCGCCCGCACGCGGCGCAGGCAGGGAGGCGCGGTCAGACCGACGCGGGCTGCCAGATCGACATTGGTGATTCGGCCTTCTTTTTGCAGGATCGCAAGGATTTCGCGATCAATGGAATCGAGACTGTACGGACGCTGCGGACTCATGGGCGCCTTCTCCGAAGAGGAATCATGTATGGGTTGCGAATCTGGCGACTGATGGCCGGATCGGGCAATTACGTGAACCGGCCTTTATAAGATTATTACGCATCCATGCAAGCGGCAAGACAGGCGCATGCCGCTTGCAACCCTGCGGGACCGGCTCTAAATCCATGAGCCGAAACAAGGTCTGGCGCTGGCCGCCATCCGTGGGAGTGGAAAACGCAATGGCGAGCAGGCGACACAGCAAGGTTTTGGTCATCGGTTCGGGGCCGGCGGGCTATACGGCAGCCATCTATGCGGCGCGGGCCGGGCTTGGGCCGGTGCTCGTGCAGGGGCTGGAACCGGGCGGTCAGTTGACCATCACGACCGATGTCGAAAACTGGCCGGGCGATATTAATGTTCTTGGCCCCGACCTGATGGAGCGGATGCGCGCCCAGGCCGAACATGTTGGCGTGGAGCTTGTGTCCGACGTGATTACGTCGGTTGATTTGTCGCAACGGCCGTTTGTGGCCGAAGCAGACAGCGGTGCCACGTTCCTGGCCGACACGCTGATTATCGCCACCGGTGCGCAGGCCCGTTGGCTCGGCCTCGAATCGGAGACGCGGCTGCGCGGGCGCGGCGTATCCGCCTGCGCCACCTGCGACGGCTTCTTTTTCCGCGGCAAGGATGTGGCGGTAGTGGGCGGCGGCAATACCGCGGTGGAAGAAGCATTATTCCTTACGCGGTTCGCGGATCGGGTCACGCTGATCCACCGGCGGGACAGTTTGCGCGCCGACAGGATCAACCAGGAACGCCTGGCTGCCAACCCAAAAATCGCAGCGCTCTGGAATCGCACGGTTTGCGAAGTGGAAGGCGAGGATGGCGTTACCGGCATTGTGCTGGAAGATGTGCATAGCGGCGCGCGCGAACGGCTGGCGACCGACGGATTGTTCATTGCCATTGGCCACGATCCGGCGACGCGCCTGTTTCGTGGGCAACTGGATATGGATTCCGAAGGCTATATCCTGACTGCGCCGGACTCTACCGCCACCAGCGTACCCGGCGTTTATGCGGCGGGTGACGTGAAGGACAAGGTGTTTCGCCAGGCCGTTACTGCCGCCGGTTCCGGCTGCATGGCAGCGCTGGAGGCAGAGCATTTCCTGATGTCCGTGGCGCACACGGCGCATGCATCCCGACCGGACTGACCCATGCAACTCGATTGGGACAAACTGCGGCTGTTCGACGCCGTAGCCACCGCCGGGAGCTTCACGGAAGCAGCGCGGCGGCTGCAATTGTCGCAACCGGCGCTCAGCCGGCAGATCATTGCTCTGGAAGATTCGCTGGGGGCCAAACTGTTTCACCGCCACGCACGCGGTCTGGCGTTGACGAGCGAGGGCGAGCAACTGCGCGAAACCACGCAGCGCATTACCGATGAACTGGAAAGGGCGAAAACCGGAATCGAGGCCAGCCGCAACCGCCCGACCGGAGAGATCAAGGTGACGACGACGGTCGCCTTTGGCTCCACATGGCTTTCCCGGCATATTGGTGATTTCCTGCGAAAATATCCCGATATCCGGGTCAGCCTTTTGCTTGGTGACGAGGAGCGCGACCTTTCCCGTCATGAGGCGGATTGCGCGGTGCGGTTTCACAAGCCGCATCAGGCTGATCTGATCCAGCGCCCCCTGGCAGCCATCCAGTACCGCCTGTGCGCCTCGCCCGCCTATCTCGAGGAACATGGCGAGCCGAAAGTTCCGCAGGATCTGATGAATCACCGCGTCATCGCCTATGGCCCCGAAGCGCCATCCTACCTGCGTGGAATCAACTGGGTGCTCGATGTCGGCCATGATGGGCCGCCGCGCGAACCGGCCCTGTCCGTCAACAACAGCTTTGGCGTATTGCAGGCGGTAGAGGCCGGTGCGGGAATTGCAGCCCTTCCATCCTATTTGATTCGGTTCTCCGGCAAGGTTCGGTGTGTGTTGCCGGATCTGCAAGGTACTGTGATGCAGACCTATTTTGTATATTCGTCGGAGCTGAAAGGTTCCGTCCGGGTGGCAGCGCTCCGGGATTTTCTGGTCGAACGGATGACACCATCGGCTCTTGGCAGCACGCTATAATGCGGCCTGCGGATGTCTCGGTGGATTCGCATTGACGCGTATCAAACTGAGCCATGCTAAAGTTGCATAGCAGGTCCAACTTCTTCGCACTTGCACAAAACCCGGGAACTGCTATCTAGACGTTGTTGCTGCGTTGCAGCGCACGGCCGGGAGCCTCTCTCCTCCCCGATGCTACCGGCCCTGGTCCGTCACCTTTCTCCCTCCCTCCTTGGGGCGGACCAAAATTCTCAGGCCGGAGTTGAGCTTGCTCCTCCGGCCTTTTTTTTCTCTTTCAAGTTCGCTAGAGGGTTTGGCATCCCGAGTTTCGGGCCTGTAGCTCAGTTGGTTAGAGCTGGCCGCTCATAACGGCTAGGTCGCGGGTTCGAGTCCTGCCGGGCCCACCATTTTCCGATTTGCCGGCGTTCGATAACAACGGCAACGCGCTTCAGGCGCAAGCAGACGAACTCCCCTTTGGGGTTCATCTGCTTGTGTCGGTCGATTTTCTCCATAAAAAATCGCCCGCTGGCATCATGCAGCGGGCGACAGTGCGGGCAGAGGCGATGCCCGTCGACAAGGGATAGTCAGAGAATCGTTAAATCTTTGTCTCAAACTCTTTGAGTTGCTCTTCCGCCTTATCCTTGGCCACGCCATATCTTGACTGGATCTTTCCAAGTAAAATGTCGCGCTTTCCGGCGATCTCTGTGAGATCGTCGTCGGTAAGCTTGCCCCATTTTTCTTTCACGTGGCCCTGGAATGTCTTCCAGCCGCCTTCGACACGATCCCAATTCGCCATTCCATCCTCCAAATCTTGCGATGACAGCGAGGAAACGGGGACGCCCCGCTATTGTTCCCCGCTATTCATGCACGCACCAGTTGCGGCATCAACGCCTGGCCGATGATCGCTGTCACGGTCTCCGCTTCAAACGGCTTGGTAACGAGCCAGGTGGGCTCCGGCCTCTCCCCCGTCAGCAGTCGCTCGGGATAGGCGGTAATGAAAATCACCGGCATGCTGGCGGTCTCCAGCAACTCCCGCACAGCGTCGATGCCGGAAGATCCGTCGGCAAGCTGGATGTCGGCCAGCACCAGATCGGGCGCCGATTCGGCCGCCTGCGCCACCGCGTCCGCATGTGTGCTCGCGATGCCGACGCATTTGTGTCCCATGTCCTCCACAATCGTTTCGAGGTGCATCGCGATCAGCGGCTCGTCTTCGATGATCAAAACCCGGCGTTGCAACAGCGCGGCAATTTCGGCGCGGGCGGCAGCGATATCCGCTTCCACGTCCGCGACGGGGCGATCAAGGATGACGGCGGCCTGCTCCGGCTTGAAACCTTCGACCGCTGTCAACAGCAATGCCTCCCGCCGGCCGGGCGTGAGGCGCTGCAAGCCAAAATCCGCTTCTGTACCGGTATACGGCTCAGCCGTTTTGCTGTGCGGATTCCAGAACGCGTGGAACAGGCGGAACAGTTCCAGATGTGGCGGGTTATCGGGGTTGGGCGCGTTCGGGCTTGCCACCAGTGCCTCAAGCGCTGCGCGTACGAATGCATCGCCTGATTTCTGGCTGCCGGCGAGCGCCCGCGCGTAACGACGTAGAAAGGGTAGCCAGGGTGTGAACGCGGCTTTCAACGAACCGGATGCTGCGGACATGGAACCTCTTCTGGTCTTGGTCTCCACGAAATGATTTCCGGGGACAACAGAAAACAACAACCAAAGCGAAGGTTGTTTGTTCCGCACTGCAGCGGAACATTCTTCGCCGAAAATGGTTTGCGCTGCTACACGGCATGGAACTGGATCGACAGCCGCACATGGAACACCGAATGAACAATCAACGCAACAAACCGGATACGCCGGACGAGGCGGAAGCATTTTGCGACGACCCGATAGGGGCAGGCTTGCGTCAGCTCCTGGCCTCCGTGTCAGAGGAACCGGTACCGGATGAGTTTCTGGAACTGCTGGATTCCCTCGATGCGAGGCGCGCAAAAATATCGGAAACAGTCAACGGCGATTTTCCGGACGACAGCACTCCACAGGAGAATGTGTGACAGGCGCGACCCCGACAGGCCCGCTCACGCCCCGCCCTCCCCGGAAAGCTCCGCTTGCAAAATCCGCGTCGGGGACCAGACCGGCGGAAGCATCCGACGCGGCGGATGCGGTATTCCGGCGCGATCTCGTCGCCGCCGTTCCGATGCTCCGCGCGTTCGCCCGCGGGCTGTGCGGTCAACGCGAACTCGCGGACGATCTGGCTCAGGAAGCTTTGTTAAAGGCCTGGGGCGCGCGCAACAGCTTCACGCCCGGCACCAATTTTCGTGCCTGGCTGTTCCGCATCCTGCGCAACCATTTCTATACTGTCAGCCATGTCGCCAAACGCTTTGTCGCGCTTGATCCGGGGACAGTGGAAGCGATGATGGTGACGCCTCCGACGCAAGGCGGCGGGCTGATGCTCGCAGACCTGCGTCGGGGCCTTGAGACCCTGCCTCCCGAACAACGTGAAGCATTGCTGCTGATGGAATCCGGCTTGCAATGGGATGAGATCGCCACCGTGATGGAATGCCCGCTGGGTACGGTGAAAAGCCGCATCACCCGGGGCCGTGCGGCACTGAAACAATATCTGGACGGTCCGGCTGAAATGGAAGCGCGGGATGAAGGCGCCGCCACCGCGCCCGGCGATTAAGGCCCGCTTTGCGTTCTCTTGACGAACAGGACCAAATGTCCACAGAGTTGACGGAGAGGACTGTTTCCGGCTGGCTGACGCGCCGCGTTCCATTGCGCCGGGGCTTGCTGATATTGCTGATGCTGGCCCTTTTGCCGTTGGCAGTGCTGGCGCTGTTGCAGGGTCTCTCCCGGATCGACCGCGACGATCGGCTGGTTGGCGAACGCCTGCGCGAAGCCGCATTGCTGACGGCATCGGCTGAACAGATTATTCTTAATAACACCGAAGGCGTCCTGATGATGCTGGCCGAGAATGCCGGCGCACGGGACTTGAAAGGCGGAACCTGCGCTGCCGAGATGCAGGAAATGCGGGCACGATTTCCGGGGTATGCCAATTTCGCGTTGATCGATCCGGATGGGAATGTGCGCTGCACAGCCAGCCCGCTGGAAATACCGCCGAAAAATGCCGCCAGATATCCCTGGTGGGAGGAGATGCGGCGAAGCGGGAAAGTCGCCATCGCTTCCCCTTTTCATGATGAACCATCCCGAAAGCGTGGCCTGTGGGTGATATTGCCGCTGTATTCGGGCACGGAATTTGAAGGCGCGCTTTCTGCAAGGCTCGACCTGCACTGGTTGCAGCGTAATTTACAGGAACGTAACGATCACAGCGTCGCGGTAATTGTCCTGCTGGACCCGGATGGCCGGCCTGTTGCCTCCAACCGCGAGATTCCATGGCGAAAGCTCGATGTTTCCGGCGCGCCGGGTGAGGTGCGAAAAGTGCGCGACGATGAGGACTATCGCTGGACCTATGCAGTCGCCCCGGCCAGGGGGTTCGATGGTGAACCGCGTCTCTATGTAGCCTATCTCGCCCGACAGGCAAATCTGGCCGAACCCGATTGGTGGTTCATCGGCAGCCACGTCGGTCTGCCGCTGTTTGCCCTGCTGTTCGCGTCCATTGCGATCATGACGGGAACCGATCTGGGAATATTGCGTTGGATCAATGCGTTGCGTGATCTGTCAGCAGAATATGCCCAAGGGAACTACCGCGCCCGCGATGACAGTTTCGACGCCGCTCCCCGCGAAATACGCGATCTTGCGGCTTCCCTTTATCGCATGGCGCGCACCATCGACCATCGCGATCGCACGCTCCACGAGGCGGTGGCGCGACAACGGGCGCTCGCGCGGGAACTGAACCATCGTGTCAAGAATAATCTCCAGATCGTGATCAGCCTGTTGACACTGCAAGGGCGCGCGATGGCCAATGCCGATGGCCGCGCGGCACTGGCCGATGCGCGTCTGCGGGTGGATGCGCTGGCGTTGGTGCATCGTCTTCTTTATGCCACAGACGAACTGTCCACCATCTCCACCCGCGATTTACTCGCTGATGTTTGCGCGCTGGTAAAACAACATCATTCCGTACCCGGTGTCACACTGGATTGCGACGTCGCCGCCGTCTCCCTTGATATCGATCGCGCCATCCCGCTGACCCTTTGGCTGGTGGAGGCCCTGTCCGACGCGATGCGACGCGGCGCGAAATGCCAACGACCCGTGCACATCCAGGCAACGCTTGCGCGTAACGTCAACAGGCTGACGGTTTCCGTGACGGACAACGCCGGCACCGGAACAGAAGATCGCGCCTATGTGCGCCGGCTGCTGGCCGCCATCGGTCAACAGCTGGGCGGCAAGGCTTCCTTTGACAGTGGCCCGGAAACCGGCAGCGTCATGCTGGAACTTCCTGTCCCCGAATCCGTCTGAGACTGTCTTGTGAACCATGTGCGTTTACCGGGGAACAATGGTGGTTCGCCGGTGTTATGTGACCGTTATTGCAGGAGATAAACAATGCTCGGATGGGCTCTGACATTCTTGGTAGTCGCCATTATTGCCGCGATTTTCGGCTTTGGCGGAATAGCTTCAGCGTCTGCCGGAATAGCCAAAATTCTGTTCTTTGTGTTCCTGGCGCTGTTTGTCATCGGACTGGTGATGTCCATGCTACGTGGCAGGGGCGTCTAGGCAGGGGCGTCTGGTTCGATTTGGTTACCGTGCATTACTGTCCTTGTCTTCCGCTGGCGGCGCTCGCATCATTGCAATATGGTGCCAGCGCCGGGGCGGGAGACACGCGATGCAGGGCGAGCAGAAGGATCCTGTGAATTACAACCAAGGCGTCACTGCGACAGTGAGCGATACTGACTGGCAGATGATCGTCAAAACCCTGCCCGTTCCGCTTTATGCAATAGATACAGGTGGTCAAATTCTGTGGTTCAATAACGCGGCCGAAGATCTTTGGGGCCGGACCCCGACTGCGGATGACCATTGGGACGGCGCTTGGCGATTATACTGGCCGGACGGTCGGCCCATGTCGCACACGCAATCGCCTGCCGCACTCGGATTGCTGCAGCGCTGCGCCGATCCGGTTTCGGACGTGATTGTCGAGCGCCCGAACGGGACGCGGGCGCTGGTGTCGGTACGCCCTGCCCTCCAGTTTAATCGTGCCGGAGAAGTCTCCGGCGTTGTCAGCACACTTGCCGAGCAGCGTACCGACCGGGAAACATCAGACCAGCGCGCGCTTGCGGCGATAGTCGAGACCTCCCGGGACGCCATCATCGGCAAGGATCTGAACGGCATCATTAACAGCTGGAACGATGGCGCGGCACGATTGTTCGGCTATACGGCGGAGGAAATGCTGGGCCAGTCGATCACCCGCCTGATTCCGGCAAGCCTTTTGTCCGAAGAAGAAGAAATTATTCGACGCATCCGCCGTGGCGAGCGCGTTGAAAATTTTACCACGATCCGGCAGCACAAGAACGGCCAGCCGATAGATACCTCCATAATCATCTCCCCGATTACCGACGCCAACGGACGCGTGACAGGTGCATTCAAAATCGCGCGTGAAATCACCGAAGAACGCCGGATGCTTAGCCAGCAATCCTTGCTGCTGCGGGAGATGAACCACCGCGTTAAAAATCTGTTCGCGCTTGCCGGCGCACTGGTCACCCTGAGCGCCCGTCACGCCGAGACACCCGCCGCCATGGCCAGTAACGCCAGCGCACGTCTGAATGCACTGGCGAAGGCGCACGGGCTGACGCTGGGTGTGGCGAACAGTGACGCGCCCGCTACGCTGGAAGATTTGTTGCGATCCATGATCCTGCCCTTCGCCGACGCCGGGCAGGTATCCGCCATGCTTCTTGACGGGCCGGAAATCCTGATCGATACCGACGCGGTCACCGGCTTCGCATTATTGGTGCATGAACTGGCAACGAATGCCGCCAAATATGGCGCGTTCTCTGCGCCGGGCGGTCGGGTCGAGGTACGCTGGAACATCTCCGGCGAACAACTGCACCTGACCTGGACCGAACGCGGCGGCCCCCCGTTAACGGGACGGCCTGCGTCGGAGGGATTTGGCACATTACTGGCGCGCAGCACCGTCAAGAGTAGATTGGGCGGCGAGATAAGCTACGCATGGGACGCCGAAGGCATCACCGTCCACGTGACGATTGCCAGGAACCGGCTGCGCAAGACCGCCCGCGACCGCATGAAGCGAAATACAGACTCATGACGGCTTCCTTGCCGCAGGTGTAGCACACGCCGCCGATAAATGCCTGTTTTACAATGATTTACATCTGCATCAATGGCTTATGGAGGTATGGTGCCGCTTAGGTGACTCGAACACCTGGCCCCATCATTACGAATGATGTGCTCTACCAACTGAGCTAAAGCGGCATACCCTCGCAGGTTGGCGGCAGTTACCAGCATCGGGGCTTGGTTTCAAGACCACAGCAGAGTAAACGCGACGTTTATGGTATTTGACCCTTTGCACCTGGGCCAGTCTTCCGGCCTGCCCGCCTCTCCGCAAGCAGCGGTTCTCGATTATCCGCCGAATCCTCATGGCGATGCGCTTTATGCGGTGCGCTTTGTAGCGCCGGAATTCACGTCGCTTTGTCCCGTCACCGGCCAGCCCGATTTCGCGCATCTGGTGATCGATTACGCCCCGCGCGAGCGGATCGTCGAATCGAAATCGCTGAAGCTGTTTCTGTCCAGTTTCCGCAATCATGCTGCTTTTCATGAAGATTGTACCGTGGGTATCGGACGACGGCTGTTCGATGAAATGGCGCCGCACTGGCTGCGAATCGGCGGTTACTGGTATCCGCGCGGCGGAATTCCGATCGATGTATTCTGGCAATCGGGGCCGCCGCCCGCAGGCTTGTGGCTTCCGGATCAGGCGGTACCGCCCTATCGCGGACGCGGATAATGGAACTGGCGCGCTGGGCGGCTGATCCTGCATACAGCCGGGGGCGACTTTATCCGGAGCCACCCTCCCGCCTGCGTACGGCGTTTGCGCGCGACCGCGACCGGTTGATTCACGCCACCGCCTTTCGACGCTTGCGGCACAAAACCCAGGTGTTCGTTGCCCCCGATGGCGACCATTTCCGCGTGCGCCTGACCCATAGCCTGGAAGTGGCGCAAATCGGACGGACGTTGGCCCGGGCACTCAAACTCGAAGAAGATCTGACGGAAGTTCTGGCGCTGGCGCACGATATTGGCCACCCGCCCTTCGGCCACGCCGGCGAAGATGCGCTGACCGCGGCGATGGCCCCTTTCGGCGGCTTCGACCACAACGGCCATACGGTCCGCGTGCTGACCCTGCTCGAATCGCGCAACCCCGATTTCGAGGGGCTGAACCTGAGTTGGGAGACGCTGGAGGGACTGGCCAAACACAATGGACCGGTTTCCAGCCCCGGATGGGCGCTGGCCGGCTATGATGCCGCTCACCCGCTGGAACTGGACACCCACGCCAGCCTGGAAGCACAAATTGCCTCTTTGGCGGATGATATCGCCTATAACGCCCATGACCTCGACGACGGACTGCGTGCCGGGATTTTATCGCTGGAAGAAGCGCTGGCTACCGTGCCGCTGCTGAACGATATCTGGAGCGAGGTTCGCCGCCGCTGGCCAGTCGAAACGCGTATGCGCCGGCTGGCGCCACAACTGATTCGCGAACTGATTGGCGTGATGGTGGAAGGACTGCTGGCGGAAACCCGCGCCTCGCTGGCAGAGGCCGAACCCGAAGATGTGGATGCCGTGCGCCGGGCCGGTCGGCCACTGGCGCGATTTCCGGCAAGCCTCACCGAAGGTATTGCGCCACTGCGGCAATATCTGCGCGAGAAAATGTATCGCCACCCACAGGTGATGCAGATGCGCACACCTGCAGAGTCGGCGGTCAGCCTGATGTTCGGCTATCTCCTCGACCATCCGGAAAGTTTGCCGGAGCGCTGGCGCGAGGAGTGGCCGGCGGAACCCATGGAACAAGGCCGTCACGTCGGCGATTATATCGCCGGGATGACCGACCATTTTGCACTGACCGAATGCACAAGGCTCACGGGTTTCGAACCCGAGCCAGGTAATCTCATGTACCTTTAAATCAGCCCCGCCAGCGGGCTGGACGGATCGGCGTAGCGCCGCACGGGCATGCGGCCCGCAAGGTAGGCATCGCGTCCGGCCTGAACAGCGGCGCGCATTGCGCCAGCCATACGGACAGGGTCCCGCGCCTCGGCGATCGCCGTATTCATCAATACGCCCGTGCAGCCGAGTTCCATGGCAATCGCCGCGTCAGAAGCCGTGCCGACTCCGGCATCGACCAGCACCGGCACCTTCGCCTGCTCGACGATCAGCCGGATGGTGATGCGATTCTGGATACCAAGGCCCGAACCGATGGGCGCACCAAGCGGCATGATGGCGACGGCACCGGCATCTTCCAGCCGCCGCGCCGTGACAGGATCGTCCGTCGTATAGACCATCACCTGAAAGCCTTCCCTGGCCAGGATTTCCGTGGCGCGTATCGTTTCCACCACATCCGGGTACAGGGTTTTCTGGTCCGCCAGGACTTCCAGCTTCACCAAAGTCCAGCCGCCGGCCTCGCGCGCGAGCCGCAAGGTCCGCATGGCATCTTCCGCGGTATAGCAGCCGGCGGTATTGGGCAGATAGGTGATTTTCTTCGGATCGATGTAGTCGGTCAGCAAGGGCTGCGAGCGATCTGTTACGTTAACCCGGCGCACCGCCACCGTCACCATTTCCGCGCCCGAGGCCGCAACGGCGGCGGCATTGGTAGCGAAATCCTTATATTTTCCGGTACCGACGATCAGCCGCGAGTTGAACCGCCGCCCGGCCACTTCCCAACTGTCATCGCTTTGGCCGCCGCCCACAAAATGCACGATTTCCAGCTTGTCGCCATCGGCCAGCACAAGCTCTCCCCATTGCGAACGCGGCGCAATTTCCAGATTGCGTTCAACCGCCACCCGCTCCGGCTCCAGCCCGAGTTCGGCGACGAGTGTGGCGATGGTGGAACCGGGAACCGCCGGGCGCGGCTCTCCATTCAGGACTATGGCAATGGACATGGCTGCTCTATAGACGCGGCTTTCAGTGATTTGAACAGGCGAGATCAGTGATGGCGCAGCCCATGAGCGATTATGTGATGGTGTTGAATGGCCCCAACCTCAATCTGCTGGGCACGCGCGAACCGGAAATCTATGGCTCGACCACGTTGGACGATATTGCCGAAATGCTGGTCGGCCATGGGGAGAAACTGGGCATTGCCGTCGATCTGCGGCAATCCAACCACGAAGGCCATCTGATCGACTGGCTGCACGAGGCGGCACGGCGAGAGGCGCTGGCGGTGATCCTGAACGCGGGCGCTTATACGCATAGCTCGATTGCGCTGCGCGACGCGATCAGCGCCATAACGGTGCCGGTAATCGAAGTGCATTTGTCGAATCCGGCGGCCCGGGAATCTTTTCGCCATATCAGCCATATAAGCCCGGTTGCCGCCGGGGTTATCCAGGGTTTTGGCGCCGGGGGCTATCGTCTGGCGCTGGACGCCGCCGCCGGGATGAGGCAGAGGCGCGCCTGAAGTTAATTTTTGCACAGGACACCGAAAACAATGGCGGATAAACCGGCGGACGGCGCGGAAACAAAGATGCGCGTAGAGGTGGAACTCGTCCGCCAACTCGCCCTTTTGCTCGACGAAACCGGCCTTACCGAGATCCAGGTAGAAGATGGTGACCGCGCCATCCGCGTGGCGCGCCAGGGTACGAGCGTTGCGGTGCAGGCGCCGCCGCCCGCAGTCGCGGCTCCGGCTACACCTGCCGCCGTCCCTGCCGTAACCCCGGAACATCCGGGCGCAGTCAAATCGCCGATGGTTGGCACCGCCTATCTCTCGCCCGATCCTGGATCACCCGCATTCGTGCGGGAAGGGGCGACGGTGGCGCAGGGCGATACGTTGCTGATCGTCGAGGCGATGAAAGTGATGAATCCTATTATCGCGCCGCGTGCCGGCACGGTGAAGGCTATTCTGGTCACCAACGAACAGCCGGTCGAGTTTGACCAGCCGCTGGCCATCATCGAATAAGCGGCCCGCCCTCTCAATGAAAAAACCGCCCTTCGGCAAGATCCTGATCGCCAATCGTGGTGAAATCGCGCTGCGTATCCATCGCGCTGCCCGTGATCTCGGCATCCGCACTGTCGCCGTTCATTCGACCGCCGACGCCAACGCCATGCATGTGCGCCTCGCGGATGAGACCATATGCATCGGCCCGCCGACAGCCTCCGATTCCTACCTCAACATCCCCAATATCATCGCAGCGGCGGAAATCGCCCAGGCCGACGCCATCCACCCCGGCTATGGCTTTCTTTCGGAAAACGCCCGCTTCGCCGAAATTGTCGAGGAGCATAAACTCGCGTGGATCGGGCCGTCCCCGCATCATATCCGCGTGATGGGAGACAAGGTCGCGGCCAAACGCACCGCCGGCGAATTGGGCCTGCCTCTGGTGCCGGGCTCGGACGGGGCCGTGGAAACTGTGGAGGAAGCGCGCGAGATCGCCGGACATCTGGGCTATCCGGTGCTGGTGAAGGCCGCATCCGGCGGCGGCGGGCGCGGCATGAAGGTGGTGGAAAACGCCGCCATGCTGGAAGGTGCCTTTCAGCAGGCACGCAACGAAGCGCGGGCAGCCTTTGCGGACGATACCGTCTATCTCGAAAAATATCTGAAAAACCCGCGCCATATCGAGTTCCAGATTTTCGGTGACGGCAAGGGCAACGCCATTCATCTGGGCGAGCGGGATTGTTCGTTGCAACGCCGCCACCAGAAAGTGCTTGAGGAAAGCCCCTCCCCCGCGCTTGGCGACGCGGATCGCCAGCGCATGGGTACGCGCTGCGCCGACGCCATGGCGAAGATGCAGTATCGCGGCGCGGGCACCATCGAATTTCTCTGGGAAGATGGTGAGTTCTACTTCATCGAGATGAACACCAGACTGCAGGTGGAGCATCCGGTAACGGAAATGCTGACCGGGCTCGATCTCGTGCGCGAACAGATCATGGTGGCGGCGGGGCACCCGCTGTCGGTTACCCAGGATCAGGTGCGCTTTTCCGGCCATGCGATTGAATGTCGCATCAATGCCGAAAACCCGCAGACATTTGCCCCTTCACCCGGACGGGTCCACCTGTTCCATGCACCGGGCGGGCCGGGGGTTCGCATCGATTCGGCGCTCTACGACGATTATGTCGTGCCGCCCTATTATGACAGTCTGGTAGCCAAGCTGATCGTACATGCCGATACCCGCGCCGATGCGTTGCAGCGTCTGCGCCGCGCGCTGGAGGAAATGGTGATCGACGGGATCAACACGACCCTGCCGCTGCACATGCGGTTACTGGACGAACCGGACTTCATCAGCGGCGATTATTCGATCAAATGGCTGGAAACCCTGCTGGCGAAATAAAGATCAGCGCGTGGCGGCTATAAAGCCGCCACCCAGCACCCGGCTGCCCTCATAGGCTACCGCTGCCTGGCCGGGCGCCACGCCATATTGCGGTGACGCCAGTTCCAGCCGCGCGTGCGCGCCCTCCGCGAACAGCTGCGCTTCCACCAGCGGTGCGAGCGAACGCAGCTTCACCTGTACGGACAGCCCGGCTGGCGGCGCGGATGCCAGCCAATTGAGCGAATCGAGAAACACGGTCGATACCGCCAGCGCCGCGCGCGGCCCGACGATGACCCTGTTCGTTGCGGCATCCAGTCGCACCACATACAGGGGCTCCGCCAGCCCGCCGATTTCCAGCCCGCGCCGCTGGCCGACGGTATAGCCGATCAGGCCTGAATGCCGGCCCCGCACCCGGCCTTCCGTATCCACAATATCGCCGGGCCGGTCCGCTTCCGGCCGCAAACGGCGGACAACGGCACGATAATCGCCACCGGGCACAAAGCAAATATCCTGGCTGTCGGGCTTCCCCGCCACTCTCAGGCCAAAATATTCGGCCATGCGCCGCACGGCAGGCTTGTCCAGTCCGCCCAGCGGAAACCCCAGGCGCGACAGTTGCGCCTGCGTGGTGGCGAACAGAAAATAGCTTTGATCCTTGGCGGGATCGACAGCGCGATGCAGTTCGGCGCCCTCCGGCCCGTCGAGCCGCCGGACATAATGGCCGGTCAGTAGAAAATCTGCGCCCAGATCGTCCGCCACCTGCAACAGATCACGAAACTTCACCGTCTGGTTGCAACTGATGCAGGGCACGGGCGTACGGCCAGCCAGATACTGATCCGCGAAATCCTCCATCACATCGGCGCGAAAAGCCGACGCATAATCGAGAACATAATGTGCAAAACCTCTGGCGTCCGCCACGGCGCGCGCATCCGCAATGTCCGATCCGGCGCAGCAACTGCCCGCGCGTTTGGGCGCTGCTTCGTCGTCGGAAAGCCGCAAGGTAACGCCAATGGTTTCGCAGCCATGCGCATGTGCGAGACTTGCGACAACGCTCGAATCGACCCCGCCTGACATGGCGACGACAACCCGGCTGCCCGCAGGGGGCAAAGCCAATCGATGATCTGTGGTGTGCACCGTGTCCGTTGCCAGGTCCACCGGCGGAGACGGGCTGCAATGATTCACGGAAATTTACCTCAATCGCGCGTGCATCCATCTAGGGGCACGCAAGGAACGTTGCAAGCTGCCGTATCCTGAAGAGAGAGCAATAACTGGTTTATTTGGTGATGAATCCCGGCCTGCGCAATGCAGCCTCAACCTGATGTGTCCGATGCATGACATCTATGCATTCACGTTATAGTTAATGATCATTATTTAAAATTACTGCCAATTATTCATTTTTTAGAAAGGTAACAAGATATACATTTGGTCATATTTACGGTGGTAAATTTCTTCATCTTCTGTCATCTTGAGAACAGGGGCTGGAAAGAAGCGTGATGTTACCTGGAAGTCCCAGGACTGCCGGCGCTAACATCATGATTTATCCATTGTATGTTTGTTTTGTTGCGTTTGTAGATTGGGGGTTACACATGAATCTGCTACCCGAATTCAGGGGCCAGGGGAGATTTGCACAGGGCCATTCGCAGTACTCGGGGAAAAGTGCGAATCGCGACCGCTCCGTTGAGGCCGACCTTCCTCGGGAAGAACATGCTGCAACGCTGCGGGATACGGTGCCCGGGCCTTTTGGGGAGCCGCTTTCAATGGATGATCTCCCGCCGCCGGATACGCGGCGGTGGGTGATCCGTCGCAAGGCCGAAGTTCTCGCGGCGATCAACGGCGGGCTTTTGAGTGTTGCGGAAGCCTGTCAGCGGTACCGCCTTTCGCCCGAAGAACTGGAATTGTGGCAGCAGGCGATCGACAGGGCCGGTGTACCTGGCCTGCGTGTCACCCGCATCCAGCTGTATCGGGAACTTTCGACGTCCAGGCAGGGCGAAGATCATGACGATAAAAACACGGCGTCATACCAGGGCGCCCGCAGCGCCAGCCGGAGGTAACCCGATGAACGACCAGGATAATCGCCGCCCTTCAGGGGTGACAACGGCGCAGGAAGATAGTGCTGGCGCCCACCCGAAAGATCTTGCACATCGGGATAACGACTCGCCGCGCACTTCGGAAGGACGCATCCCGGCGCAGGGAAGCCGGACGAGCACCCGCCCCGCCCCGTCCCAGAACCGGAGCCGTTTTTCAGCTCCGGACCAGGCCACGCGCATTCTCATGGTCGAGGATGACCGGCCGCTGGCGGACGCGCTATCCGCGATGCTGGAAGACGCGGGATTCATCGTTTACACGACCAATCTGGGCGAGGAAGCGATAGATCTGGTGCGGGCCTGGGCCTTTCACCTCGTGTTGCTGGACCTCGCCCTGCCGGATATGGCCGGCCAGACCGTCTTGCACAAGATCCGGCAGACGCGGCCCGAAACACCGATCATCATTATTTCAGGCGATGATGACGTGGACGCCCGGATTGCGGGCCTGCTGGATGGCGCCGATGATTTCATCACCCGGCCATTTCACAACAATGAGCTGATGGCTCGTATCCATGCGATCTTGCGGCGTGCGCGCGTATCCACGCCAACGGAAATCGAGATGGGGCCGCTGCATATCGACCTCTCCGCGCATCGCGCGACAGTCCATGGCCAGGTCGTGCCGCTAACGGGGAAAGAATATGCCTGCCTCGAATATCTTGCGGTGAAACGCGGGACGACGGTTACGAAGGAAATGTTCCTCGCACATCTATATGGTGGCCGTAACGAGCCAGAGATGAAAATCATCGATGTGTTTATCTGCAAACTGCGACGTAAGCTGGCCGATGCTGGCGCACCGGATGTGATAGAAACAATCTGGGGCAGAGGCTACACGATCCCGAACATGCCGGAAAAGGGCTGAGCGGGTTTACCGATCAGCGCCGTCTCTGGCGGTGCTCTGCCAGAGACCGGATGATGCCGCGCAGGGTGCGTATCTCCTGCGCGGCAAATCCGTGCCGGCTCAACAAATGCGCCAGCATCCGTTTCGTTGCGGGTGCGCGTTCAGGAACATGGAAATAGCCGGCGGCTTCCAGTTCTGCCTCCAGATGCCCGATCAAGCCGGACACCTCGCCATGGGTTGCGGGCGGATCGCCAGCAGGGGTCGGGGTTTCCGGCGGATCGGCTTGAAAATGTTCATAGGCGACCAATAGAACTGCCTGCGCCAGATTGAGCGAACCGAAATCCGGATTGACCGGACAGGTGATGATGGCACCGGTCGTGGCCAGATCATCCGCCGTCAGGCCCGAGCGCTCCGGACCGAACAATATGCCGCTACGCAAACCCCGCGACGACTGGCGACGGATTTCCGCCACCGCCGCGCGCGGCGATACCACCGGTTTCACAAGTTCGCGCGGGCGGACAGTGGTGGCGAAGACCGAGGTGCAATCGGCCAGCGCCGCCGGGACATCCTCATACACCGTTGTCCGTTCCAGCACATGATCTGCGCCAGCGGCAGCAGGACCGGCATCGGGATTGGGCCAGCCATCGCGTGGGGCCACGAGCCGTAAATCATCCAGCGCGAAATTCGCCATCGCGCGGGCGACCATACCGATATTCATGCCGAGTTGCGGACGCACAAGGATAATAGCAGGAGCAAGCATGACTGCCCTGTTACAGTCCATGACCGCTGCGTCCAAGTACAACCGGCAGGGTATCTGGCGACATGGGGTGCATCCGGCTATGGCCGCTTGCCATGGATAATCTGCTGCTAACCCGTATCGCCGGCTGGAATCGGCTGACCCTGGTACTGGTCGCCCTGTTCGCCGGTCTGGTGTCGGCGCTGGGTTTTGCGCCTTATGAAACGGTTGCGGCACCCATTATCGGGGTGGCAACGTTGCTGTTGTTGCTTGCGGGCGGGCGACATCCTTTCCTCAGCGGATTTGCCTTTGGCGTCGGTCATTTTGCGCTTGGGCTCTCGTGGATCGCCACCGCCTTCACCTTTCAGGCGGCAATGCCAGCCGCGTTCGGCTATCTGGCGGTCGGCGCACTTGCGCTCCTGATGGCGCTCTATCCCGCAGCGGCGGCTTTATCAGCGCGGCGAACCACCTCGCGCCTCGTGCCGCTGACGCTGATCTTTGCCGGCTTTTTCATGCTGATGGAAATTGTCCGCGGCATTTTGTTCACCGGCTTTCCATGGAATCCCCTTGGCGCGCCCTGGCTGCAGCTGGAAGGAGTCGCGGCGCTGGCGGCGATCATCGGGGCCAGCGGCCTCTCGGGGCTGATGGTGCTGGCCGCCGGCAGTCTCGCCGCACTGCTCGCCGCGCGCGGCGAGCAAGGGCGCTGGTTGCTGGTTGGCGTATTTCCGCTGTTGCTCTTCCTTGCCCTGGTTGTGCCGCGCGCCCGCCCTCCTCTTCCCGCGCCAGCCGGGCCCGAATTGTTGCTTGTGCAACCCAATATGTCGCAAACGGAGAAACACGCCGCCACCGGCCCGGATGATGCCATCGACCGTCTGATGGCTCTGACGGTAAAAGGCTTGCGGGAAAATCCTGCGGTTCATGCGATTATCTGGCCGGAAGCCGCGATCGAATACCCGCTGCACGAAGACCCGACGCTGGCCCGGGATATCACCGCACCGCTGCAATCGGGCCAACTGTTGCTGACGGGTGGTATCGCTATCGAGCGTGACGAAAGGGGCACAGCCATCGGCGCGCGCAATAGTCTGTATGTGCTGGATAATCTCGGACATATCCTTTCCCGCTACGACAAGGCGCATCTGGTGCCGGGCGGCGAATATTTGCCGCTACGATCGTTCGCCGAACCGCTGGGTCTGCAACGTCTGGTGCCCGGCGTGCTGGACTTCTGGCCCGGTCCCGGCCCGAAAAGCATGAATCTTCCGGGCTTGCCTGCCGTTGGCCCGGCTATCTGTTATGAAATTATTTTTCCTGGCGCCGTCGTCACGCGTGAACCGCGGCCAGGCTGGATTCTTACCGTATCCAACGATGCCTGGTTCGGCCCCTCCGGCCCCCCACAACATTATGCCCAGGCGCGTTTGCGCGCAATCGAGGAGGGGCTGCCTCTGGTGCGGGTCACGTCGACAGGCATTTCGGGCCTGATCGGGCCACGCGGCGAAAATCTCGCCGTGTTGCCGGCACATATGGCGGTGGCGGAAACGGTTCGTCTGCCGGCTCCGCTGCCCGCCACGCCTTTTGCCCACATGGGGCTACTCGCACCTGGACTGATGGCGTTGCTCCTGTTTGCCGGCGGCAGTCTGATGGCGCGGCGGCACGATAGAAAGACATAAGTATCTCTTTATATCTCTTGCCAGGCGGGTAGATAGCGGCTAGCGAACAACGGTTGTCGCCGAGGTTCGGGAGGTTTCCATGTCGCGTAGCAATTACATCTTCACGTCAGAATCCGTGTCCGAAGGCCACCCCGACAAGGTTGCGGACCAGATTTCGGACGCCGTCGTCGATCTGTTCCTGTCCCGCTCCCCCGAAGCGCGTGTCGCCTGCGAGACAATGGTAACGACCAACCGCATCCTGTTGGCGGGTGAAGTAAACGCGCGTGGCGGGGCCGAACCGACGAACGACGAGATCGAGGAAACCGTACGCAGTGTTGTTCGCCGCATCGGCTATGAGCAACATGGCTTCCATTGGCAGCGTGCGCATTTCGAAAGCTATTTGCACGGACAATCCGCCGATATTGCTGTCGGCGTCGACGAAGCCGGCAACAAGGACGAAGGCGCGGGCGACCAGGGCATCATGTTTGGCCATGCCACCGATGAAACCCCGGCACTGATGCCCGCGCCCATCTATTACAGCCACAAGATCCTGGAACGGCTGGCAGCCCTGCGCCATAACGGCGAAGCCTCCTTCCTGGAGCCGGACGCCAAAAGCCAGATAACGCTCGCTTATGAAAATGGCGTACCGGTGAAAGCCGCGAAGCTGGTCGTCAGCCATCAGCATATGCGCGGCTACGATCAGGCGAAGCTGCGCGAATTCATCAAGGACGTGATGGCCGACACCCTGCCCGCCGGCTGGATGCCTGAAAACGACGACGCCATATTCGTTAATCCCACCGGACTGTTTGAAATCGGCGGACCCGACGGCGACGCCGGGCTGACGGGCCGCAAGATCATCGTCGACACCTATGGTGGGGCCGCCCCGCACGGCGGCGGCGCGTTCAGCGGCAAGGACCCGACCAAGGTGGACCGTTCCGCCGCATATATTACCCGCTATCTCGCCAAGAATATCGTCGCCGCCGGTCTCGCGCGGCGCGCCACGATCCAGCTGGGCTATGCCATTGGTATCTCGGAGCCGCTGTCCCTTTATGTCGACCTGCATGGCACGGGCCAGGACGTAACGGAGGAACGGCTGGAACAGGTGATCCCGCAGATCATCGGCCTGACGCCCAAGCGCATCCGGCTGCACCTCGGGCTCAACCGGCCCATTTATGAACGCACTGCTTCCTATGGTCATTTCGGTCGTGATCCGGACACTGACGGAGGGTTCAGCTGGGAGCGTACGGATCTGGTGGATGCGCTGAAAAGCGCCGTCTGATCGCAAAATGATACGAGATTACTCCACTTCGGGACGAAATCGTTAATATTGGCGCCAAATATCTGTTTTCGCATTTGACGGAATCGCCTGGAGTTGGAAAGGAAGTCCCCACTTCCTTCCTCAAGGTGAGGCAGGGACATCCACAACGCGGCTGCCGGCCATCCCATCAAGCGGACGCCAGCCCTGGAGAGGGAATAATATGGCTGAAAAGAAACCCAACGCCTTGCAAACACCGCTCACGCCCTCGGCGGAGCTTGCCGCTGTCGTCGGCCCGGAAAAGCTTGCCCGGGGCGAAGTGGTGAAAAAGATGTGGGAATATATCAAGGCCAACGATCTGCAAGATCCGAAGGACCGTCGCCGCATCAATGCCGATGCCAAGCTGAAGCCGGTTTTCGGGGTCGACAGCGTAACCATGTTCGAAATGAACAAGCATCTCGCCCGCCATCTGAGCTAAAATTTTAATCCCGACGGTCGGTAGCCCGATCGTCGGGGCAAATCGCACGGGCTAGATCCCGCCCGGAGCTTTCAATCGCGTCAGACGTGTCGCCAGCGGCGCGATTCCCGGCACGTTCATGAGCCGAAGCATTGCCCGTCGTCCGGCGGCATTCTGCGGCAAATGTTTATCCAGCCAGATGCTGTGACGCATGACACTCCGGCTATGGCGCACAATACGGCGCTGGCAGATTAACGGCGTTTCCCCTGTCAAGAGCGCGCGCACGGTCATACGCGCCCCCAGCAGTGCCAGCCCCAGTCCATCGCCGATTCCCGGCGGCAATCGCGCCACCTGCTCACCCACCCGCCAGACCTGCCGCAATGTATCCGCGTCGGGGCGATAAAAACCCGGTAGCGGCAGGCCATCGAGAATCCGGGGTCGATTAACCAGCGGCACCGCCCCTTCCAGTCGCTGCGCCAGCAATGGCACCTCGGCCGCAATCGCTGCGATCAATGCCTGAAACCCGCCACCCACTGTCGCCAGCCGGGCCGAAGAAACAATGACACAGAGGCTGGCGGCTTCCCGCTCCACCAGATGCAACAACGCATATCCGCCATCGAACAACAGCCACTCGATCTGCCCCTGACATGCCGTGCGTGCCGCCGGGCGCAAACGCCATAAACTCTGAAACGCTATCCGATTGTCGCGCAGGATGGGCGGCGCCAGAAGGCCGGGAGCTCCCTCCAGCCCGGTCGCCACCAGCAGCGTCGCCGGGCGTAATGCACCATGACCGGACAGCACCGCCCCATCCTCGCCAATACCGCGAAAGACCACACCGCGCCGTACATCCGCGCCCGCTTCCTGCGCCCGATCGAGCAGCGCCGCATCCAGCCGATGGCGCGTCAACATGCGGGCTTCCAAACCCAGCGGCACGCGGCGCGCACCCGAATCCGTAACAATGTGCAGAAATGCGGCGGAAGCCGCGCTCAGCTCGTTCAGGTCTATGCCCTGATTTGAAAGAATTTTTTGTGCAGTCGGAGACAAAACGCCACAACAGGGACGATGGACCGGATGCGGCTCCCGTTCCCAGACCTGCACTGCCCGTCCGGCCCGCGCCAACTGGATCGCAGCCGCTGCTCCCGCCGGCCCGCCCCCCAGGATGAGCGCCCCGTCAAAAATCGACGGGGCGCTCACCCGCTCCGTCCTTCGTCTGCCAACGGGTGCAACCGGTTCACCGTTTTCGCCAGCCTGCTGCTATCGACATGGGTGTAAATCTCCGTGGTGCTGATGTCGGCATGCCCCAACAGCATCTGCAGACTGCGCAAATCAGCCCCGCCCGCCAGCATATGGGTGGCGAACGCATGACGGAGGACGTGCGGCGATATCTGTGCCGGATTGATGCCCGCACGCGCGGCGAGTTCCTGCACCAGTTGATATAGCCGGATGCGGGATAAATGTCCCTTGCGCGACGGAAACAGCCAGCGGCTTTCGGCTGGCACATGCTCCATATGACGGGTCACAGCCGCAAGCGCCGCCGCGGACAGGGGCACCATACGCTCCTTCCCGCCCTTTCCACAAATAATGGCAAAGGGTTCTGGCGGGCGGATGGCATGGCGTGGCAGTGACACCAGTTCCGTTGCTCGCAAGCCCGATCCATAGAGCAGTTCAACCAGAGCCTGCAGCCGCAAGGCATTCGGGGCCCCGGTCGCTGCTTCTTCTGTCAAAATCCCGAGAATCTGCGCCACCTGGTCGGCGGACAGGGTTTTGGGCAGACGGCGTCCGCCCGCCGGTGCAGCGATGCCCGACGCCGGACTGTCCTCCCGAATTGCTTCCGTCACCAGAAAGCTGAAAAACCGCCGCAATGTTGCGCGTTTGCGCTGCAAGCTCGCCGGAGCAAGGTCAGCCCAGTTGGTGAACAATCGCTCGACATCCCCGACAGCCGCGCCGGCAAGCCGTCCATCAAGTTGCTCCGACGCCTGCTCGAGGTCGCGGCGATAGGCCAGCAGCGTATTTTCCGCAGCGCCCCGTTCCGCTGCCAGCATGTCCAGAAACAGCGCGATGGCGCGCGAATCGCTGACGGGAACAGAAACAGGCGCAGGAACGGGCATCATCCATCTGCTTGCCACCGATACCCGCACAAAAACAGGGGTGACAATGCCACATTCGTTCGCCTAATGTTCCTGACATGTCCGGCGAATCCTTCTTTTTGACAGTTTTAGCGCTCGTGCTTCCGGTTCTGGCCCTGCTCGCCGGATGGCTGCTATGGGGCCGGCATCTGGCCGCCGTACGACAGGCAGCGACGGATCAATCCGGTCAGCTTGGCCGCGCGATGAGTGAACTCGCGCAATACAGGGAACGCCATGCAGAAGCGCGGGCTGTCGCCGGGGAAGCCACCTTGCGGGCAAACGACCTGGCGGTGAATCTCGCGGCGCTGGAAGCCACCCATGCCGAACGCGAACGCGCGCATGCGACACAGTTGGCGCAGTTGCGCGGCGAGTTTCAACGCGTTGCCGCCGAAGCGCTGGCCGGTGCACAAAAGCAATTTACCGAACAGGCGGCGGAAACGCTGAAACTGCATCGCGCCGAAACCGAGAAAGGCCTGGAGGCCGGAAAGCAGGCTTTGGGCGATTTGATCCGGCCCATGCGGGAAACCCTGGGGCGTTATGAAAGCGAACTGAAGCAGATCGAAACCAAACGCGAGCATGCCTACGGCGGTCTCGCCGAACAGCTGACCGCCGTGGCCCAGGGGCAACTCGCCGTCAAGGCGGAAGCTGGCAAGATCGTGGCGGCGCTGCGTTCCTCCGCCAAAGCCTCCGGCGCATGGGGCGAGGCGCAATTGCGCAACGTCCTGGAAATGGCGGGATTGCGCCAGGACATTGATTTCCGGTTACAATCTTCCAGTGAGGATAGCGATGGCAACCGCCGCCGCCCGGATGCCATTATTTCGATGCCCGGCGGACGCGAGTTGATTGTCGACAGCAAGTGCTCGCTTGGCGATTACCTGACTGCGAGCGAGGCGGAGAATGAAGCGGACCGCAATGCGGCGCTGCGCCGGCATGCCCAGGCTGTTCGGGTTCATGCACGCGGGTTGGCGGAGAAAGCCTATTGGAACCAGTTTGCCAAATCCGCCGATTTCGTCATCATGTTCCTGCCAGGAGAGAATTTTCTTGCAGCCGCTCTCGAAAATGATCTCGAACTGCTGCAGTGGGCGCTGGACCAGAGGATTTTGTTGGCTGGACCAACCAATTTGCTCGCCATCGCACGCGTGATCGCGATGGTCTGGCGGCAGGAAAAAATGGCCGAAGAGGCGCAGCGGATCGGCACGCTGGGCGCGGAATTATACGCAAGCCTTGCCACCATGACCGAGCATCTCAATCGCGTCGGGCGAAATATCGGCGAGGCGGCGGGCGCATATAACGCCTTTGTCGGTTCGCTCGAATCGCGTGTGCTCAGCAAGGCGCGGCGTTTCCCGGAACTGGGGGTGGACCCGGGCAAAAAGCCGCTGCCGGAACTGTTGCAGGTCGACCGGGGATTACGCCTGCCACAAGCACCGGAACTGACCGCAGACGAGAGGGCCGTGGCAGCCACCGGTTGAACCGGTTCCGACTGCTGCTATACCCCCGCTGAATATAGCGATACAGGCGCATGCTTTTGCGCGATGAAGGATCAGAATATGCGAACCGCGACTGTCAGGCGCGTAACAGGAGAAACCGATGTCAACGTGTCCGTCAATCTCGACGGCACCGGCCAGCGCCGCATATCGACGGGCATCGGCTTTTACGATCATATGCTCGATCAGTTGTCCCGCCACTCGCTGATCGACCTTGAGATCGAGACGAAGGGCGATCTCCATATCGACGCCCACCATACGGCGGAAGATACGGCGCTGGCTTTGGGCGAGGCCGTGCGCAAGGCGCTGGGTGACCGCGCCGGCATCACCCGCTATGGCGATGCGCTGATTCCGATGGACGAAACCTTGACGCGCGTGGCGCTGGATATTTCCGGTCGGCCCTATCTGGTGTGGAATGTGCGTTTCAGCCAGCCGCAACTGGGCCAGATGGATTCAGAACTGTTCAAGGAAGTATTCCAGGCCTTCGCCCAAACCGCCGGCATCACCTTGCATGTGGATAATTTGCAAGGGGTCAACAACCACCATATCGTTGAAAGCTGCTTCAAGGGACTGGCGCGGGCGCTAAAAATGGCGGTGGCGCTGGATCCGCGTCAGGCCGGCTCGGTCCCGTCCACCAAGGGGACACTGGTCTGATCGCATGGGTGTCGCGCTGATCGATTATGGGGCCGGCAATCTTCGCTCGGCAGCGCGCGCGCTCGAAGCCGCCGGTGCCAACGCCGTGCAGGTAACCGCGCGGCCAGAAGATGTTCGTGCGGCGGGCCGTATCGTATTGCCCGGCGTCGGCTCCTTTGGTCATTGCGTAACATCGCTGCGCGCGATCCCCGGCATGGTCGAGGCGCTGACGGAAAGCGTGCGCCAACGCGGCATCCCGTTTCTGGGCATTTGCGTCGGCATGCAACTACTGGCGGATGAAGGCCATGAATATGGCGTCCATTCCGGCCTGGGGTGGATTGGCGGCACAGTGGAACGCATGCAGCCGCCTGGGCTGAAAGTGCCGCAAATCGGCTGGAATGCTGTCCTGCCGGTCAGGGGTGGATTGATCTCGCCCGGATACGCCTATTTCGTCCACAGCTACGTTCTTGCCGCGCGCGATCCGCACGACGTCGCCGCCACGACCAATTACGGTGGCGCAATCACCGCTGCCGTGCAACGGGATAATATTCTCGGCGTACAGTTCCACCCCGAAAAGAGCCAAAGCTACGGTCTCGATTTACTGGCCCGCTGGCTCGCATGGAAGCCATGATGTCTTTTACACTCTACCCTGCCATTGATCTGAAAGCCGGACAGGTTGTGCGCCTTGCCGAAGGCGATATGGCGCGGGCCACCGTTTATGCCGATGATCCGGCGGCTCAGGCGCGGCTGTTTGCCGATGCCGGTGCGGACTGGCTGCATGTCGTTGATCTGGATGGCGCCTTCGCCGGCGAAAACCGCAACGCCGCCGCCGTCGAGGCAATTTTAAAGACCACATCGGCGAAGGTTCAGGTGGGCGGCGGCATCCGCACCCGCGCCACGATTGACCGCTGGCTGGAACTTGGGGTTACGCGGGTAATTCTCGGCACCGTAGCGCTCACAGATCCGGATCTTGTGCGCGAGGCGGCGCGGACCTTGCCTGGCCGCATCGTCGTCGCCGTCGATGCGCGCGATGGATTTGTCGCGACGCAAGGCTGGGCCGATGTTTCCGATGTGCCCGTCGCCGATCTTGGCCGCCGTTTCGAGGACGCAGGTGTTGCAGCACTGCTGTTCACCGATGTGGGTCGGGATGGCTTGCTGAAGGGCGTCAATGTGGAGGCGACGGCGGCGCTCGCAGGGGAACTGTCGCTACCTGTGATCGCGTCTGGCGGCCTCGCCGGTATTGAAGATATTGTCGCGCTACGCCGCCATCCCGGTATCGATGGCGTGATTGCCGGGCGGGCCTTGTATGATGGGCGACTGGCGCTTGAGGCCGGACTGGAGGCTTGCCGATGACGTCCACAGTGCGGGTGATACCCTGTCTTGATGTCGCCGGCGGACGGGTGGTGAAAGGCGTTCAGTTCGTGGGCCTGCGCGATGCCGGCGACCCGGTGGAAGCCGCCGCCCGCTATGATGCCGAGGGCGCGGACGAACTGGTGTTTCTGGACATCACCGCCAGCCAGGAAGATCGCTCCACCCTGCTCGACATCGTCGGCGCCACAGCCGACCGCTGCTTCATGCCGCTTACCGTCGGCGGCGGTGTGCGTACCGCCGAAGATGTGCGGGCATTATTGCGGGCCGGGGCGGACAAGGTGTCGATCAATTCCGCTGCCGTGATGCGTCCGGAACTTGTGGGAGAACTGGCGACGCAATTCGGTCAGCAATGCATCACCGTCGCCATTGATGCCAAGACCGTAGCGCCTGGCCGCTGGGAAATTTTTACCCATGGCGGCCACCGCGCCACCGGAATCGATGCCGTGGATTTCGCCCGCAAGGTCGCGGGCCATGGCGCAGGTGAAATTTTGCTGACGTCCATGGATCGGGACGGAACGCGCTCGGGCTATGATCTGGCGCTTCTCCGCGCCGTCAGCGATGCGGTGCCGGTGCCGGTAATCGCATCCGGTGGCGTGGGCAGCCTGGACGACCTGGTTGCCGGTGTCACGGAAGGTGGCGCGAGCGCGGTGCTCGCCGCCAGCCTGTTTCACTTTGGCGAGGCAACTGTCGCGGACGCCAAGGCGGCGCTCACGCGCGCGGGTGTGAGGGTGCGCCCGGCATGAGCGATATTTTCGACCGCCTGTCGCAACTGATCCTAGAGCGCCGCGCCTTGCTTGCCGCGGATCCGTCCGCTACCGAAGCCAGTTATATGGCTCGGCAATTATCACGTGGCCGGCTGAAACTGGCCGAAAAGCTGGGCGAGGAGGCGGTGGAGACCGTCATCGCCGCGGTCGCGCAGGATGATGCGGCACTGATTGGCGAATCTGCCGACCTGATCTTCCATCTTTTGCTTTTGCTGGGCGAGCGCGGCCTGTCGCTCGCCGATGTCGCTGCCGAACTGGAGCGGCGCGAAGGATTATCCGGCATCGACGAAAAAGCGAGGAGGCTGACATGACGGTGCGTAATGGTGAACCTTATGACCGGAACAATATCTTCGCCCGAATCCTGCGTGGCGAAATTCCCTGCAAGAAAATCTTCGAGAACGATCATATTCTTGCCTTCCACGATATTAATCCGCAGGCGCCAATACATGCTCTTGTTGTGCCGAAGGGCGAATATGTCAGCCTGGCTGACTTTTCCGCCAGCGCGCCCGATGATCTGACCAGGGGTTTCTGGCGGGGCGTGGGCCAGGTGGCGCGCGAACTCGGGCTGGAAGAAGGCGGTTATCGCGTGCTGATCAATGCCGGCACCGATTCCCATCAGGAAGTGCCGCATTTACATGCCCATATCTTCGCCGGGCGACCATTGGGGGCGATGCTGGTCAATCCATGACCCTCCAAGGCACTTGACCGCGCGCGCCTGACAAAGCAGTTTCCGCCCACAACCAGTAAAAAACGGATGCGGGAATATTCCGGCAAATTGGGGGAAGGATCTGGATGAGCTGGCGGGTAAAGCCCCTTGATGCCATTCTGCAAACGGCACACGGGCGCACATTGCCAAGATCTTTGGGGGCGCTGCAGCTTACCTTGCTGGGTATCGGCGCGGTTATCGGCACCGGAATATTTGTTTTAACCTCCGAAGCTGCCCAGAAGGCTGGCCCAGGGATGATGCTGAGCTTCATCCTCGCCGGATTTGTCTGCGGGGTGGCGGCTCTGTGCTATTCCGAACTGGCGGCTATGGTGCCGGTTTCCGGTTCCGCCTACACCTATACTTATGCGGTGATGGGTGAAATGCTGGCGTGGATGGTCGGCTGGTCGCTGGTGCTGGAATATGCGGTCGCGTCGAGCGCCGTGGCGGTGGGGTGGTCCGGCTATTTCGTCGGGTTGTTACAGGCCTGGGGCATCGAACTGCCGATGGCGCTGGTGGCCGGGCCGTTTGCCGGCGGCGTCATCAATTTGCCGGCGATGGCGATCGCGCTGGTGATCACCGGGTTACTGATGGTGGGCACCACCGAAAGCGCCCGCGTCAACGCTGCGCTGGTCGTTATCAAAATTGTGGCGCTCACGCTGTTCATCGCCCTGACAATCCCGGCGATACGGGGCGAGAATTTCGAGCCTTTCGCGCCGATGGGCATAGCGGGAATTTCGGGTGCAGCGGCCTCTATCTTTTTTGCCTATATCGGCTTCGACGCCGTTTCCACCGCCGCCGAAGAAACGCGCAGCCCGCAGCGCAATGTACCGATCGGCCTGATCGGATCGCTATCCGTCTGCACGCTGTTTTATCTGCTGGTGTCCGCCGGCGTCATCGGCTCGCCGCTGGGCGCGCAGCCGGTCTTCAGTGCGGCCGGGGAGTGGCTCGCGCCCGGTTCGGCGGCGCTTGGCAACCGTTGCGTCGAACTATCGGCGCTTGGTCATGCCCCGCTTGGCTGTTCGCGCGAAGCATTGGCGCATGTCTTGCGCGAAATGGGCCATATCAATTTTGGCAATCTGATCGGCCTCGCCGCCTTCCTATCCTTGCCGTCGGTCATTCTGGTGATGTTGTTCGGCCAGACGCGCATCTTTTTCGTGATGTCCCGCGATGGTTTGTTGCCCGAAAAACTGTCCCGCGTGCATCCGAAATGGGGGACGCCGCATATCATCACCGCCATCACCGGCGTTGGCGTCACCTTGACCGCTGCTTTCCTGCCTGTGGGCAAGCTGGCGGACATCTCCAACTCCGGCACGCTGTTCGCCTTTTTCATGGTCGCCGTGTCGGTGCTGATCCTCCGCCGCACCGCGCCGGACCGGCACCGGCCATTCCGCATGCCGATGGTGTGGCTGATCGCGCCGCTGGCGGCGTTCGGCTGCATCTATCTCTATGTGTCGCTGCCCGTTCAGGCGATGCTGGTGCTGCCGATCTGGAGCGGTTTTGGCCTGCTGCTTTACTTCGGCTATGGCTATCACCGCAGCCATGTCGGGCGCGGTCTGGTGGATGTTCCAGAACTGTCGGTGCAGGCTCCGCCGCAGCCGGTGCCGCCGCTTCCCGATGCGCCAACGCCCGGCGGCAGGCAGGCCTGAAGCCTGCCCGCCCGCAACCGGTTAATCGCGCAGCAGATCGTTGATGCTGGTTTTGGAGCGCGTCTGTGCGTCCACGCGCTTGACAATGACGGCACATGCCAGATTCGGCCCGGGCGTACCGTCGGGCAGTGGCTTGCCAGGTAATGTGCCGGGCACCACCACGGAATATGCCGGCACCCGCCCGACGAAGATTTCGCCGGTCGTGCGGTCGATGATGCGGGTGGTGGAGGACAGGAACACGCCCATGGCCAGTACCGCTCCTTCTTCCACGATCACGCCCTCAACCACTTCCGAGCGCGCGCCGATGAAACAATTATCCTCGATAATTGTCGGGTTGGCCTGCAAGGGTTCGAGCACGCCGCCAATGCCGACGCCGCCGGAAAGATGCACATTGGCTCCGATCTGCGCGCAACTCCCGACCGTCGCCCAGGTGTCGACCATGGATCCCGGACCGACCCACGCGCCGATGTTCACAAAACCCGGCATCAGCACAACGCCCTTCGACACATGCGCGCCATGGCGAACGATCGCGCCCGGCACCGCGCGAAAACCGGCGTCGGCAAAGCGCCCCGCATCCCAGCCGAGGAATTTGGATGGCACCTTGTCGTACCAGTTGCTGCCACCAGGCCCCGGCACCACCACATTATCGTTGAGACGGAAAGACAGCAGCACCGCCTTTTTCAGCCATTGATGAACCACCCATGCACCGTCGATCTTTTCGGCGACACGCAATGTGCCGGCATCCAGGCCTGCAAGGACGGTTTCCACCGCATCCCGCACCGCGCCTGTGGTTGCGGGTGAAAGCGTCTCGCGCGCTTCCCAGGCCGATTCGATTTCGGCGGTCAAGGCGGTGCGGTCAGTCATTTGGTCAATTCCTCCAGCCATTCCGTGATGTCGTGGGTTTCAAAGTGGATAAAATCGGGCGATGCGCCATGATCGCCGCGTTCCGAACCATTATTCACCCACAGCGTCAACATACCGAGATCGTGGGCCGGCAGCAGGTTATGCGCCATATCATCGGCGAAGAAGGCATTTTCGGGGTTTACGTCGAAACGGTCGCACAGGCCGCGATAGGCGCGCGGGTCGGGCTTCGGGTGCCAGCCCATCGCCTCTACATCGTGAATTCCGGCGAAGGCGTCTGCGATCCCAAGCGCATCGAGCACCCGGCGTGCGTAGCGAACATCGCCGTTGGTGAACACAATCCGCTGCCCCGGCAATTTGTGCAGCGCCGCCGCCAGCACCGGATCGGGCTGCAGCACCGAAAAATTGATGTCATGGACATAATCCAGAAATTCGTGCGGATCGACACCATGACTCAACATCAGGCCACGCAAGGTGGTCCCATGTTCGTGAAAATAACGTTTCTGGACGGCGCGGGCGGCATCCGGCTCCAGCCCGAGCAAACGCGCGACGAACGCCTGCATCCGCTCGTCGATCTGGGAAAAGAGATTGACTTTTGCCGGGTACAGGCTGTTGTCCATATCGAAGAGCCAGGTGTCGACACGGGACAGACGTTCGTGCAACGCCGCGGTGGCGGAAAGCAGTTCAGGGCGCATGATGACAGGCTATAGACAGGGGCGACGCGTGAAACCAGCCATGGTCATGACGGCTGCGCTATTGCTCGCGGCTTGCGGCGGTGGGGGCGGAGGCGGAAGCTCTGCCCGGCCCGCGCCGCCTTCTTCGGCCATTCCGCCGCCCGCCCCGCCCGAGCCAACCCCCCGGACGAATTTCGATACCGAAGAATATCGCCGCTCCGGTGCCGCGGCGGCGACCGGTGCGCTGGCGGCATGGACCAAAGGCATTGAAGGCAAGGGCGTAACCGTCGGCATCATCGACACGGGCATCGATACAGCCTCCCCGGAGTTTTCCGGTCGAATCCACAGTGCCAGTCGCGATGTCACAGGAGCGGGCCGTCCAGTTACCGATGCGGATGGCCATGGTACGGCGGTTGCTGCCGTGCTTGCCGCCAGCCGCAATGACCAGGGCATCGTGGGCGTCGCGCCCGCCGCCACGCTGGCGGTGATGCGAACCGACCGGGTCGGCACCTGCCCTGATTGTGCCTTCGGCAGCGCCGATATTGCCACCGGCGTCCTGGAAGCAGTGGCGGCGGGAGCGCGCGCCATCAACATTTCGCTGGGCGGCGGTGGCAGCAGCACGATGGACGCCGCCTTTGCTGAAGCGGGGCGCGCAGGGGTCGTGCTGGTGATCGGCGCGGGCAATGACGGCGCAGCTAGCATCGATCCGCTCCCCGCCGCTGCCCTGTCCGTCGCCGGGCGCACCACCCTCGTCGTCGGGTCCGTCGGCCCGACGGGCGAGATATCAGAATTTTCCAACCGCGCGGGCGCCGCCGCTGATTCCTGGATCGCCGCACCCGGCGAAAAGGTGGTTACGCCGGGCCTGAACGGCCAGCTGTTCCTTTATTCGGGAACAAGTATCGCCGCGCCGATGGTGAGCGGCGCAATTGCGTTGCTGGCGCAAAACTTTACCAATTTGAGCGCGGAGCAATTGGTGGATCTGGTGCTGCGGACCGCCCGCGATGCCGGTGCGCCGGGAACCGATCCGGTTTATGGGCGGGGCGTCCTGGATATTGCCGCGGCGATGGCACCGGTTGGCGCCACCAGCATCGCCGGCACACCCCTGCCGATCTCGCTGACAGCCAATGGCGCCATTGGCGCTGCATTCGGCGATGGTATGGCGCGCTCGCTCGGGCAGGTGGGAATCGCTGATTCCTATGGCCGCCGCTACTGGTTGCCGCTGGGCAACACATTGCGGGCAGCAGGGCCGGGCCGGCTGGCCGGTCGCCTCGCCGCCGATACGCTGGTGCAGGCAGGCACCGGTCTTGCATCCGGTCCTTTCAGTGTCGCGCTGACGTTGCGGGCGGATCGCGAAACGCTGGTGCACGGTGGGAAAAACGACGGGCTGGATGCCCATGCCGGCAATCGCAACCCGTTGCGGCAGACGCGCCTGACGCTCGTCGCCGGCGGTTTTGCGCTGACAGCGGCAACGGGGCGACTGGCGGGCGAAACACTTCCGGGCAGCCATGCTGGCGGACTGGTGGCGACGGATGCGTTCGACCATTTCACGGCAGACGCAGCGGTTGATGGCCGCAAAACGGTGTCGGCGGAATTTCCGCTCGGCGCGGCGCGGCTGGCCGTGGCCGCAGAGACGTCAGAAGACCATGTGGCTCGTCATGAAGCCACTTCAGGCGGACACCGCATTGCGCGGCGGAGCCGCATGGCTGCAGCGCTCGGTGTGCCCGCCGGGCCGTTACAATTGAGCGCCCGGATCGCCAGCGAGCGGGAAAGGGGTGCATTTCTCGGTACGCGCCTGTCTCCTGCCTTCGGGTTGATTGGCGGGCACACGCTCGAAGCAGGGGCAGCGGCGGACTTCAGCCAAGGCCCCTTCGATCTCCGCCTGGCGGCAAGCCAGGGCTGGCACCAGCCTGAACTGACGACAGGCGGCCTGTTGCGGCCAGCCGGTGATTTGCAGTCGCGCTCCTGGTCCGTATTGGCGGGATATGCCGCGCCCTTTGGCTATCTGCATGTGGCGATCGCGCAGCCACGCGCCCTGACCGGCGGGGATTTCGGCTTCGCTGCCGGAGATGACCGCCGGTTCGTCAGCGTTGCGCCCGATGCACGCGAGCGGGCACTTGAGCTGGGCTATCATGCGGGTCCGCTGGAGGTGACGTTGTTTCACCGTGCCAATGCCGGGCATCGCGCGCATCTCGACGACAGGGGCGGCGCGGTGCGTTGGGGCGTAGAATTCTAGAATAATTTCTGTTGGTTAGCAATTAATCCACAGAAGCGCCCACTACCGGCTCGCGTCTGACAGTGGCGCGGACGGCGCAAAAGTTGCATGGTGGAAAAATGATATCTTCTCCCCTGTCTCTGGTGGCTACCGACCCCAACGCCATCCCATCGTCGCTGCCCTATAATATCGAGGCCGAGAAAGTTCTGCTCGGCGCACTGCTGATCGAGAATCGCCTGGTCGAGGATGTGATGCAGATGCTGCGCGAGGAGCATTTCTACGAACCACTGCACGGCCGCATCTACGCGCAAGTTCGTCGGCTGGCAGACGCCAATATGCTGGCCAATCCGGTAACACTTCGGCCATTGTTTGAAAAAGACGCAGCGCTGGCTGAAGCCGGTGGCGTCGAATATCTGTTGAAACTGGCCGAAAATCCATCCGTTTTACTGGGCGCGCGCGATTGCGCCGCGCAGATTTACGATCTGGCGCTGCTGCGGGAACTCGTGACGGTCGGCAAGGATCTGATCACCGCCGCCACCGACACTTCGCAGGAAGTAGCGCCATTAAAGCAGATCGAGGCTGCCGAAGAGGCGCTGTACAGGGTGGCGGAAACCGGCGAGGTTTCCGGGGCCACCCTGGCTTTCGCGACCGCCGCGGCGCAAGCGGTCGATATGGCGGCGCGGGCAATGAAAACCGGCGGGCATTTATCCGGCCTGACCACCGGGTTGACTGGCCTGAACAGCAAGATGGGCGGGTTACACAATTCGGACCTGATTATTCTCGCGGGCCGCCCGGCGATGGGGAAAACGGCGCTGGCCACCAATATCGCTTTTTCTACCGCCTTTCGCGCCAGGATGGACGAGCGCGACGGCATCACACCCTCCACGGGTGCGCCGGTGGCCTTTTTCAGCCTTGAAATGTCCGCCGACCAGTTGGCCAACCGGATTCTCGCCGAACAGGCACAGATCAGTTCGGAAAGCCTGCGAATGGGCAAGATCAATCAGGCTGAATTCAACGAACTCGCCCGCGCCGCCGAGAATTTGCACGATCTGCCGCTGTATATCGACGATACACCTGCCCTGTCGATTGCCGCCCTGCGTACCCGCGCACGACGCCTGAAACGGCAGAAGAAAATCGGCATGATTGTCGTTGACTACCTGCAACTGTTGCAAGGTTCCGTGCGCGGAAGTGATAATCGCGTCAATGAAATCAGTGAAATCACCCGTGGCCTGAAAACGCTGGCCAAGGAACTTGATTTGCCGGTTATCGCACTTTCACAGTTGAGCCGGCAGGTGGAAAATCGCGAAGACAAGCGCCCGCAATTGTCCGACCTGCGCGAATCCGGCTCGATCGAACAAGACGCTGATATCGTGCTGTTCGTGTTTCGTGAGGAATATTATCATGAGACGAAAAAACCCGAGGATGGGTCAGACAAGTTTCAGGACTGGCTGCAAAAAGCTGAACGCATTCGAGGCCGTGCTGAAGTCATTGTGGCCAAACAGCGTCATGGTTCTACGGGAATCGTGCCGATGATGTTCCACCGGGAGTTCACACGCTTTTCCGACCCCGCGGAAGGGGATTGGGGACCGGATAGCAGCGACTATTAGGCGCCATCTTCGTCCGGCTCGACCGCAGCAACGGCGTGCCGGGCGGACACGAGCAGAAATGCCGGCACGCCTTCCGGCCCGAAACCGGGGCCGGAATAGTCGCCCGCCGGCGGAAGCGGAGTTTGACCGGGACTGGACGCACGCCGGTCAGCCGTTTCCTTCCTTGGTGCGCGACTGGGGGCCCGCGATGGCGCGGGTGCTGGCGTATCGCTGACCGTTTCCGGGGCCACAGTTTCCGCACCCGGCGCTTCACGTACCGGAATTTTCTGTTTCGTCAGCTTTTCGATATTGGCGATGGCGTCCGCATCATCCGGCGTTACGAAGGTAATCGCGATACCTTTCGCGCCAGCCCGGCCCGTCCGCCCGATGCGGTGGACATAATCATCCGGGTGCCAGGGCGCGTCATAATTGAACACATGGCTGACGCCCTTGATGTCAAGGCCGCGCGCGGCGACGTCGGACGCCACCAGGATGCTGATTTCACCTGCGCGAAAGCGTTCCAGTTCGCGCACGCGATCGGCCTGATCCATATCGCCCTGGATCTGGCCGACCTTAAATCGCTCGCGCTTCAGGCTTTCCGCGAGATCGCGCACAGTCGTCTTGCGGTTGCAGAAAATGATGGCGCTTGGCACATCGTCATCACGCAACAAATCGCGCAACAACTGACGTTTGCGGCGCGGGTCCACGGCGATCAGGCATTGAGAAATATTCTCGTTGGTGGTGGCGGGGCGCGCAACTTCCACCATGCGCGGATTGTCCATGAAACTGTCCGCGAGCTTGCGGATCGGCGGCGGCATGGTTGCCGAAAATAACAGCGTTTGCCGGTCCGGGCGCAACAGCGTGCAGATCTTCTCGACATCGGGGATAAATCCCATGTCAAGCATGCGGTCGGCCTCGTCGATCACCAGCACATCGACGCCAGACATCAAGATCTTGCCACGCGCATGCTGGTCCATCAACCGGCCAGGCGTTGCGATCAATACATCGACACCTTTTTCCAGTGCCTTGTCCTGATCGCCAAAAGATACGCCACCAATCAGCAACGCCATGGAAAGCTTGTGATATTTCCCGTATTTTTCAAAATTCTCGGCAACCTGGGCTGCGAGTTCGCGCGTCGGTTCCAGAATCAGCGAACGCGGCATGCGCGCGCGGGAACGCCCTTCCGCCAGAATGTCGATCATCGGCAACACGAACGAGGCTGTCTTGCCTGTACCTGTCTGGGCCACTCCGATCACGTCGCGGCCCATCAATATTGGCGGGATCGCGGCGGCCTGAATTGCTGACGGTTCGGAATAGCCGGCGTCTGCAACGGCTTTCAGCAGAGAATCGGACAGGTGCAAATCGGAAAAGGGCAAATGAATCCTCAAATATGCGAAAGACAGCGAGCAGGAAGACGCCCGACCGGCGCCGCTATACCATTTCGCACCATAAAGGAAAGCGAAAGTGGATGCTACCGGGGTTTCGCCTGGCGATTGACGAGTGCTGCCATTGAACGTACCCGGCAGGCGGCACCCGCCCGGCCCATGATGCGATCACGCCCGGCACACATCTGGCCGGCATGGGTTGGCTGATAATAAAGGCCGCCATAATATCCCAGTTGCGGGCATTCATTGGCAAGATTGAGCCGGTATCTCCTTCCGCCTTTCAGCATGATATCGACGGTACGGATGTCCATCACGATAGCGCCTGAAATGTCGGCGGTATCGATACAGGCGCTGCTCTTTGCTTCACCGGCAACCCAGTTTTCCGCCGCGGCAGGTTTTGCATGCCGTACGGGAACCTTGCGCATCTGTGCGTCCGCTGACACGGTGTTCAACAGAGTGGCGGCGGCCATTAAACAGGCGTATGCCCTGATCAACCTGCTCACGCCAATAGTCTTCACATGTCGTCCCGACCGATGACACAAATGCCCCCCGCTTGCGGAAACGCCGTTGAACTGCAGGTTAACGTTCGCCTGATTCTGGAGTAGCAGGTTCGCTATGCCTGTTACCCCTGCCCTGATCCTTGGCGGCGTCTCGCTGGCGCTGCTGCTTCTCGGCGGCATCGCCAACGCGCGGCGCGGCATTGGTCGCTGGTCGCTCATCCCATGGGATTACATCATGCTTCTGGCAGCCGTGTCGCTGGTGGCGAGCCTCGCGTTGCTGGCCGATGCCTGGCGGCGCACGCTTTAACGCGGACTGCGTTTCGCGAGGATGCGTTGCAAGGTGCGCCGGTGCATTTTCAGGCGACGGGCCGTTTCCGACACATTGCGGTCGCACAATTCATACACACGCTGGATATGTTCCCAGCGCACACGGTCGGCGGACATCGGCTCGGTGGGCGGTTCCGGCCGTTCGCCTTCCGGGGTCAACAGGGCGCTGATCAGGTCTTCGGGGTCCACCGGCTTCGCCAGATAATCAATCGCACCAACTTTTACCGCCGCGACGGCTGTCGCCAGATTGCCATAGCCGGTCAGGATGACGACGCGCGTGTCGGGCCGGGCTGCCTGCAACTCGGCTACGAGGTCGAGGCCATTGCCGTCCCCCAGCCGCAAATCCAGCACCGCATATTGCGGTTTCAGGCTGCCGATCTTTTCCCGCGCCTCGGCAAGGCTGCCGGCTGCAGTCACATCAAAACCCTTACGCGAAAGCGTAACTGCAAGGCGCTGACGAAATGCATTATCATCATCCGCCAGCAGCAATGTGCCGCGCGATTCCGGACGGGCAGTGATGGCTTCCTGAGTCTCGTCCAGGGTCATGTGGAGGTTCCTTCCTTTTTCAGGGCGCCTTCCGAAGCGCCGTCCGCCCCTTCGATATCGGTGCGCCGCCAATGCACTTCCACCCGTGCGCCGCCTTCGGGGGGATTGTCGAAGTATAGACGACCGCCGGTCCGTTCGATCAACGTGGTGGCGATGAATATGCCAAGGCCGGTGCTACCCGAGCCGGATCGCGATGGCCCCAGAAAGGGCTCACCGAGCCGGGGCAGAAGATCAGGATCGAAACCGGCCCCGTCGTCGGCGACGGCCAACCAGATATGATCGCCCTGCTCGCCGCCGCTCAACTGCACGCGGCCACGCGCATGGCGCAATGCATTGGATACCAGATTGCTGAGACCATGCAACAATTCCGGGGAACGGCGCATCATCGGCCCTGCGCCCGGCTCCCACGGCACGCGAATTTCCACCGGTACGCGCGTGGGCTCATAAGGTTCCACCACTTCGCGCAGCAGGGCAGCGGGTGCGAGCGCCGGGAACGGGTCTTCCGCCTCTGCCCGTTCTGCAATGCCCACCAGTATCTCGCGACAGCGGCGGGCCTCCTGGTTCAGCAACTGGATATCCTGCCAATGTTCGGGATCATCGCGCAAGGAGTCGGCAAGATCGGTTGCGATCAGCGTGATCGTTCCCAGCGGACCGCCCAGCTCATGTGCGGCAGCGGCGGCGAGCGCACCCAGCGCGCCCATGCGGCTTTCGCGTTCCAGCGCCGCCTGGGTGGCCACCAGCGCCTGTTGCCGCCGGCGTGCCTCCGCCGATACCTGCCAAGCATAAAAAGACAAAAATGCCATGCCAATCGCGATAGCTACCAGAATCCCGAAGCGATACAGGGGCGGCAGATTCAGGTCGCCGCCAGGCCACGGCAACGGCAACGACCAATGCCACAAGATCACCAGCACAAGGCAGGCAGCAAAGAGGATCAGCGCCGTGGCGCGGGCAGACAACAGGGTCGATGAAATCGTGACCGGCACCAGCAGCAGCAATGCGAACGGATTGGCGAGGCCGCCGGTCAGGAACAGCAGCACCGCCAGTTGCGCCAGATCGAACCCGAGGTGCAACACAGCTTCCCGGCCATCGATGCGATCCCGTCGCCGATGCAGCCACGCCAGCCCGAAATTGAGCGAGATGGACGCGGCAATCGCCGCCAGCGCCGGCACCCAGGGCAGCGGAAAACCCAGGCCCAGCCCCACCACAATCAGGGTTACAAGCTGACCAACGATCGCCGCCCAGCGCAACTGCACCAGCGTGCGCACCCGCACCGCCGGACGATCATGCGCCAGCGGCAGGCGGTTATGCGCTACCGCCGCCAGCATCAGCCATGCGCCCTGATCAAAGTGCAGGTCCCATGGATTTCACGGCTTTTTTCTCCGGCGCGTTGGCCAATACTTCGCCCAGCCGCCCAAGGCGCGGATTTGCTGCCGCATACTCTCTGGCCGAACGGCCAGCGAGATTATCGGGCCTGTCCGGGTCGGCGCCCGCTGCCAGCAGCATTTCCGCCGTGGCGAGATCGCGGGCATGAACCGCCCGAATCAGCGCCGTTTCGCCGCGATTGTTGGCGGCGTCCACATCAGCCTTGCCTGCCAGCAAGAGGCGGACTCCATCCGGGAAATTGCTGCGCGCCGCCAGCAGCAACGGCGTGTTGCCGTCGCGGTCGCGCAATTCGGTTTCCGCACCATTTTGCAGCAAAAAGGCAAGCCATGGCGCATCCTTGCGACGAACGACGATATGCAACGCCGTGTCCCCGCTGTCCCGGTCCTTGATGTTCACGATGGTGCTGCCGGGCTTGTCCATATATTTTTTCGCTTCCAGCACATCGCGGTCTTTCACGGCCTTGATGAACTGGTAGCTGTCGGAAAATTGCGCCGCCGCCGGTGTCGCACCGGCCAATGCGGCGAACATCATCGCTGGCACCAGCAACATCCGGAAAAGCGGTCGGCGTCCGCGGAGGTTCCGGTCAATCATCCGCACTATCCATCTCCTGAAACCTGTCTCATCTCGCATATTGTGCTGATAGTCGATAAGGGAGGCCCATGAACAGCCGTCTCCGCAACATTCCTGTCATATCTCTGGCCCTGATTCTTGTGCTGGCCGTCGTGGCTTATATCGCGTTCAGCCAGACGCGGCCCGCACCCGTCGAAGGCAATCTGACCGGCGCATCCGTCGGCGGGCCTTTCACCCTGATCGACGAAACCGGCCAGACTGTCACCTCGGATACCTATGCCGGCCAATGGCGGCTGATGTATTTCGGCTTCACCTACTGCCCGGATGTGTGCCCCACCGATACGGCCGCCCTTGCGGCCGGGCTGAAGGCCTTTGAAGCAAAAGAACCGGCCCGTGCCGAAAAGGTGCAGCCGCTGTTCGTCAGCTTTGATACCGAACGCGACACACCGGAAATACTGGCGGAATTCACCGATCATTTTCACCCTCGCCTGATCGGCCTGACCGGCACGCCCGAACAAGTGCAGGCAGCGCTCGAAACGTTCCGCATATATGCATCGAAAACACCCGGAGCGACCGAAGGCAGCTATAGCTACGATCATGTCGCCATCATCTACCTGATGGACCCGGACGGCATGCCGGTCGAATTTGTCGTGCAGCCGACCGCCGAAAAGGTGGAGGCGATGCTGCTGCGGTTCGTCGCCTGATGCGTCCGCGTTTCTGGGAAGGCCGGCGGCTTTCGGCTCTTGCCCCTGAAGAATGGGAAGCGCTGTGTGACGGTTGCGGCAAATGCTGCCTGCACAAGCTGGAAGACGACACCACCGGTCGCATCTATCGCACCAATGTCGCCTGCCGTTTGCTGGATCGGCAGACCGCGCGCTGTATCGATTATCGCAACCGCAAGAAATTCGTGCCCGATTGCGTGCAATTAAAGCCTGATCTGGTGTCCCGGCTGGACTGGCTGCCCGAGACCTGCGCCTATCGCCGTGTGGATGAAGGCCGCCCCCTGCCCCCATGGCATTGGCTCGAATGCGGCGATCGCGACCAGGTGCATAAAGTGGGCGCGAGCGTTGTCGGCTGGACGGTGAGCGAAGCGGATGTCGGCGAGGATCTGGAAGATTTCATCATCGAGGATGATTAATTCACCAGTATCGCAGCGCAAAAATCTGCAAAAGGATAAATGCGACGATCAACACCCATAGCAGGACAATGATCACCGCACCGACGCGGCTGACGGGCCGTTCGACCGAAGCATCGGCTGTCGCCACAAATTGCGCCATCAGCGGCTTCGGCACCAGCCGCCATGCCATCCACATCCCGATGGGTACCAGAATCAATTCATCCAGCAAACCGATGATCGGGACAAAATCGGGGATCAGATCAATCGGCGACAGCACATAGACCGCCACAAAAGCGCCGATCAACTTCGCCAGCAGGGGCGTTCGCGGGTCGCGCGCTGCGATCCACAGCACATGCGCATCCCGCCGCGCCCTCTGCGCCGCCGCTTTCGCTCTGGTGCGTAATCCCATGGGCGCGTCTCTGACGACTGTAATGCTATTTGGCAATATCCGCCGCAGACCATAAAGCATCAGGCGGAACACCGCCGGAGGCCGAACAGTTTGACAACCCGCACCTTGCACGCCGCGATCGAACGCTGGAACACGGCCCGACCCTTTGTGATTGCGCGCGGCACGAAAAATTGGGTCGATGTCGTGGTGGCGGAGATTGGCGATGGCGCGCATCGCGGCCGCGGGGAAGGCACGCCTATCTATTATCGCGGCGACAGCGCGGAAAAGGCGCTGGCGGTGATCCAGGCTCAGAGCCATGCCATCGCCGACGGGGCGACCCGCGCCGACCTGATCGACCTGTTGCCGGCGGGCGCCGCACGCAATGCGCTGGACGCGGCCCTGTGGGATCTGGAAGCGAAGCAAAGCGGCGTTCAGGTGTGGCGCCGGATCGGCCTCAGCCCGCCGCGCCCGTTGCTGACAGCCCTCACCATCAGCCTCGGCGATCCGGCTGATATGGCGGCACAGGCAGCAAGCGTGCGCGGTCGGGAATTGCTGAAACTGAAACTGGGCGGGGACGGGGATGTCGAGCGGGTGGCGGCGGTGCGCCGGGCAGCGCCCGACGCCCGGCTGATCGCGGATGCCAATGAGGCGTGGGCCGGCCAGGACATCGAGCGAATGTGCCACCAGCTCGCGGGCTTCCGCCTGGAATTGATCGAACAGCCATTACCGGCCGGAGCGGACGCGGAATTGCGCCATGTCGACAGCCCGATTCCGCTGGCGGCGGATGAAAGCTGCCACGATCGCGCGACACTGGACGATGTGATCGGCAAATATCGTTTTATCAACCTGAAACTCGACAAATGCGGCGGGCTGACCGAGGGACTCGCACTGATCCACGCGGCGAAACTGCGCGGCCTGGGCCTGATGACCGGATGCATGTTGTCCACCTCGCTCGGCATTGCGCCGGCGTTTTTTGCCGCCGCCCACGGCAGTTTCGCCGATCTCGACGCGCCCTTGTTGCTGGCGGCCGACCGGCCGGATGCCCTGCGCTTTGAAGCCAGCGAAATCCTGCCGCCCGATGTTGCGCTTTGGGGCTAGGCAGGCCTAAAGAACCGCCAGAAAACACATATCCATCCCGCTTTCGGAGCCATCATGACCGCCATTGTTGACTTGCACGCCCGCGAAATTCTCGACAGCCGGGGCAATCCCACCATCGAGGTCGATGTCTTGCTGGAAGACGGCAGCCTTGGCCGTGCCGCCGTGCCCTCCGGCGCATCCACCGGCGCGCACGAAGCGGTGGAAAAGCGTGATGGCGACAAATCACGCTATCTCGGCAAGGGCGTGCGCGATGCGGTGGCCGCGGTGCATGGCGAAATCTCCGATGCGCTGATCGGCTCGGAAGCCGAAGACCAGGAAGAAATCGACTCAGCGCTGCTGGTGCTCGATGGCACGCCGAACAAGGCGCGTCTGGGGGCGAACGCCATTCTCGGCGTGAGCCTGGCCGTCGCCCGCGCTGCCGCCGATGCGCGCGGCTTGCCATTGTATCGCTATGTTGGCGGCACGGCGGCAAAACTACTGCCAGTGCCGATGATGAACATCATCAACGGCGGCGCGCACGCCGATAACCCCATAGATTTTCAGGAATTCATGATCCTGCCGGTGGGCGCGGACACATTCTCCGAAGGGTTGCGCCAGGGCGCGGAAATTTTCCATGCGCTGAAGAAAATCCTCCATGCGCGCGGTCTCGCAACATCCGTAGGCGATGAAGGCGGTTTTGCACCCAACCTGTCGAGCGCGACGGAAGCGCTGGACGTCATTCTGCAAGCGATTGAAGCCGCCGGATACAAGCCAGGCGACGACGTTTATCTGGGCCTCGATTGCGCCTCCACCGAATTTTTCAGGAATGGCGCCTATCATCTGGAAGGCGAAGGCCGCACCCTGTCCTCTGCGGAACTGACCGGCTATCTGGCGGACCTGTCAGCAAAATATCCCATCGTCTCGATCGAGGACGGCATCGCCGAAGATGATTGGGACGGCTGGAAGCAATTGACCGACGCCATCGGGAACAAGGTCCAACTGGTCGGCGACGATCTGTTCGTGACCAATCCGGCGCGGCTGCGCGACGGCATCGCGAAGGGTGTCGCCAATTCGATCCTGGTGAAAGTCAACCAGATCGGCACGCTTTCTGAAACGCTCGAAGCAGTGAACACCGCGCATCGCGCCCGCTATACGGCGGTGATGAGCCATCGCTCGGGCGAGACGGAAGATTCAACCATCGCGGACCTCGCCGTCGCCACTAACTGCGGCCAGATCAAGACGGGCTCCCTGTCCCGTTCGGACCGGTTGGCGAAATACAATCAGTTGCTGCGGATCGAGGAGGAACTGGGCGACGCGGCTATCTATGCCGGACGGTCCATTTTGCGGGCCTAGACGGTTCGCTGCTCCATCCCGCTCCGCTGTCATGGAGCGGGATGGGCGGGCCGCCTTTTCACCGATTCCGGAACGGCCCCACCACTTTGGATGGATATTGGTCGCAAACTGGCGACTCGGCGCTTGACACATATCTGGCGTCGTGATTCTGTGCATTATGCTGCACGTTCCCGGTCTCAGCCTGTTATCGCGCGCCGCGTTGCCAGCAGTGTGCCTGCTGGTGGCCGGATACTTTGGCAGTCATGCCCTGTTCGGCACCTCGGGCATCCTGGCGCTGGAAGATATTCGTCGCGAACATGCCGAACTTTCGGCGGCCCAAGCCGGACTGGTAGCACGCAAAGATGCTCTCGAACGTGATATCGCGCTGCTCGATCCGCGCGGCGCGGATCCGGATTTTGCCGACGAACTGGTGCGCCGGCATCTGGGTGTCGTCCGGCCCGATGAGATCATTATTCCACTCGACTGAATTACCGTAACGGTCAAACCATATGGTTTGTCCGGAAGGTCGCTTGCAATGCCCCATGCGTCGTCTAGAACAGACGGAGCGATCGGAGGATGAGGCGTGGCAAGACAACCGACGAAAACGTCAACCGGACAAACTGCAGCCAGACGGACGAGAACCCGTCGGGCACCCGCAACGGCTGCGACGTCCGCGTCCGCCTCTGCGCCCGCCATGTCCACCCCGGAAATTGCCGGTACGGCACGCGTGGAGCGGCTGGCGCGACTGCCGGAACCGAAGCGCCACACGCCCACTGAAAGCGAGTATCGCGATTTTTATCGCATGATGCTGCTGATTCGCCGCTTCGAGGAAAAAGCCGGCCAGATGTACGGCATGGGGCTGATCGGCGGCTTCTGCCACCTGTATATTGGCCAGGAGGCGGTGGTCACCGGGCTGCAGGCGGCCATTAATCCGGGCGAGGACAGTGTCATCACCGGTTATCGCGATCATGGCCATATGCTCGCCTGCCATATCCCGGCGCGTGTCGTAATGGCGGAATTGACCGGGCGCGCCGCCGGCATTTCCAAGGGCAAGGGCGGCTCGATGCACATGT
>JBAYSX010000005.1:0-132567 GCA_041675905.1 Sphingomonadaceae bacterium | reverse complement strand
GGCCCCGGCAACTTCCCGCACGCCGCAACCGCCTCCTCCGCACTGAAAGCCGCATAACCCGCAGGCACAGGAACACCAAAACGCGAAAGCAATTCCTTCGCCTGATACTCGTGAATGTTCATCTTCGGGCTTTCTCAGGCGAGGTCGGAATCGATGCCCTTGCAGGCGACGAGCAATTCCTTGACCGCATCGACCGACATATCGAAATTCGCGCGCGCAGCATCGTTCAGTTCGATCTCGACGATCCGCTCAACGCCACCCGCGCCCAGCACGATCGGCACGCCGACATAAAGGTTATCGACGCCATATTGACCGGTCAGATGGGCCGCCGCCGGCAACACCCGCTTCTGGTCCTTCAGATAGCTTTCCGCCATCATCACCGCAGATGCCGCCGGCGCATAATAGGCCGAGCCGGTTTTCAGCAGTCCGACGATTTCGCCGCCGCCGGAGCGCGTGCGCTGAACGATGGCGTCAATGCGCTCCTGGGTCGACCAGCCGAGCTTGACGAGATCGGGAACCGGAATACCGGCGACGGTCGAATATTCGACGACCGGCACCATCGTATCACCATGACCGCCAAGGACGAAGGCCGTGACATCCTTCACCGAGACCTGGAATTCCTCGGCGAGGAAATGGCGGAAACGCGCCGAGTCGAGCACGCCGGCCATGCCGACGACCTTGTTGTGCGGCAGACCCGAAAATTCGCGCAGGGCCCAGACCATCGCGTCCAGCGGGTTGGTGATGCAGATGACAAATGCGTTGGGCGCATGTGCTTTCAGCCCTTCGCCAACTGCCTTCATCACTTTCAGGTTAATCCCAAGCAGATCGTCGCGGCTCATGCCCGGCTTGCGCGGCACGCCTGCGGTGACGATCGCAACATCCGCACCGGCGATATCGGCATAGTCATTCGTGCCCTTCAGGCTGACATCGAAACCGTCCACCGGGGCCGCTTGCGCCAGATCCAGGCTTTTGCCCTGCGGCGTTCCCTCGGCGATGTCGAACAGGATCACATCACCCAGTTCTTTCAGACCAATCAGATGCGCGAGCGTGCCGCCGATCATGCCTGCGCCGATCAGCGCGATCTTCTTGCGTGCCATGATATCCCCTTGAGCCAAGATAATGAATACAGGACAGGGCTTACTCCTCCCGGTTTCAACCCGTCAATGCGCCCGACCTGCTATTTTATGCAGCCTTCTGCTGATCGGCCTCCAGCCCGTGTCCGGCGGCGAGGTAATCGGCCGATTGCATTTCCATCAACCGCGATACCGTACGGTCGAATTCAAAGCGCCCGTCGCCTTCCGGATAAAGATTTTCCGGTCTCGCATCGGCGGCAACCAGCAATTTGACCCGCCATTCATACAACGCATCAATCAGCGTCACGAAGCGCGCTGCCTCGTTTCGATTTTCCCGGCTCATTACCGGCACGCCCACGATGATAACCGTATGATAATGGCGGGCAATCGCCAGATAATCAGCGGCGCCGCGCGGCTCGCCGCACAGCCGGCGGAAAGAAAAAACCGCTACGCCTTTCAACGATTTCGGCACGAAAAGTTCACGGCCCGCCGAAACGGAGATATTTTCAGATGGCACATGTTCGCGGTCTTCCACCGGAAAGTCGGTAAGACGAAAAAACAGTTCTGACAGCTGCGCCGTCGCCTCCGGCCCGTTCGGGCAATAATAGGTTGGCATACCAGCCATGCGGTCGAGCCGGTAATCTACCGGCCCATCCAGCGTCAGAATGTCCAGTTCGCGTTCGAGCAAATCGATAAAGGGCAGGAAATGCTCGCGGTTGAGCCCGTCCTTATAAAGGTCGCGCGGCGGGCGGTTGGAGGTGATTATGGTGATGACCCCGGCCCGGAGCAGCGCCGTGAACAGCCGCGACAGGATCATCGCATCGGCGACATTATTCACCTGCATTTCGTCGAAAGCCAGCAGCCTCCCTTCGGTCGCCCATTGCGCGGCCACAGGCTCTATCGGATCGCCGGGATGGTCGCGACGCGCGACCGCGATACGGCTGTGGGTTTCCAGCATGAATTCATGGAAATGAATGCGCCGCTTTGGTGTTACGCGAATCTGCTCGAAAAACAGGTCCATCAGCATCGATTTACCGCGACCTACACCACCCCACAAATAGATGCCGCGGGCGACCGGCGCCGGTTTCCTGCCGCCAAATATGCGCCCGAACAGGCCGGGTTTTGCCGGCGGCGATTCCAGCGCATCCGCCAGCTTTTGCAGATGGCGGACAACTTCGGCCTGTGCAGGATCAGCGCGAAGCTGACCGGAAGCGGCCAGCGCCTCATAAGCGGAACAAACCCTGTGCACGCGCATTCTCTTTCACGAAGCGGAAAAGCCGACACCCCCGCGCCGCGCCTGTCCGCCCGGTGCGAGGGTGCGCCGATCCGGAAAAATCAGACGACGCGCTCGACGATCATCTTCTTGATCTCGGCGATCGCCTTCGCCGGGTTCAGGCCCTTCGGGCACACGGTCGTGCAGTTCATGATCGTGTGGCAACGATACAGGCGGAATGGATCTTCGAGCGCGTCGAGCCGCTCGCCGGTCGCTTCATCGCGGCTGTCCGCCAGCCAGCGATAGGCCTGCAACAGGATCGCCGGCCCGAGGAACCGGTCGGAATTCCACCAGTAAGACGGGCAGGATGTGGAGCAACAGGCGCACAGGATACATTCGTACAGGCCATCGAGCTTTGCCCGATCTTCCGGCGATTGTTCGCGCTCGGCCAGCCCTGGTTCCGGCGTTACCGTCTGCAGCCAGGGCTGGATCGATGTATATTGCGCATAAAATTGCGTCATATCCGGCACAAGATCCTTCACCACCGGCATATGCGGCAGCGGCGTGATCGCGACATCGCCCTTCACATCTTCGATCGCCAGCGTACAGGCCAGCGTATTGCTGCCGTCGATATTCATCGCGCAGGAACCGCAAATGCCTTCACGACAAGACCGGCGGAAAGTCAGCGTCGAGTCCTGCTCGCTCTTGATCTTGATCAGCGCGTCCAGAATCATCGGACCGCAATCGTCGAGATCGATTTCATAGCGGTCGTAGCGCGGGTTTTCGCTGTCATCGGGCGACCAGCGATAAATTTTGAACGTCCGCACATTTTTGGCACCGGCGGGAGCGGGATAATGCTTGCCCCGGGCGTTGATGCGGCTGTTCGGCGGGAGACGGAATTCTGCCATAGGACCCTCAGTAAACCCGTGCCTTGGGCTGGATATAGTCGATCTCGTCGCTCAGCGTATAGCTGTGGACCGGACGGTAATCGAGGCGGACCTCGCCACCCTTGCCGCCCCAGCCGTCGAACCAGCTGATCGTATGCTTCATCCAGTTGGCGTCGTCGCGATTGGGGAAATCCTCGTGCATGTGCGCGCCGCGGCTTTCCTTGCGATTAATGGCGCTGCGGATGGTGCACTGCGCCTGCACGATCAGATTGTCCAGTTCCAGCGACTCGACAAGATCGCTGTTCCAGATCAGCGAACGGTCGGTCACATGGATGTCGGTCATCCGCGCATAGACCTTGTCCATCTGCGCAACGCCCTCGGCCATCAGTTCATCGGTACGGAACACCGCGCAATGGCGCTGCATCGTCCGCTGCATATCCTCGCGGATCTGCGCCGTCGGCGAGCCGCCGGCGGCATTACGGAAATGATCGAGACGGCCCAGCGCCAGATCCGCCGAATCCTTCGGCAGTTCCTTTTGCGCGCCGCCCGGCTTGACGATCTCGGCGATGCGGTGCCCCGTGGCGCGGCCAAACACCACCAGATCGATCAGGCTGTTGGAGCCAAGGCGGTTCGCGCCATGCACCGAGACGCAGGCGGCTTCACCCACGGCGAACAGCCCCGGCACCACCGAATCGGGGTTGCCGTCGCGCAGCGTCACCACCTCGCCATGGTAGTTGGTCGGAATGCCGCCCATATTATAGTGAACGGTCGGCACCACCGGCAGCGGTTCGCGCGTCAGATCAACGCCGGCGAAAATCTTGCCGGATTCGGTGATCCCCGGCAGGCGCTCGGCCAGAAGCGCCGGGTCGAGATGGTCCAGATGCAGGAAGATATGATCCTTGTTTTTGCCGACCCCGCGCCCTTCGCGAATTTCATTGGCCATCGAGCGCGAGACGACATCGCGGCTGGCGAGATCCTTGGCCGAAGGCGCATAACGTTCCATGAACCGCTCGCCTTCGGAGTTGGTCAGATAACCACCTTCGCCGCGCGCACCTTCGGTAATCAGCACACCCGCGCCATAAATGCCCGTCGGGTGGAATTGCACGAATTCCATATCCTGTAACGCCAGACCGGCGCGCAGCGTCATACCGCCGCCATCGCCCGAACAGGTATGGGCGGATGTGGCGGAGAAATAGGCGCGGCCATAGCCGCCCGTCGCCAGCACCACGGCCTGGCTGCGGAAGCGATGGATTGTGCCGTCTTCCAGGCAGAGAGCGATCACGCCCCGGCATTCACCCTTTTCCATGATCAGGTCGATGGCGAAATATTCGATGTAAAAATCGGCGTCATATTTCAGCGATTGCTGATAAAGCGCGTGCAGCATCGCATGACCGGTACGGTCGGCGGCGGCGCAGGTGCGCTGGGCTGCCGGACCTTCGCCCATATTCTGCATCATGCCGCCGAAGGGGCGCTGGTAAATCTTGCCCGCAGCCGTCCGGCTGAACGGCACGCCGGCATGTTCCAGCTCGTAAACCGCTGCCGGGGCTTCGCGCACCATATATTCAATGGCGTCCTGGTCGCCCAGCCAGTCCGAGCCCTTGACGGTGTCGAACATGTGCCAGGTCCAGTGATCCGGACCCATATTGCCGAGCGACGCGGCGATCCCCCCTTGCGCTGCGACTGTGTGGCTGCGGGTCGGGAACACCTTGGTGATGCAGGCGGTTTTCAGACCGGATTCAGCGATGCCCATCGTTGCCCGCAGGCCGGACCCGCCCGCGCCAACAACAACCGCGTCATAGCTGTGGTCGATGATCTTGTAGGCTTCCGACATCAATCAGGCTCCAAGCGCGATCTTGACGATGGCGAACAGTGCCGTCGCCGCCGTCAGGACCGTGTAAAAAGTAAGGGCAATCAACGAGAGGGTGCGCAAGCCACCATCATGCACATAATCCTCGATCATTACCTGTACGCCGAGACGGAAATGCCAGAAGACACTGATAACGAGCAGGGCCAGGGGCACCGCCACCAGCGGCTGGGCGATCCAGGAAATCACGGTCGCATAGTCGAGCGCCGGCAACAGCAGCAGCGACACAAGGAACCAGAGGGCAAGGACGAAATTGCCCACCGCCGTTACCCGCTGCAACCACCAGTGATGCACGCCGGATTTGGCTGAACCCAGGCCACGGACCTTTTTTAGCCCCGTGCCGCTCGTAAACCGCGAAGCCATGTCAGGCCCCCCTTCCAAGCAGAATATATGCCCACACCAGAATGGTGAGCAGGGCCGCCACCGCGAACACCCAGGTGGCGGACATTTTCAGTACGCTCAGGGAATAGCCCCGGCCGGTATCCATGACCAGATGGCGGATGCCGGAGCACAGATGCTGGAAGAGGGACCATGTGAGACCGATCAGCATCACCAGGCCCAGCCAGCTGTTGGCGAAGCCGAGGAAGGTTTCATAGGCTTCCGGCGATGTGGCGGCCGCCGCCAGCCACCAGCACAGCATCAATACGCCGGCAAAGGCCAGCGCATGCCCGGATACGCGGTGAAAGATCGAGGCGGCCATATTGACACGCCATTTCCAGATGGAAAGATGCGGTGATAACGGTCGGTTCTGGCCCATTGCGAAAGCCTCCATTCCCCCATTGTCTGCGGACGGGCACGCGATATCAGGCGGAGTCCATCCGGAAAAGCCGGTACGCCGGAAAGCAGAAACTTTCCGGCTATCATGCAACGCTCATAGCGAAATCTGCCGCGCGCACAAGTCCGGCGCGGTTTCAGCTGTTATGCAATTTGACAGCTGTGCCCCGAAAACGCCACAGGCAGCCATGGTCGACCCGCATTATCTGACCCGTATTTCCTGCACCCGCGCCGAAGCCGATGCGGCGGCGCTCGCCGACTCACCGCTCGGCGATGTCGAGCCGATGCCTACCCTTGTCGCGATGGAGAATGCGGCAGGCTGGGAGTTGCAGATGTGGACCCAGGCGCCTCCGGATGATGGGCTGTTGCGGGCGCTGGCAGCGCTTGCGCCATCGACCGTCACGGCGCCGGAAACCGAAACCGTCGCCGATGCGGACTGGGTAACATTGTCGCAAATTGGGCTGGAGCCGGTCGATATCGGGCGTTTTCATATCCATGCCCGGGAACATCGCGGCGAGTCGCGGCCCGGCCAATGGCCTATCCGTATCGACGCCGGTCTGGCCTTTGGCACCGGTCAGCACGCCACCACCGCCGGCTGCATCGCCGCCGCCGCCCGCACCGCGCGACTCCGCCCCGCCGCCAACATTCTCGATGTCGGCACCGGCAGCGGCCTGCTGGCATTTGCCGCCCGTCGCCTGCACCCGCGCGCCCGGCTGACCGCCGCCGACCTCGATCCTGTGGCGGTTCACGTCGCCCGCGAAAACGCCCGCATCAATCATATCCCCGCAGGCCATCGCGCCGGCCATATCGCCCTGATGACGGCCCCCGGCGTCGAACATCCGCTGATCCTGGGTCGCGCCCCTTATGATCTGGTGTTCGCCAACATCCTCGCCGGGCCCCTGGCGGCGCTTGCACCGTCCCTTTCATCTGTCGTCGCCAAAGGCGGCACATTGATTCTGGCCGGATTGCTGCAACCCCAGGCGCAAAAGCTCATTTCCGCCTATAGTGCGCGCGGCCTCCGATTGGTGGCGCGCTCTCCCCGTGCTGAATGGCCGGTGCTGGTGTTTCGCAAGGTCAAACCCGCCAGCCGCCGCTCCGCCATGCGCGGCGGGCGGCGCGAAGCCGCCAATCGTGGCTGGAAAATCGACAGCCTGTAGCCGGTCAGCGCACCGCACCCTGCGCAAAAAGCAACGGACCATGGGCCGAGAGCCAGGCTTTCGCCGGTTGATGCGAGGTGCCCAGCAATTCCGTCGCCAGAGCCCAAAAGGCCGCGCCGTGATGATGTTCGACCAGATGCGCCACTTCATGCGCGACGACCGCCTGCCGCACGAAATCGGGGGCCAGCACCAGCCGCCAGCTATAGGCGATATGGCCACTTGCCGAACAACTGCCCCAGCGGCTGGCGGGATCGCCCAGCCGCACCTGCACATCGTTACGGCCAACCGTCGCCGCCAGCATCTGCGTTTCCGCTGTCAGCAAGCGCCGCGCCTCGGCTGCCAAAAACCGCCGCACGCGTCCAGCGAAGGCGTCAGCATTTCCGGGCACCGCCAGTTGGCCATGGGCGAAAAGGACGCTGCGCCCTTTGCCTGCCGTCAGCTTCAGATCCGCGCCGCGAAACAATATTACCCCGCCCGGCTGAAAGGGAGCCGGCGGCGGCAAGCGTCGCGCCGCCTGCTGTTCCAGCCACGTCTGTTGCGACTGCGCGAACGCCATGGCCCGCGCCGTGCCGGTGCGCGGCGGCATGGTCAGTCGCACGGCGCGGCGCGCCGGACACAGGCGCAGCGCGACCCGCCGTGCCCGCGCATGGGGTACAAACTCCAGAGGCAGCCAGCGCTCCCCCACCTGGATCATATCGGGGAGCGTTTCGGCTATGCGGCCACGAAATCCGGAAGCTAGTTGCAATCGGGATTGCTGGTGAAACGGTCGAGATAACGGCGTGTAATGGCTTCCACCGGCATCACGACAAACACATCGACGGTATTGAACTGACGATCGATAAACGCGCCATCCCCCACGGTTGCTCCCACACGCAAATAACCCTTGATGAGCGGCGGCAACGCGCGGGCGGCGGCGCGCATATCGTAACTGCCGGGTGCAAGGATATCCAGCGGCACATAGTCCAGCGCGCGGGCGCGCAGATGCGGCGGCGCCAGATGTTCCTGCGCCAGCAAGGAGAGCTCGGCGGAATGCACCTGCGGATCGGTGCCGTGGAAAGACGCGCAGCCGAACAGCGTGCCGATATGGTGTGCGCGCAAATAGGAGGCGATACCGCGCCACAACAGGCTGATCGTGGTGCTGTTGCGATGCGCCGCCGCAACACAGGAGCGCCCCAGTTCCAGCAATTGCCCGGTGCGGGCGCTGCTTTCCAGCAAGGGCGTCAGATCATATTCGCCGGCGGAATAAAAACCGCCACTGCGCTCCGCGACCAGTTGCCGCAGCAGACGATAGGTTCCGACAACGCAGGGATAGGCGAAAGGTTCTTCTTCCGGGCCATGGTCGATCACCAGCAGATGATCGCAAATCTCGTCATGCGGGTCGATATCGCGGCTGCTGGCACGCGCGACAGGTGGTGCGGCTGCGCCCATTTCCTCAAAGAAAATTTCATAGCGCAGCGCCTGGGCCGCCACGATTTCCTCTTCGCTGGCGGCGATTCGCACTTCCAGCCGGCCCTGCCGGTGCAGGTGCGGTTGCCGGGTCAAAAGCTGCGGGGTTAATGCCGTCGATGCCACTTCCTGCAAAATCATCAGTCATGTTCCCGTTTGTCGGATCGTGCCGTTCCGGCGCCATATCGACGTTTCATGACGATTGCGAGGCGGCTGTCTCCGGTTCGGCATCGCTCATCCGCATCATCAACATGCGGAACAGTAAAATACCCGGCAACGCCAGCAGCGTCGTCAGGAGATAGAATTGAACATAGCCCAGCGCCTCGATCAATGCTCCCGCCGTCGTTCCCTGCACAAAACGACCGAGAATCGACGCCATCGCTGACAGAAGCGCAAATTGTGTTGCCGTAAAGCGCAAGTCGCACAGCCACGACAGATAAGCGACCACCGCCACCCCGCCGATGCCGCTGGCGAAATTCTCGAAGCCCACCGCCAGGCCCATCGCGAGGCTCGAATGGCCGATCCAGGCCAGCGCCGCAAAGCCGAGATTGGTGACAGCCATCAGGATCAGGCTCACCATCACCGCCCGCATCATCCCCAGCCGCGCATAGACAATGCCACCAACAAAAATGCCCGCCAGCGTCGCCACCAGGCCAAGGCCGACATCCCAGGCGGCGATTTCATCTTTTGAAAAGCCGAGATCGGCGAACAACAGCCGCAACGACAGATTGGCGATCGTATCGCCAAGCTTGTGGACCAAAATAAACAGCAGCACGAGCCAGGCGCCGGGCCGGGACAAAAAATCGGCGAGCGGTTCCACTACGGCCGAGCGCACCGCCCTGAACCCGCGCGGCATCGCTGCTGTCGAGATCATCGCCTCATGACGTTTCGGTTCCCCGAGCATCGCAGCGGCTACAAGCGCCGGCAAGGCGAACATCGCCGACGCCGTATAGGCAGCACTCCACCCGGCACGTTCGGCCATAAACAGCGCCAGCGCACCCGCGCCGGCAGCCCCCAGCCGCCAGCCATATTGACTCATGCCCGAACCGACGCCCAGTTCATCCTTTTTCAGGCTCTCGATGCGGAAAGCGTCGATCACAATATCATAGCTTGCGCCGAAAAAGGCCGTCAGCAGCGCCGCCGCCACGACCCGTTCAATATGCGTAACAGGGTCTATGGAGCCGAGCCAGATGATCGACGCCATCACGCCGATGCCGATCACCAGCAGCCATGCCCGCCGCTGGCCGATACGCCGGGCAAGAACAGGAATCTTGGCGCGGTCGATAAGCGGGGCCCACAGAAATTTGAAATTATACAGCAAAAAGGTCAGCGTGAACGCGGTCACCAGCCTTTTGTCGATCCCGGCCTCCGCGAGGCGCGTTGTCAGCGTTGCGGCGATCATCGCGAACGGCGCACCCGAAGACAGGCCGAGCAGCAAGGCTCCCACAGGGCCGGGTTTGAACCAGGGACGGATGGTGTCGCCCCAATTACGCCGCACGGTCTGTTGTTTCATCCACCCTCTTTAGGTCATCAGCACACAAAGGAAATGCTGTCAGGCGATAATGTCCGGGATCAAAAGATCGGTAAGGGCCGCGATCTCGTCCTTCACGCGCAGCTTCTGACGTTTCAACCGCTGCAGCCGCAAGGCGTCGACAGCGGGCGGACGACTCAGCGCGTCAATGGTGGCGGAAAGATCGCGATGCTCCTCGATCAGCGCATGCAGCCTTGCCCGCAATTCCTCCTCGCTCATGGCCGACCTTCAACGCCGCGGATATTTTTGCGCTATGTGTGTTCGCCCGTGCGCCGTCAATGGGGATGGGCGCTCCGCGAAAATTTTCAGCGCACTAATAGTCCTTCTGATAGCGCGCATTGGCAGAAGCCCCGCCGATGCTCGACACCTCGGCGATCAGGCTCCACAGACGGGAAAGCGTCCATTGCAAGGTGGTCAGCGTATGGCCGCTGCTGTCCGTCAGCACCTCGGCGTAGAGGTTTTTGGTGATCCGCTTGCCAACGGCGAGGCCGGTGCCCATGCCATTTTCGGTATTATCACCCACCAGCCGCAACCGGTCCACGCCCACCGAACGGCGGATTTTGCCCATGGTATCCAGTCCGCTGCGCAGACCGGCAACTGCACTGGCCAGTTGCACTGCTTCGGTAACGGACAAATCGGCGACCGATGCGCCAAACAGCAATCGCGACAGGATTTCATCTTCCGGCAGGCTCGGCGTGGAACTGAAGCTGATCTGCGGGCGGGCGGCTGTGCCTGCGATCCGGACATAGGCGGTCACATCCTGTGCCCGGGTTTGCGCCTGAATGTTGATGGCGCTTTCCATCGGCGCGCCATTGAACGTGACATGACCATTGGTGATGTTGAAATCGCTGCTGGCGAAAACAAATTCACCCTTGCTGAGCGTCGCGTCGCCCAGCATCCGCGGGTTGGCCGCCGTGCCGCGCACCCGCACGTTGGCGCGCCAGTAGCTGTCCAGCCCCATCCCCTCGATACGGATGCGGTCGTCAGACGTGATGTCGATGTTCAGCGCGATACCGGAGAGCAGCGACGGCGCGGTGGCCGTCGGGGCGAAATTCCCCGCCCGGCGCACTTTCAGTACCGGCACTTCCGCCGATTGCACCGGGGCCACCAGATAACGCGCCGAATCCACCTTCAACTGGCCGTCAATCGCCATCTCGCTGCCCTGGCCGCGCAAGTGCAGCGGACCGGAGATGGTGGCTTCGGCGATATCCGAATCGGCCAGCTTCGCGCGGTTGAATTGCAGACCGATATTCATCCGCCGCGCATCACCGGCGGACAAATTGACCTGGCCCTGACCCGTAATTGTTCCATTGCCGGCCCTGGCCGACAGCCGTTGCAGATGGAAATATGGACCATTGAAACGCCCGTCAAAGCCGATATCGGAAATTGTCGTGCCCCAATCGGCATTGCGATAGACCAGCGCTGTGCCGCGCGCGACGCCCGACAGTCTCGGATCAGCGACTGTGCCAGCAAAATCCACGCCAATGGCGACCGCGCCTTTCAGTTCCTGCCCTTCCGGGGCGAACAGCGCCCATAAGGGCTCGACCGGGCCATTATAGCGGACGCCGCCGGCCAGTTCGCCGGCGAGGAAGCGCGCCGTCATATCCTCGCCGGCGCCGGGCGTGATGCGCACGACAATGCGGCCCAGATTATTGTTCCGCCACAGGATACGTCCGCCCAAAGCCAGGCCGTCGCCGGTGGAGTGGCCTTGCAGCACCATATCGACGGGCGCGGAAACGCCGGTCAGGCTGGCGCGGGTCAATTTGTCGATGCGGAGGTTCACCTCTCCTTGCGGCACGGGCGCATTCGCCACCATGCGTACCGCCACCTGACCCGACACCGTACCCCCAAGTCCGAGTCCGCCGCCGAAACTGTCGATGGTCGCCAGATCGACCGCATTCAGTTGCAGCCGCGCCTCACGCAAACGGCCCCAGCTGCCGCCAACATCGACCGTTCCCTTTGGCAACACCAGCCGTGCGGGCCGCAACCACCAGCCATCCTCCTGCCGCACCAGCAGCGCAGGGCGCTCCAGCTTCAACGGATTAATGCCCACCGTGCCATTGAAGCTGATGGCATAACCGCGCGGCACGGAACGCACGCCAGCGGTCGCCGCGAAAGCCTTGCCGTCGCCGCGCTTGCCGGAAAACTTCACGCTGCCGCGCCCATCCGCGCCGGCCAGATCGAACCGGCCGGTCGCCGTCGAGATCACCAGATCGCCGCGCCGCACATTTTTCAGATCGAAATCGCCGACAATCGTCGGCCGGTCGGGCAACAGGACAATCTCGATTTGCCCCTGACCTTCGGCAATCGCCAGCGGCGGTCCCAGCGGCAGGCGGGCATTCCAGGCGGACAGCCGCCCGACGATGCGCTGGAATTCGCCCCGCGCCGACAGATCGAACACCATTTCGAGGCCGCGCCCATCCACCAGAATCCGGCCGCCGAACGGCCCGGCGGCAGTTTGCACCAGTTGCCCGCGCGCCTCGATCCCGGCCAGCGTCGCGCGTTCAAGCACAATCGCCATCGGTTCATCCTGACCCGTATGCAATCGCACGCGCGCCATCAGTGGCCCTTGCGAACTCTCGCCACGGGTGACGATGCCAAATCCTTCTTCGACCGGCGTGATCTCTGCGACGACATTTTCCAGACCAATGCCGAAGCCGGGCCTGGCAAGCGTAACTGTTGCGCGCGGCGCATCTGCCGTGCCCGACGCCGCAATCGCAACCGGTCCGTAATCCGTGCTACTGCCAGCCGCATTCAACGTAAAACGACCGCCAGCCGGGTCGTAGCTGGCGGTCGCATTGGCGAAATTCAGTTTGGGGCTACGTAATCGCGTCTGATCGACCAGAATGCGCCCGTCCCCGGCCACGCGGAAACGTCCCGTGATTTCCGGCAACCCGCCGAGGAAATTTTCGACTCCCTCGCTCGTCAGATCGAGCGCGCGACCGGTGAAGCGCCCGTCCAATGTCAGCGCACCTTCCGGGGGCCGCGCGAGGTTCAGCCGCGCTTCGGCAAGAATCGCACCCAGTTGCGGCAGTTCGTACCGCGCCACGCGAACATCCAGGCTTGCCGTCAGCCGCCCGTCGGCCAGCATCGCGCCATCACCGGTCGCCGCCAGTTGTGTCGTGCGCGCATCCAGCGCCGTCAGCTGCACCGCGCCGTCGACCAGGCTGATCGTGCCGGAAATTTCCGGATTCTCCAGCATTTCCGCCGTCTGTTCCGGCAGGCCCGACACCCGGCCAATGCGGGCGACAAAATCCGTGGCCAGCGGCTGTTCCGCATCCGCCAGCCGCAACTGGCCGGATATGGCGAGATGATCGACGCCCATCGGCTCGCCGTCCTCACCGCGAAAGCGTATGCTGTCGGCGGTCGCCGTCCACGCCAGTTCCGGGCGACGCAAGGGTCCGCCGGCCGTCAATCCGATGCGTATCCCCGTGCCCGACAATCGCGGATGGACCAGTTCAGGGCGGCGTACCGCGGCGTTCACCACCACATCGTCCAGTCTGCTCGCCTGCAGATCGACGCCGCCACTTCCCGTCACCACCAGCGCGGTGGAGGCGGCGGTGAATTCCAGACTATAGCGATCGCCGTCCTGCACCGCGCTGGCGTCAATACCCAGCGCCGGCTGCACCATGGATCGCGCCGACTCCGGCAGCAGCGCCGCCGGCGTCAGCTCGCCCTGCAGGCGAAACCGGCCCGAATCGGCCAGAATGGCCAGTTCCGCAACGCGCACCGAGCCGCCTTCCGGATTGAGCACATCTGCGACCAACTGCCCGCGCCAGTCGGACCAGGTGCCCGCCCCCGACGCCTGCGCCGACACGCCCTGCGGCAAGCCGCCCAGCCGCGCCGCAAGGCCGCCGGCGGGCGCGCGCACATCGGCGCTCAGATCGAAACGGTCATCGTCCGGCGCGGCGTCCAGCAACAACGCCAGCCGGTCGCCGCTGGCTGTGCCTGCCTGCACATCCAGCAATAATTGCCCGTCGGTGATTTCCGCCCGGCCCAGCGCCGTCACCACATCGGCGTTGCCGGCCACGCCCTCCGCCAGTTCAAGGCGGGCGAGTTCGATCCGGCCAATGCGCAGATTGATGTCCGGCAGCAATGGCGCATCCGGGTCCCCGGGATTCAACCGCCAGATTCGCAACAGTCGTGCTTGTGGCACGTCGACGCTGTCGAACGCGATTCTTCCTCCCAACAGTGCCATCGGCTGCCATTGCGCATGCGCCACCGGAATGACCGCGAATGCGCCATCCAGATCGTAAACCGTCACGTCCTGCAGGGTGAATGCCGACAACAGGCTGCCGTCGATCCGCCCGACCTCGAAATGCAGACCCGATTCCAGCGTCAGCGCCGACACCTGCCGCGCGACGAACGCCCGCCCGCGCGGGGTTTCGGCCACGAACCACAGAATGGACGGCACGAGCACCGCCAGCAGCAGCGGCACCGCCACCAGCAGCAGGATCAGCCAGCGCCACCAGCGGCGCGGCGGCGCGGCGTCCATCGGTTGTTCCGGCATGTCCGCCTCCGGCCGCATCAGAAAGCCTGCCCGATCGAGATATAGAGCCCGATGGCCGGCGCGCGCGTTGTATGGGTGATGGCGCGGGCGATATCCACCCGCATCGGGCCGAAGCCGGTATAGTAGCGCAAGCCCACGCCAGCGCCGACATGCACATCATCCAGCGTTGGCGTCGATTTTTCCGAAAGCGTGCCCGCATCGATAAAGCCGACGACGCCGAAATCTCCGAAGCGATAACGCCCTTCGACGCTTGCCTCCAGCAATCCGCGCCCGCCGAGAGGTCGATTGCGCACGCCCAGCGGCCCGACATCCTGATAGCCAAAACCGCGCACCGAACCGCCGCCTCCGGCATAAAGACGCCGCGTCGGCGCGATGTCGATGCGCTCTGCGCCCATGATGCTGCCCGCCCGCAGCCGCCCGGCCATTACCAGGCTTTCACCCACGCGTTTGTAGCCGCTGGCGTCAGCGATGGCGCGCAAATAGGTCTGGTTCCGCCCGCCCTGGCGCGAAAACTCCGGGGTGAGTTGCAGGCCGAGCCGGAAACCCCGGCCAGGGTCGAGCAGATCGTCGGATGTGTCATAGCCGACCATCGTCGGGAGTGCCGCAATCAGATAGGTATCGCGGCTGGCGTCGGGATCGAAGGAGCGATCCAGTTCGTCTGTGGCGATCAGGTCGAAACCGACCGACCAGGTCCAGCGCTTTTGCCAGATCGGCGTGGACAGGCGCGCCAGCGATACGGACGCAGTGGCCGTCCGCGCCTCGAAGGCGGCGCGTTTGATGTTGGCGATGTCGAAGCTGCCGGCGAGCCTCCGGTCGCGCTGGCGGAAATTGCTCATCGCATATTCGGCGGCCAGCCGCTGCTCGCGCGTACCGGCGACAGCGCGGGCGGTGAACATGCCTTCCGGCACGATCAGATTGCGGTGCCGCCACAGGCCTTCGGCACGCAACCCCTCGCCGCTGGCATAGCCGAATTGCCCGATCAATTGCTTTTCCGGCCCCGCACTGCCCTCGACGCGAATATCGGTGACGGCAGTGCCGTCCGGGGCACGTTCGCCGGTATCGACGGGAATCACGGTCACGCCATTGAACAATTGCGTCTGGATCAGCGCCAGGCGCAGATCATCCACCATATCCGCGTCATACAGGTCGCCCGGCTCGAAACGGGCGATGACATTGGCGTGATCCTCGTCGAAGGGCGCATCCCCGGTCATTCGCACCCGCCCGAAACGCCCGCGTGGCCCGATATCGGCGGTCAGCAAATAGGTACCGGTCGGTCCCTCATCCAGCACGACATCGCGCGCACCCAGTTCGGCGAACGGATAACCGGAACGCCTCATCTCCACCAGTAAGCGGCCCTCGGCCTCATCCACCTCGATGGCGCGAATCGGCTCGCCCACCCGCAGGCCGAAATTCTCTGTCAGCCGCGGCGGCGCATCGGGATAGAGATCGAGCGTAATCTGACGCCAGCGGTACCGCTCCCCCGACGCCACCGTAAAGCGGATCAGCGCGCCGGTTTCAGGAGCGGTTTCGATCGCAGAGTCCACCGCCGCGCCATACCAGCCTTCCGAAAACAGCAGCCGTTCCAGTAATTCCCGGTCCCCCCGTGTTCGCGCCGCGATTTGCGCCGGCGTCGCACGGTCGCCATCACCCTGACGCAGTGCCGACAGTTCGCGGAATCGCGCGTTGAGGCCGGTTGCATCCAGACCCTGCACGTCAAGCCGGTAGCGCACGCCTTCCTCATCCGCCGTGGTGAATTCCAGATCGGCGCGCGGGGCCAAATCGAATGTGGCGAGGGGCGACAGCGGGGCCATCAGTTGCGGATCAAGCGGAACAACGGGGGCGATAACGGGCATCGGCTCCACCCCTGCCATGTCCGGATACAGACCGATATTTTCCAGCGGATCTTCCGGTACTTCGGGCGGCGTCCGAGGCTGGGCCATGGCCGGTAACGCCGACAACAGCAGGCCGGCGAGCAGGGAAAGGGTATGATGTGCCCGGATCACGGCTGCACAAAGCCCGGACTGACCGTGCAAATCAAGCACAGATTAACTCCGCGCATCGCGAATATGGTGGTATTCGGAGGCATTGGCTGGCAGTGACCGGCGAATCAATATTTTCGGAGATTCTGATTATGGCTGACACGCTGACGTTGAAACTCGAATCCGGTGACGTCTCGATCCGTTTGCGCCCCGATCTGGCGCCGGGCCATGTCGCCCGTATTGTCGAACTCGCCGACAGCGGTTTCTACGATGGCGTTCTGTTTCACCGCGTCATTCCCGGCTTCATGGCCCAGGGCGGCGACCCGCGCGGCAACGGCACCGGTGGATCGCATCTGCCGGATCTGAAGGCGGAGTTTTCCAATGCGCCGCATGTACGCGGCACCTGCTCCATGGCGCGCGCCAGCAATCCGGACAGCGCCAACAGCCAGTTTTTCATCTGCTTTGCGGACGCCCGCTTCCTGGATGGCCAATATACCGTCTGGGGCGAAGTAACGAGCGGCATGGAACATATCGATGCGCTGCCGAAGGGCGAACCGCCGCGCGAGCCAGGCAAGATCGTCCAGATGCGCTCGAACAAGGGCTGATATAAAAATCCGGCGGGCAAGGATCTGCTCCTGCCCGCCGGATATGTAATATTGCGATGGGCGCGAGCGGCTCAGCCCTTTTTCAGGTGCCGCCGCCCCAGCAACTCGGCAATCTGCACGGCGTTCAGCGCCGCACCTTTCCGCAGATTGTCGGACACGCACCAGAAGTTCAGGCCATTTTCCACCGTCGGGTCGCGGCGAACGCGGCTGATGAAGGTGGCGTAATCGCCAACGCATTCCACCGGCGTGACATAGCCGCCGTCCTCGCGCTTGTCGACGAGCATGATGCCGGGCGCTTCACGCAATATGGATTGCGCCCGCTCGGCTGACAGCGGACGTTCCAGTTCAACCGTCACCGATTCCGCGTGGCCGACAAAAACCGGCACGCGTACGCAGGTAGCCGTCACCCTGATATCGGGATCGAGAATCTTGTTCGTCTCGACCGCCATCTTCCACTCTTCCTTCGTATAGCCGTCATAGCCGCTGTCAGCCCCGAGGAAGACGTCGATATGCGGAATGACGTTGAAGGCTATCTGCTTGGTGAATTTGCTGTGCGTTTTCTCGTCGCCGACAAATACCGCACGGGTCTGCTCGAACAATTCGTCCATGCCGGCCTTGCCCGCGCCCGACACCGATTGGTAGGTCGAAACGACAACGCGCCGGATGCCCGCCGCATCATGCAGCGGCTTCAGCGCCACCACCAGTTGCGCGGTCGAGCAATTGGGGTTGGCGATGATGTTGCGCGCCTTGTAGCCATCGATCGCCTCCGGATTCACTTCCGGAACAATCAGGGGCACATCCTTTTCCATCCGGTACAGCGAACTGTTGTCGATCACCGTGCAACCGGCAGCGGCCGCTTTTGGCGCAAGCGATTTCGTTGCGGCGGAGCCGGCGGCGAAAAGGGCCATGTCCCAGCCGCTGAAATCGAAATGTTCGGAATTATGGACCTTGAGTTTTCGACCGGTTTCGCCGAATTCGATCATGTCGCCGGTCGAACGCGAGCTGGCAACGGCGGCAATATCCGCAATCGGGAATTCCCGCTCCGCCAGAATGTTCAGGATTTCGCGTCCGACATTGCCGGTCGCGCCAGCCACGACGACCTTGTAACCCAATTTCCGTCTCCAAATCAGAGCTGTCCCGGGCAGAATCGCCGACAGGGACCAAGCGGATGTGCCTGCCCGATGCCAGGCACATGGTCAACCCCTGCACCCACCTTGACCTCGACGCGCCGGCATGGTCGATTGCGCGTCAAACATGCAAAGGATATTCCGATGGCTCTTGCACCGAACGCCGATCTGAATGCCTGGTTACCCGATGACCGCTGGTGGGCGCTGGTGTTGCGCGGGCTGGCGGGAATTATCTTTGGAATCATCGCTTTCCTGCAACCGGCGGCGGCGCTGCTGGCGCTGGTCATTGTTTTTGGCGTATTCGCGATCGTCGACGGGGTGTTCGCGCTGATCACCGCCATCGGGCGGGCGCTAAAAGGCCGCCGCCGGGGATGGCTGGTAGTGGACGGCATGGTTTCGATCATCATCGGGATCATGCTGCTGGCGCTGCCGGGCGTTTCGTTGGCGGCCTCCCTGCTGATCCTCGCCATCAAGGCTGCGGTCACGGGCTTGATGCTGATTTTTGCATCCATCAAAGCCGACGGGATGCCCGGTCAGGGCTGGATGATTTTCGGCGGGCTGGTGAACATCGCCTTCGCCATTGCGCTGTTTCTCGCGCCCATCGCCGGGCTGATTGTGCTGACCTGGTGGATCGCTGCGTGGGCGCTCGTCTTTGGGGTTACGCTCGTGATTCTGGGCTTCCGGGTGCGCTCCGCGCAGAAGCAATAGCCGGGGGCTTCAGCGCGCCAGATCTTCCGAAAGAAATGCGCGCACGGCATCCAGCGGCACATCTTTCGCCACGAACGCCTCACCGATCCCGCGCAACAGGATGAAGGGCAGGCCGTCCGAGGTCATCTTTTTGTCGTGCAGCATATGGCGCACCAGATGGCCGGCGGCGTCCGGAGCGATTCCGGCCTCGGCGGGGCGGGCCTTCATACCGACCGCGTGCAAATGGGCATCATATCGCTCGGCGTCACTCGCCGGGCACAGTCCTTGCGCGACGGAAAAGCGCAGCGCCTGGGCCATGCCGATCGCGACCGCTTCGCCGTGCAATAACTGCCCGGAAAAGCCGGTTTCAGCTTCCAGCGCATGGCCGAACGTATGGCCGAGATTCAGCAACGCCCGGATGTCGTCGGTTTCACGCTCATCGGCGGCGACAATGGCGGCTTTCGCCTGACAGGATGTAGCCACGGCATGCGCGAGCGCCGCACTGTCTCCGGCGAGTACCTGTTTCCCGTTGGCCTCGCACCAGGCGAAAAAACCTGCATCGTTGATGAGGCCATATTTGATCACTTCCGCATAGCCTGCCGCCATTTCGCGCGGCGGCAAGGTCTTCAGCACATCGAGATCAGCCCAGACGGCAACCGGCTGGTAAAAGGCGCCGACGAGATTCTTGCCATGGCGCGTATTGATCGCCGTTTTGCCGCCGACCGACGAATCGACCATCGCCAGCAGCGTGGTCGGCACCTGGATGAAACGCATGCCCCGCTTGACGATGGATGCGGCGAATCCGGCCAGATCGCCCACGACGCCGCCGCCCAGCGCCAGCAAAATGTCCGACCTTGTGACTTCCATATCGAGCAGATGGTCGATCAGCTTTTCGAGGTGGCGGAAATCCTTCGTCGCCTCTCCCGGTGGCAGCAAAATGGGATGAACATCGAAATCGGCCAGCGCCGCGCGCAGGCGCGGCAAGTGCAAATCCGCAACTGTGCGGTCCGCCACAACGGCCACCTTGCGCGCGCGTGTCAGTTCGCCGAGCCGCTGCCCGGCTTCCCCCAGCAGTCCGGGAGCGATGCTGATGGTATAGCTGCGGTTGCCGAGTGCGACGGCGATGTCGGTCATGCCTTGCCTTCTCTCAATCGCGCCAGAATCTGTTCCACCGTCGCGTCATGCGGAACCTCGCCGCTTTCCACGCGGTAATGCGCCTGACTATAATGCGGATTGCGCACGGTTGCGAGTTCGGTGAGCACCACCGTCGGGTCGCGGCCAACCAGCAACGGGCGATGGTTGCGCCGGCTTACCCGCGCCACCAGCGTCGGGATACTGGCATCGAGCCAGACGACCGTGGCTTTCTTTAACGATAGCGCGCGCGTGGCTTCGTCGGAGAAGGCCCCGCCGCCGGTGGCGATGACTTGCGGGCCATCGTCCAGCAACCGCGCGATGATACGCCGTTCGCTCTGGCGAAAATGTGCCTCGCCATCACGTTTGAAAATTTCGGGGATCGAAAGACCCGCAGCCGCTTCGATGGCGACATCGACATCGACGAATGGCCAGCCCAGCCGGCCGGCCAGCCGTTTCCCCACACTCGTCTTGCCCGAACCGGGCATGCCGACGAGCATCAGCGGACGCCGCCGCCACCCGGGCCGGCTATCGGTTCGCGAATCCGCCGCTGCGGGCTTTTCTGCTTCCACTTCCTTCACGCCGCCCGCTATAGGATCGGCATGCCGCTGGTTGCAAACAGGCTTCGCCTTATTCTTGTCGCGCTGTCGGGCGCGGCTGTTCTTGTGCTGCCCGCCGCCGCACAAACGCCGCCGGCTGCCGAAACGCCGCCGGTCCGACCATCCAGCGGCGCGCCGAAATCGCTGTTGCCCGATGATTTGCTGCCGGCGACACCACCCGCCGCCCCCGCACCGCCTGTCATTCGTGCCCCGGTGCGCGAAAAGCCGGCGGAGCCATCCGTAACCGGCGAGCCGCCCGTGATCGTCCCGCAAGGAGTCCCGCTGCCTGAACGGCAGGTGGCGGCGGAAGAGCCGGTCGATCCGCTGGCCGACCTTGCCGGCCCCACCCAGTTGCCGGAAAATGCCGGCCTGCTGACGCCGCGCACGACCGGCTATGCCGCGAGTTTGTTCGCGGGCGCGGATGCGCGTTTTCTCGCCACTTTATTGCGGCGTATCGATTCGCCGCTGGCCAGCCGCTGGGCGCAGATCATGCTGCAACGCGCGCTGCTGAGCCGCGCCACGCCCCCCGCTGGCCTGCATCCCGCCGACTGGCTGGCGGCGCGCGGTCAGGCGCTGGTGCGCATGGGTTCGGCAACCGATGCCCATCGCATGATCTCCCGCATCGCGATCGACCGCTACACCGCCGATCTTTATGGCACAGCAGCGGAAGCGGCCCTTGCATCCGGCGATCCGGTGGCCTTGTGTCCGCTCGCCACGACGGCGCGCGCGCTGACCGGTTCGCCCATCTGGACGATGGCGGACGGCATGTGTTCCGCGGTGCTGGGTGATGATTATAGCGCCACGCTGCTGTTCGATGATCTGCGCAAGAACAAGCAGGTGGATCCGTTCGATATCAGCCTCGCCGAACGCATCGCGTCGGCTGCCGGAAGCGGTGAGCGCGGCGCGAACGCCGAATGGGACCAGATTGACGGACTGAACGCGTGGCGGATCGGTCTTGCGGGAGCCGCCGGGCTGGAAATCCCCGACAATCTGCTGCAATCGGCCACGCCCGCACAACGCGCATGGGTCGCCCGGTTGCCCACCGAATCGATCCGCCGCCGCGCCAGTCTCGCTCCGGAAGCCGCCGCACTTGGCGTTCTTGGCAGCGCTGAAATCAACCGCATTATGGCTGCCGAAGCCGATATTCTCGAAGCCACCGAAGTGGGCAACAGCCCCGGCGGACAATTGCGCCGCGCCAACGCCGCCGACGCCCCAGCCGACCGGCTGGCGGCGATGGAGGCCTTGTGGAAGCGCGGCGACGAGGCCAGCCGTGCGCGCTACGGCTGGCTGATCGCGACATCCGCGCCAGCCGCCCGTTTTCCCGTCCGCGAAGATGCTGGCGAACAGATGCCACAACTCGCCGCCGCTCTCGTCGCCGCCGGAATGACCGATCAGGCCGCGCGCTGGTGGCAGGCATCCGCCGACGCCAGCCGCGCGGCCCGCGCCAGACTGTGGGCGATGGTCGTCGCCGCGGATCCTGCCGTGCCGGTGGATAGCGGACATTTCGGGCAATGGGCCAAAACTGTATCCCCGCACCGGGCGCAATTGCTGGCGGCTGGGCTTGCCGGTCTTGGCCACGGCACCGTGGGTACGGAAATTCCAGCCGTGGAAAATAGCTGGACACAGGCGCTGGACCGCGCCGTCGCTTCGCGCCATACGGGCGCGGTTATGGTATTGGCCGCCACCGGGCTGCAGGGAAGATGGGGCGAAGTCCACCCCGACTATCTGCGCCGCATCGCCGCCGCGCTCACCGCCGTCGGCCATCACGCCGAAGCGCGGCTGATCGTGGCCGAGGCTGCCCTGCGCGGGTGAAGGAAAGACAGAAACGAGAATGAGCGACATACGAACCGACTGGACGCGAGCCGAAATCGCCGCCCTGTTTGACCTGCCCTTCTCCGAATTGCTGTTCCGGGCGCAAACACTGCATCGCGCCCATCATGATCCGGCATATGTGCAATTATCGACGCTGTTGTCGATCAAAACCGGCGGCTGCGCCGAAAATTGCGGCTATTGCAGCCAGTCCGCCCATCACGACACCGGGCTGAAAGCTGAAAAGCTGATGTCGGTCGACGATGTGCTGGCGGAGGCCCGCGCCGCGAAAGACTCCGGTTCCGAACGTTTCTGCATGGGCGCTGCCTGGCGCTCCCCGAAAGACCGGGACATGGACGCCATCGTCGAGATGATCGGCGGGGTGAAGGCGATGGGCCTTGAAACCTGCATGACGCTCGGCATGCTGTCCGAAGAGCAAAGCCAGCGCCTCGCCGACGCCGGTCTGGATTATTACAACCATAATCTCGACAGCTCGCCGGAATATTATGAGCAGGTCGTCACGACCCGCACCTGGGATGACCGGCTGGATACGCTGGAACGCGTGCGCCGCCACGGCATCAATGTCTGTTGCGGTGGCATCGTCGGCATGGGCGAAACCCGCGCCGACCGTGTCGGTTTCCTCCACGCGCTGGCCACCTTGCCCGCCCATCCGGAAAGCGTGCCGATCAACGCGCTGGTTCCTGTTGCCGGCACGCCCCTCGGCGATATGCTCGCCGGCACACCGCTGGCTGAAATCGATGAAATCGAATTCGTCCGCACCGTCGCCGTCGCCCGCATCCTGATGCCCAAATCCATGGTGCGTCTGTCCGCTGGCCGTGAATCGATGAGCGATTCTACCCAGGCCCTCGCCTTTTTGGCCGGCGCGAACAGCCTGTTCACCGGTGACCGGTTGCTGACCGCCGGCAACGCCGGCAGCGATGTGGACTCCGCCCTGTTTGCGCGACTGGGGATGAACGGGACGGCGGAAATACAGGCCGAAGCGGCAGAGTAAGGACGAGAACAAGCTGCCGCCGGCGGGCAGGGGTTTTCAGCCCCTGCACACCCGTAATTCGGGGTGGTACTATTTGGCGGTCATTCCACCGTCAACCACCAGTTCCGATCCGGTCATGAAACTCGCCGCTGGCGTACAAAGATAAACGATGCCGGCGGCGACTTCTTCGGGTGTACCCATGCGCCCCATGGCGTGCCCCGCCGATACGGTCGCGCGTGCAGTTGCCTCGTCCGGAAATATGCCTTCCGCGACATAGCGTGCATAGATAGTGTCCATCATATCGGTGTCGATCCCGCCCGGATGGATGCTGTTCACGCGAATGGGCAGACCCAGCATGGCATATTCCACCCCTGCGCTCTTGCTGAACAGTTTTACCGCGCCCTTGCTGGTGCAATAGATTGCCATCAGCGCCGCGCCCCGCAGGCCGCCGACGGACGACAGGTTTACGACAGAGGAGCCGCCCTTGCGGTCCTTGCCGCAACGCGCCAGCAGATCCTGCGCCGCGCGCGTGCCGAGGAACACGCCCTCCACGTTGATCGCCATGCAGCGACGAAACTCCGCAAGCGTGGTGTCCGCGATGCTGTTGGTGACGGAGATGCCGGCGTTATTGATCAAGATGTCCAGCCGACCGTAAGTCGCCTCGATATGGTCGACCATCGTCGTCCATGCCGCCTCGTCCGTTACATCAAGACGATGGTAGGCGGTCGCGCCCGGCACGTCGGCGGTATCGGCCAGATCGGTTGCTATCACCGTCGACCCTGCTTCCTGCAGCGCGAGGCAGGTGGCGCGGCCGATGCCGCCCGTGGCCCCTGACACGAGGGAAATGGTGCCCTCCAGATTGAAATCCGGCATTTTTGATCCCTTTTTCTGGCCCGAAAGGCCTGTGTGATATTCCATGGACCTGAGGTTAGCGTGCGGTCCAGCCGCCATCGACCACGACTTCGCTGCCCGTCATATAGCTTGCATCATCGCTCGCGAGAAAAGCGACGACCTTGCCGATCTCCCTGGGTTGCGCCAGCCGTTTGAACGGTGTGGCATCGATCACGGCCCGAACCAGGTCTGCCGCCGTACCGCCCTCGCGCGCAGCCCATTCCTCCATGCCCTTTTGCGTGAGAGGCGTATCGACAAAACCGGGATGTACGCTGTTGACGCGGATGGGCACACCGGCATCGGCGAATTCCAGCGCGGTGGCTTTGGTAAACAGACGAACGGCGCCCTTTGAGGCGTTATAGGCGGACGTTTCTCCCATGCCGACAAGCCCCATGATCGAACTGATGTTGATAATAGCCGACCCGCCAGATGCGCGTGCCCCGCCCGTTGCCAGCAACGGTTGCATGATTTTCGTACCGAGGAACACGGTGTCGACGTTGATCGTCATCAGGCGCCGCCAGTCATCCAGCAGCAAATCCTGCACCTTGCCCGTCAAACCCGAGCCGACATTGTTCACCAGAATATCCAGATGTCCGTAATCCCGTGCGATTTCCTCGCGGGCGGCAATCCAGTCGTCCTCCTGCGTGGCATCCAGCCGGATATAGGCAGCATTGTCGATCGTGCGCAGCGCTTCCCCGACCTCGGCGCTATCGACCGGATCGAGATCCGTAATCAGCGTACAGGCGCCATCCTCCGCAAGACATGTAGAAATGGCCCGGCCAATGCCGCGCAACCCTCCGGAAACCAGCGCGACTCGCCCTTCAAGACGCCGCATATGCCTCTCCTCCCTCTACTGTTGCGAACTGTCTTCGATACAGCTGCGGATGACATCTGGCGATTTTCACAGGCCAGCCGGGGGTTTCGAGGCGTGAATCGTGTATGAAATTCCTCGCCAGGATGCCGGAGTGTCGGCTATTCCCGACGCTTCGGCCCCGCAGCCCCGGACAGTCCGAATGTTATGCGCGGCGTGCTCCCGCACCGATAGATTCATCTACAATCATCATGCCGCATTTCTTCGGATCGAGGAAACGTGCATCGTCCGCCCTGACCCTGTCGCGAATTTCGGGATCCACCAGTAAACCCAGCATCTCATCCAGCGCGGCGCGGTCTTCAAACCACAGTTCCGAAATCGCATCATATGGCGGCGGTTCGACACCGTCGGGAAAAAATGTCTCCCCCGTCAGATAGTTGCGCCTGTGCTCCTTGATTTGCGGAAACGTCTTCAGGGCAAGAGGCAAATGCTGGTTGTCATAATAATCTTGCATTTCCTCGATCGTGGTGCCGGGATTCCTGACAAGAAATAACATCAATTTAAGCATATTACCCTCAGATCAGCGGTTAGTATTCTCAATCTTTCCCCACCATGCCGGACAATGAGAAGTATGATCCTATGGAGCCCCCTCATTGCGGAGGTGTGCCAGCCGTTCCCCAGTTCAGGACAAGTTCGTCGACGACCGCAACGATCCCTCCCGTGAACGAAACATCGCAATCCTGCGCCACGCGGAAATCGGGGATGCGCCGCAGCCACTCCTCGATCGTGATACGTAACTCTGCACGGGCCAGATGCGCGCCGGGACAACGATGATCGCCCGTTCCGAAACTGATGTGCTTTTTGCGCGGACGGGAAAAGTCCACCGTCATCGGACAGCGCGCGTCGCTTTCATCGACCGCACCGATCGGGGTCGCCACACAAACCTGTTCCCCCTTGCGGAGCATCACGCCGCACATCTCGAAGTCATGCGTTACCTCGCGGGCGACCACAACGATGGGGTGCCGGCGTAACAATTCCTCCACTGCAACCGGAATCAACCCGGGATTTCTCGTCAATTCAGCCCTTTTCGTTTCGTCCTTCGCCAGGAAAAGAAAGATGAAGCCAAGCGCATTTACCACCGTGTCGAGGCCGGCGATCAGTAACTGCACGGATAATTGCAGGGCTTCGGAATGGGTCAGGTCTCGACCGTCTATCTTGTTCGAAACGAGACGGGTGATGACATCCTGACCGGGGCCGTTCCGGCGGGCGCGGATAACCGGATCAAGATAGTCGAAAAACATCCGCACGCCATATGCGAACGCTGTCTTGTCCACCCCCCAGTCTACATCAGGTGGCGGCCGCAGCATGGTATCCGACCATGTTTTCAACAGCGGCGCATCGGAAAGCGGCAGATCCACGAGTCGCAGAAATACGTGGATGGGCAACTTTTCAGCATATTCATGAATGAAATCGCACGATCCGCGCGTGGCAAACGCATCGATCAGGCTGCGCGCCTCCTCGCGCACCAATGGCTCCATATCCCTCACCGCGCGGGGCGAAAGCAGTTCGTTCAGAAGGATCCGGTAAGGCCGATGCTCCGGCGGGTCGAGCACGGTGGGGAGCAGTTTGATATCGCCCGTTACCGATTTGGGGATGGTCTGTGCCGAAAGCGAAAAACACTTGTAATCGGCCATCACCTGTTCGAGTACGTCGACCCGCGTGGGAATCCAGTGTCCGCCGTTATGCCTGCTCCAGACGAGACCGAGATCAGCCTTGTCCGCCAGCATTTGCCATGCGGCGTGATAGTCATCCCTCGCGCCGGGCGGCGCATAGATATCAAAGTCGACGATACGCTCCTCCGGGAGGTCTCCGGATGTCCATACTTCGGTTATCTGGCTCATCAAAAACTCCCTGACCAACTGTCACAAGATAGTCCGCTGCTACTAGAAAGCATATCGGGCAGTCACACCGTATTCGCGCGGCGGGGAATAACCACAGAATCCCAGGAATCCGGGGGAATCGTAGCAATTGTTTATATAATGTTTGTTAAATATGTTGCGTGCCCACACGCCAATCGAAAAATCATCGCCGCGTGGGAATATATTGATATTTCCGTCAAAAGTTCCCGTCGGCTGTATAGTCGTACGCGGGCTGTTGAGTAACGCTGTCAGGTATTTCTTCCCGACATAACTGTACGAAAGATTGATCTCTGCCCTTGCATTGCCGGGGAGCTGCACATCATAATTGATAGCTGCGGTCGCCGACCAATGTGGCGCGTTTTGCAGCTGTTCACCCTTGAGGTTTACCGGAACTCCGTTGGGGTTTTCCGGTGTAATGGTCAGTGGATCCAGGTAGGGGAAATTTTTGTATTTGGCATCAAGATAAGCCAGTGAACCACTCAATGTCAGGCCATCGACAGGCACCGTGGCCGCTTCGAGTTCAAAGCCCTTGATCGTTGATTTGGCGGCATTAAGAATTGTATTTCCCTGCACCGGCAGACCATCAGCGTCTTGTGTTACATAAATCTGGGCAATCTGCATATCACGATAATTTGTGTAGAAAGCCGCAAAATTCAAACGTAGCCGGCCATCAAATAAATCATTCTTGATTCCGACTTCAAATGTGTCCACTTTTTCGGGGTCATATGGACCAAGGTCCTGAGGAATGCCAATACGCCCGGTAAATCCGCCCGATTTGAAACCTCTGGCCCAGGATCCGTAAGCCATGGTCCGGTCAAATAGTTCATAGTCCACACCGAGCTTCCAGCCTGTATTTTTCCAGCTCTTGCTATCCTTGGGTGGCGTCACCGCCGAGAGAACCGTATTGCCAACACCAGAATATTCGGTAACGCCACTCGGGTTAACCGAAAGGATCGTGGCAGCAAGCATGGATGTCTTCTCGTAAGTGTAGCGTATGCCGCCCTGCAGGCGAAGCCGGTCGGTAACCTGTGCATAAGCCTGAACAAAGCCAGATACAGAATAATTATCCTGATCCTGCGTATTGACATTCAGCAGTCCCGGGCCCGCAAAGTAATATTTGTTTCTTTGTTCATGACTATATTTTGTATCGAGATAAAAGAGGCCCGCCACCAGGTTTATGCTGTCCGTGATATCCGCTGCGGTTCGCAACTCCTGGCTGAACTGGCGCCCTCTCGTTTCGCGGAAGCCGGGAAAAATATCGCGAACAGAGCCATCCTGATCGGTGAATTCCGTCAGATCGAACTTCTTGTACGCGGTGATCGACGTAATGTCGCCGATCGCCGTATCTCTCAGATTCATGGTGAGTGTTGCGCGATAATTATTCAGATCGGAACTGTCCGGGGTGCTGGCATTTTTTGCACCCAGGTACTTCTTCGGTGCGCGGCACCGTTCGTTCATATTCTGGCATGGCCCGGCATACATGCCGTCGACCCCCGGTGGCGCATATAAAATTTCGCCGGGATACGCGCCATTGATCACGATGGGCGAACCGTTGCGTGCCATCGTATATTCGCCGGACAGCGTGGCATCGAACGAGGAAACGGGTGTGAATTTGACCGCGCCACGAAAAATCGTTACGTCGCGCTTGCCCAGGTCTTTGCCGTCGATGACATTGGTGACATAGCCGTCGCGCCGGGTATGGGCGATCCCGAATTTTGCGGCGATTATGTCCGTAACCACCGGGATGTCGAGTACACCCTTGATGTCGAACCGGTCATAATTCCCGTATGTCGCCTCGATCGACCCGCCAAATTCCCCCGTCGGCTGATGAGTCGTGATATTGACCACGCCTCCCGTTGTGTTGGCGCCGAACAACGTTCCCTGCGGCCCACGCAAAACCTCCACGCGTTCGATGTCGAACAGCTCGACCAGTGCTCCCATGGAAAAATATTGCGGCACCCCGTCAACCACGATGGAAACCGTATTGCCGGCATAGGGGTCAGGCTCGATGACACCGATGCCCCGTATCGTGATAACCGCGCTGTTCGGGGTATTCGAGAAGTTATTGAGCTGAATATTGGGGACCTTGCCATACAATCCCTGAATTGTGGGCGCCTGAAGGTTACGAATCTGGTCTCCGCCTACCGCAGTAACCGAAATCGGGACACTCTGGAGATTCTCGGCCCGCTTTTGTGCAGTAACGACAATATCCTGAAGGCCACCCGTGGCGGCCGCGACAGGCTCTGCCGGTGCAGAGGATTCTATCGCGCCAGCCGGCTGTTGGGCCCAGGCAGATGTCGATGCGCAAAAGAGCAGGAATATTGCCGCTCGTCCCCCGGCTGCGCCAGGCATTATTTCAGACATAATTTTCCTCCACACCTGTTTTATGCGCCCCCTTGCTTTTATTCAGATCGGGCGTTCGTTCAGGTTACCGGGCATATACGCTCGCTCAATACATCTTTCTGCTAGGTGCCCCGGGACCGGAAACCATGGGGGATCACCGTAACTGACCGGCGCGCCGGGATTGGAGCGGACTCTCGCAAGGGCAGATGTGCCCTCCTAAAGTAAACGCGACAGAAGCTCCGTCGAATAGGGAGACAGGGCGGACACACCACCCTCGCGCCGGGAAATCCCCCAGCGACCGTTCCGGCGCTCCAGCCGGTCGAGATACCAGCCGAAGAAAAGCGAATAATCGGCCGCCAGATCCGCCGACGTGGCGGAGCCGACTATCTGGCTGCTCTCGACATCGACCGTATTTTCGTCGACCCATGCAATCTCGATCGACCCTGTAAAGTGCCAGCGCCGGGGAAAACCGGCTTCTACCTCCTGAAGCGTCTGCTTGAACTCTGCCCCTGCACCGCCGAATGCACCATAATCGATTTCCGCATCATCGAAAAAGATCAGATCCAGATCTTCTGTACTGAGCCAGTCGACGGCCCGCCCGTACCGTTGTATGACAGAGCGTATTGCAGCTTCATCTTCAAGAAGACGAAGTCTTTTCTCCATGTTATCCAGCGACACTGTCCCTCCACTGTCTGCCCGTATGTTTTCTTTTGATTTTTGTGGAAGGACGGAGAGCACCCGTCAAACCGCCAAATTTCGGGGGTTGTCCGCGCCTTGTCCACCGCTATTCTTCCAGTTCGAGGAGGCGATGGCGCAGCGCGATCGCAACCGCCTGCGTGGTGTTGACAGCACCGAGCTGGGTGATGGCAATCTTGAGGTAACTGCGGGCGGTATGCGGGGAAATGCCCATAATGATGGCCGTTTCCTCCATCGTTTTGCCGCGCGAGGCCCAAAGCAGGCATTCGCGCTGCCGGGTGGAGAGGGGAGGCGCCGGCGTTTCCGCCGCCGGCGGGGCCGCATAGTGCAGAACGGTGTGCGAAAGCCCGAGCAGCAGATATTCATGGCGCTCCACCAGCGGGCGCAGATCCACCCGCTCGCGCGAGAACAGGAGCGCGGCACCCACCTTGCCGCGCGGTCGATGCACGGGCACGACGATCATCGTACCAACGCCGCAACTGGCAAAATCATGGTGATATTGCCGAAATGTTTCCGGCACGTCGGCCAATTCCCGTTCGGAGCGGGGAACGATCGACACATAGGGGAGCGTCTGCGCACAACACTGACGGAACGGGCGATAATGCGGGGAAAGTTCCTGGAAGCGCTCTATAATTTCCACCTGCCAGCCCAGATGCTCACATACATAGCTGCCGTCCGGGCAGCTCGGCGATTTCTTGCTGTCCAGATCGTCAACAACGCCCAATGGCCCGAGGCCCAGACGCGAGCCGAAAGTGTGAAAGGCGTGGATCGCCTCCTCAAGACCTCGAATCCTGTTCATATTCCCTGGCGCAATCATGGAAGCCATCAATTTCTCCCGAACTTTTTTCTATATTCCTCGCATGTTGCCGTCAGCACCAAAGGAGCACAACCCTGCAAAACCGGAGGTGCACGGCAGTCGTCGCGACGGATCGTCCAACCGATGAAGGAGCGCAAATTATGAAGATGAAGGCGGCCGTTTTCGAGAAACCGGGGGTGCCACTGGCGATCAGTGAGGTCGAAGTGCCGAAGCCGGCAGCCGGCCAGCTGCTCATCCGCGTTCACCGCTGCGGCATCTGTGGCAGCGACCTGCACCTGACCGATCCGCACAGCTGCTGGACGGTCAAGGCCGGCACAGTGCTTGGTCACGAGTTCAGCGGCGAGATCGTCGAGCTTGGCGCGGGCACAGACGAAAAATGGCGGGAAGGCGACCGGCTGGCGGGTTTTCCCTACATCGGTTGCGGCACCTGCGCCGCCTGCCTCGGGGGCGAGCCGTTCCACTGCCCGACGGTCCTCAGTCTGCCGACCGGCGACCTCGTCGGCGGTTATGGTGAATATGCGGTGGTCGGCGCGGATGAGTCCGTGCGGTTGCACGATGGCGTCAGCTGGGAACAGGGCGCGATGACCGAGCCACTGGCGGTCGGCATCCATGCGGTGGCGGTGTCACGCATGCGGCCCGGCGTCCGCGTGCTCGTGCTGGGCGCCGGTCCGGTGGGTCTTGCTACAGCGGCGGTAGCCAAAATGATGGGCGCGGATTCGGTCGTGGTTACCGCCCGGACGGACCGACGCGCGGAACTGGCCACCACGCTCGGCGCGGACGCCTTCCACATCAACGACGAATATCTTGCCGAACGTTTCGCGAAAACTGCGGGCGGACCACCGGAGATCATATTCGAATGTGTGGGTCTGCCGGGCATGATGGGGCGGTGCAGCGACCTGGTTACGCACAAGGGCCAGATCGTGATGGCCGGAGCCTGCAACGGTTTCGAGAAGTTCCTCGCCATCACGCCCACGGTGAAGGAACTGAACTATCAGTTCGCCGCCTGCTATACGAAGCAGGAGTTTGCGGTCGCGCAAAAAATGATCGCGTCGGGTCAGATCGACCTGATGCCAATGTTCGACGGCCTCGTCCCGATGAACGATCTCCCGACGGTTTTCGAGCAACTGCGTGCCGATAAATCCGCGTGCAAGGTCATGCTTAACCCGATGGGCTGACGGAAAACCTGGCGCCGGAGCGGGAAACCGCTCCGGCGCTGCGGTCGGAATGAAGCCAGCCGGGGCATGTCCGTTTGCTCCAGGTGGCTGGCGCCGGGGATCGGGTCCAGTATCTGCATTTCATGCTCCTTGAACAGCCCGCCCAGTCCGGGGCGTCATGGTAATCAGCTACCTGATGGTCGAGGAATGCGCCGAAATCCCGAAACACCAGCAGGGAATAGAATTGCCCCGGCTTCTCGCCGCGATAATGTTCGTAGCGCACGATCCCGGGTTCTTTTGCATGGGTCTGACTCCATACTTCTCGCTGGATTTTGAGATATTCCTCCTCACGGCCTTCCGCCACAGTCTGGATGGAGAGAAGTGTGGACATGGTTATTTTCCCTTCCTGCTGGATTCTTTGTTTTACTGACACACCCTGCGGTCTCCGGAACGCGGTCTCGACATCGCCAGGCAAATCATATCTTCCGCAGGGCGTTTTTTAATCGTACCGCATATCCCGACCGCCCTGTCAGGAATGGGAGAAGCCCGATTCAACCCCATAAAATACACTGGTCCGACCGTTCTGAATGGATTTTCAGTCCTAAACAGGATCGCAGCCGGGAAAAGATGGACCGGGTATTCAACAGCGCCCTGTCTCTGTTTTCGGAGCATGGATTTGAAAAGGCTACCATATCGCTGATCGCCAGACACGCAAAAGTTTCCGCCGCCACGATTTACCGGCGGTTCCCCGACAAGGGGGGCCTGCTCTACGCTATTCTGGAAGTTTGGTCGCAGGCCCGCACCGATGATTTCGATAAAAGTTGGCATGACCTCACCCGGGGCAAGCGCAACCCTGTGGAAATTCTGGAAATTTTCATTGAGATCGTCTTTTCCGCGTATCGTAACGATTCCGGCCTGCTGAGACTGATCGAGGAGCGGGCGATAACCGATCCGGTTGTCAAAATCATCCTCAGCAATATGATAAAACATTCCGCGTTGCGTCTGCATCAAAAACTTTCCGAAAGCGGGTTTGCCTCGCCGGACACGGAAATCGAGAAATTCATCTCCAATATCCAGATCATGGTGACCGGCTCCATCCGGTCCCTGATGCTGTGGGGCGCGATGAGTCCCTGGGGGGTTATCACGATATTTGACGATACGTTTCGGGATTTCATTCTGGCCGCGGTGATCGCGCGGTTGCCGGACATGCCGACCGGGACACCTGCATGCCTTAAAGGTCCACTGGAATAGCCTGGCGGATCATAAACCCTCCCGTCCGGCCAATGGCATAAAGCCATCTTTACCCTGGCAATTATGACAGGTGCGAGGGTCTCGCACGAGATCTAGAAACAGGAACGATGTTCCGCTTCTTTGGCAGGGCATGCTGTCCCGGGAGTTCGGCGTCCTATGGTGTCCGCGTATTCTCGGCAAATAAAATAATAATGATCCAGAATGATAATAACTTTGCGAGGGTTTATCTGTCTGGAATTAAACGGCAAAAAACCGTTTCTGCTTTCTGAGGGAGGATGATTTTGATGCAACGAAAGTTATTCCGGTCGGGGCTTCTGGTATCTGCGGCGCTCGTCATTTTGATGCCATCGCCTGCCCTGTCGCAAGACGCTCCCGCCGCCGGAGGGCGCGGTGGAGAGATCGTGGTGACCGCGCAGCGGCGCGCGCAGTCGCTGCAAGATGTACCGATCTCCATGAGCCAGTTTTCCGAAGACAAGCTGGAGCAAATGTCGATTCGGGATGCATCGGATCTCCAGTTTGTTTCGGCGGGTCTCAGCTTCCAGCACGAATCCGGCGCCAGCCAGATCGTATTGCGCGGCGTCGGCACAGGCTACAGCGGCCCGGGGCTCGAGGGTTCGGTCGCCATCTATCTGGACGGCGCCTATGTATCCCAGCAGATCGGTGCAGCCGAGGATATGCTCGATATCCGGCAGGTTCAGGTGCTGAAAGGCCCCCAAGGCGCGCTTTACGGTCGGAACGCGACCGGCGGCGCCGTGCTGATCGACACCAACGATCCGGAGATCGGTGCGCTTTCCGGCCACGTAAAGGCCGGGTTCGGCAATCTGGACTGGATGCAAACCGAGGCGGTATTGAATCTGCCGCTGAGCGATATCGCCGCCGTGCGCTTTGCAGGGGCCTGGCAGGACCGTGACGGCTATGTGTATAATGTGCGGTCAGACACCAATATAAATCCCTATGAATCCTACACATTTCGAAGCAAATTGCTGATCGAGCCGACGGACGACCTGCGTATCGTACTGAAGGCCGAACATACCAAACGGGATTATGGCAATACGCTCCGAAAGGAGATCGCGACAGGCCCGTTATGCTATTATTGCAACGTGGCCGGCGTGTCCCCGACAGAAAGATTTTACGACACCAACCAGAGTTCGTCCGCCGAACAACTCGCCAGCCTTCCCGCCCGGCAGACCTTCCTGCGTGGTGACGGTGACCTCGAGAACAGGGTGCTGACGCTCGGATTGCAGGTCGATTACAGTTTCGGCGACATGAACCTGCGCTCAACTACCAGCTATCGCCGCATTCGCCAGCGCGTTCTCAACGATGGCGACGGAGCGCCAGTAATAGGACTTTTCAGCTTCTATGGCTATGACGACGGCGACTATCAGGCGCTCAACGAAGATCTCCAGATTTCCTCCGATTTCGGTGGGGCGTTCGACTTTATCGCCGGCGTCCAGTACCAGCAGGACCGGAACCGCTTCCCGCTGGGGCTGGCAGGCCTTGACCTGGGCGGGCTGATACCGATTGCGGACAGCCGCGACCGCGTAAAGGCCTATTCAGGCTTCGCCGAGATTTATTACCGGTTCCTCGATGGTTTTACGTTGACGCTGGGCGGGCGCTATACTCATGATAAACGCGTCCATCTGTTTTCGAACAATGCCGATGGCGCGCTGGCCTTCGGTGAAACCTCCGGTCGATCCAGCGTCAAATACGACAGTTTCACGCCGCGCGCGGTTCTCGCTTATGATGCCGGGAACGCCAACTATTATATAAGCTATAACAAGGGCGTGAAGGCGGGCGGGTTCAACAGCCCCGGATTCAATTCTACCGAACCGGTAAGGCCAGAAAAAATCGATGCCTATGAGGCAGGCATGAAGTTCGTGTTACTGGATCGCCGGTTGCGTCTTAACCTTTCCGCGTTTCACTATGACTGGAAAAATCTCCAGGTCGGCTTTATCGACGCCGGCGGGGGCGGTATCGTGCAGCAAAACGCCGCCGCCGCGAAAAACGACGGGGTAGAAGCCAGCATCGACTGGAACGTAACCGATGCGTTCACGATCAACCTGAACGGTCTGTACCAGAATGCGCGCTTTACCTCCTTCCCCAACGCGGCGGTGTTCATTCCCGTTCATCTGAACACACCGGGCGGCTTCGGCCAGGTTGCCGGCGCGGAAGACATTCGCGGCTTCCGTACGCCCCATGCACCGAAATTTTCCGGCAATCTCGGTTTCAACTATTATGTGGTTTTGGGTGCAACCGGCTGGGGGGCCGATGTTTCGGCCAATGTCGCCTACAAGGGGCGGTACGATATGGCTCCGGGAGCCGGCGGTCCCGCCCGGCTGGCGCGGGAAGGCGACTATGCAATTGCAAACGCCCGGCTGGCATTCACCGGTCCGGACGAGCAAACCACGATTGCCCTGTGGGCCGACAATATTACGAAAACCAAATATTATAATAATATCGTCGTCTCCACATATGGAGCCTATGCCGAACAGGCACTGCCGCGAACCTATGGCATATCGATTACGCAAAAATTCTGAAGCCCCCGTGCGCGCCCTTCCCCGTGGCGGAGGAAGGGCGTCATGGCAAAGGAGAGAAAATCATGGCGACAATATTAGCGCGCATTCGTATCAAGCCCGACCGTCTCGACCGGTTTGAAGCGATCGAACGGGAACTGGCTGCCGCTACCCATGCCCACGAACCGGATTGCCTGCGGTATGAATGCTGGCGCGCGGCCGAGCCCAACAGCTATTATGTTCTGCTGGGTTTCCGCAATGCAGCTGGTTTTTACAACCATCAGATCAGCGCCTGGCACGAGGCGCAACTCGACGGCCTGTATGACTGTTTCGATAGTGTCGAACTGGAATTTGTCGATCCGGTGCCAGGTGCGGGATCACCCATGCCGCCGACGCGCGTGACACCCCCGTCAGCCGACGCAACACCACGAGAGCTCGAATATCGGGAGCAGATGCCGATCATCGAACAGGATTGGTGGCGCGTGGCCGTACAGTCCTGAAAAAACCTCAGGCCCCGGATTATACACACCCGGGGCCTGATCGGTTAAAGCTGACGTACGGGGTCGCGTCCGTCCCAGTTGGCGTTCGCATCCGCGATCAACTGGAACACCGAGCGAATTTCGACCGTTTCCTCCACCAGTTCCGTCATGCAGCCGATCGTTGGGCCCGTATCGAAATAGGCGAAGCGGGTGGATCCAAATCTGCCTTCCATCGCGGCGACGACGTTATTCTTTGTAAAGCGGTCGTAATGCTCCTCGAAATCGTTTGTCAGCGCACAGATATGATGGAAGAACTGATCCGCCTGATTGCCTGCCTCGTTATAGACTGACGGGCTACTGTCGTGCTGCTGGATCAGTTCGATCATCATGGCGCCCCTGAAAGCCAGCGCGCCACTATAATCCATGCCGGATGGCTGGCCGCGATAGCGTAACCCTTCTATCTGCGCGTGAGCAATAACGAAAAACGGGCCGACTCCATATGTGCGGGTCCAGTGATCCATCGCTTTGGGCAAATCGCGGACGATCCACGCCGATTGCACGAAATCCAGTCCCATGTTGTTCCTTCCGTTTTTGCGCGATGACAATTCCGCCGCCGGGGCGGACATCATCAACGTATCGTTTCTCCGTGGTCTATGACCATCGATGCGCCCGTGACGCGCCGGGCTTCATCCGACAGCAGATAAAGTACCAGATTGGCCACATCTTCCGGCTTGCCCATGCCTTCCGAGATGGCATGCGCGAGACCAGGATCGTCAGGATCCATATTGGCGAAAGCCGAACGCGTCATCGGCGTATCGTGGCCGCCGGGAATGACGGTGTTGACCCGGATATTGTACCGTTTTTCCTGGCAATGAACCGCCACGCTGCGGGTCAGCGCGGCAATCGCGCCCTTGGCGGCGCTGTAGGCGGGAATGGTGCCTATGCCTTTTACTGCCGCCGTAGAAGCCATGTTGACAATGGCTCCGCCACCCCGCCGAACCATCGCCGGAATCGCCGCCTTGCACCCCAGAAAAGTACCTTCGGCCATAACGGCAAGATGCTTGCGGAACATGTCGAGACTGCATTGTTCGACATCGGCATATCCGACGATGCCCGCATTGTTCACCAGACCGTCCAGCCCGCCAAAACGCGCTTCAACCTCGGCTACGATTTCGTTCCAGCGCTGCTCGTCGCAAACATCTTGCGGAAGAAAATAAATTCCTTCGGTCGATGCCGCCAGTTCCCGGCCGGCATCCTCCTGTGTATCGGTGATGACCACCGTCGCCCCATGTTGCGCCAGCAACCGGGCGTCGGCGGCGCCCAGCCCCGATGCCCCGCCTGTAACAATGAATATCTTGCCGGCGACACGACCGGACGCGGATACGGAATCCATGGCTCTCCCCGGATTGTGGCGGCGATCAGACCGGATCGAATTCGATATGCAGTTTCTTGAGCGAACGCAGCAGCAGCCCCGGATTATGCCGGAAGTCGTTCTTGCCGGGCGCCAGACGCAGGTTACGCACACCGCGCAGCAAGGCGTCGAAACTCCAGAAGATTTCACGACGCGCCAGCGGCGCACCGATGCAATGGTGCAATCCGGATCCGAACGCCAGGTGCGATCCGCTGTTGGAACGTTCGATGTCCATCATGTGCGGGCATTGAAAATGCGCCGCATCCCTGTTGGCGGCGGCGAAACGGACATTGACAAGCGCGCCTTTCGGCAGCCTGGTATCGCCCAATTCCACTTCCCGCGTCGTAATGCGGTACATTCCTTGCACCGGCGATTGCAGGCGCAGTGATTCCTCGACGAACATCGGAAGATATTTGTCCAGGTCGCTCATAAGCATCGCATATTGATCGGCATGGTTACACAGGAGCAGCACACCTTCGGAAATGGCATTGGTGGAGGTTTCGCTGCCGCCCACGAAAAGATCCGCGAGCAGGTGCGTGACGATGTCGGCATATTCCAGCGTCCGACCATCGGGCAGCTTCAGATTGACGAGATCGCTTAATACCGTGCCATTCGGCTTTGCCTGAAGATCGGCAACTATCTCCCGAAAATAATGCTGGAATTCGATTTCGTCATATACGGTCTCGATTTCCTCTTCCTCGGTCAGCATCATGCTGAAACGCCGCACCCAGGAATCCGTCCAGTATTTGATCTTCCAGATATCTTCGAGGGGAACCCCGACCTGGCTGCAAATTGCGATCAGAGGCAGGGGAACCGCCAGGCTTTCAACGATCTCGGTCTCGCCCGTGTGGCGAAACTTCTCCACAAGATCTATCGCCGTCTGCCGGATAAACGGGTCCAGTTGCCGGATCCGGCCCGCGCGCAGCGCCTGCTGAAATATCGCCCGCGTTCCCTTGTGGTGAACGCTGTCCTGTTGGGACAGGGTCAACGAAGGCACCCAGCCACGACTACGATAGATTTCGCGCACCTTCGCCGCGCGAACCGGATCGACAGCATCACGCAGGGATTCGACAAAGCCGTCGGTGCTGAAAGTCTCGGGATCGGTCAGGATCTGGCGGATATCGTCATAGCGAGTGACCACCCAGGCCTTGCTGGGTTCGTCATAAAAAACCGGCGCCTCTTTCTGGAGGCGTTCATAGGCATCGAATGGCCATTCCTGAATTTCCGGATCAAGGAACGTCAGTTCGTCAAGCCTGGTGCTCACGGCAATTTCTCCCTCATGCCAAGCCGGCAGGGCCCGTATCCGCCGGTCGCCTTGTATATTTTTTCCCTCAGCCGGCTTCTGGCACAAACCGGAACTCCATTTCGCTTTTACGGGCGCGCATTTTTAGTGTCAAGCGGAGTGATCCGGAGATAGATGTCGATTCAGCTGGAGGGTGGTCACGGAATGGACATCTGGTACCTGACCCGCGGTCACCGACGCCGTATTGTCGACGACAAGTTTTTCCCGCTGACAAATCAGGATTGGTCGCTGGCCAGATAGACGATAGATGCGCAACGTCTTCGGGGACGCCGACAGGATTGGCGAGCGACGGAGGCGACGTTCACACCCTGTATTCGGTGAAGAGCGCCGCAAGCCGCTGTGGAGCGTCTGACGGATCGGGAGACGCACATTCATCAGCCAGCGCGCAATAATCATATTTCAGCATCCGGACGCTGTGGATATCGCGAAGCACGTTCGCATCTGAAATTTCCGTCATTCCTGATCCTCTCGCCATTTATGGATTTCACACCTGTTCATCCGGCAATGACCGGACAGGATTCCCGCCACTCACAAGCGGAACAGATACGGCGGCAAGGAAAATAGCCCGCCTCTTATGTCAAATCCGACAGAAGCTCCGTCGAATAGGGAGACAGGGCAGACACGCCACCCTCGCGCAAACGCCGTGGCCAATCGGCATCGGCGATCAGCGCCCGGCCGACTGCGACCAGGTCAAATTCACCGCGCTCGAGCATCCGCATCAATGAAGCAATGCTCCGCCGTTCCGTCTGCGCGCCAAAGGCAGTGTCGAGAAATTCACGCCCGATCGTGACCGAGCCGACCGTGATCGTCGGACGACCGGTGATTTTCTTCACCCATCCGGCGAGGTTCAGATCAGACCCCGGAAATTCCGCATCCCAATAGCGGCGCTGGGAGCAGTGAAACATATCGACCCCGGCCTCCACCAGAGGCATGAGCCATTGCTCGATTTCAGCCGGCGTCTGCGCAACTTTCGCATCATAATCATGCTGCTTCCACTGCGAAATGCGCATGAGGATGGGGAAATCAGGCCCCGTGCGCTGCCGGATCGCTGCCACGACTTCCGCGCCGAAGCGCGCCCGCTCGCGCAGATTGCCCCCGTATCTGTCCCTGCGCCGGTTGGTTTCGTGCCAGAAGAACTGGTCGATAAGATACCCATGGGCCGCGTGCAACTCGATACCATCGAAGCCGAGCGTCCGGGCCGATGCCGCAGCCGTTGCATAGGCATCGACAACTTCCTCGATGTCCCTTTGGGTCATCGAGGGGTAACCAGGCTGCGAACCAACTCCAAACCCGCCGGCGATGCCGGATGGACCCAAATGACGCGGTTCTATACCAGACGCCTCATCATAGATATTCCTGATCGCCGACTTCAGGGTCAGCCCGACATGCCAAAGCTGGGGCATGATCCTTGCACCCTGTTCATGCACCGCATTTGCCACCGCACGCCAGCCCGCGAGCGCCGCTTCACCGTGGAAATCAGGAGCATCGCGCTCGTTCCATGCACTCTCGTGGGGAATCCAGGTACCTTCGGTAATGATCAGTCCGACGCCGCCCTCGGCCCGCCGGCGATAATAGGCAGCGACGTCCGCCCCCGGCACACCCCCCGGGGAGAAGCAACGGGTCATGGGCGCCATCACGATCCGGTTGGGCAGCCCAAGACTGCCGGATTCGAAAGGTTCGAACAAGGGAGAGAGGTCCGTCATGGCCTGAACTTTCCTGATGGAGACGCTTGATCGAATGGATAAGGATGATGGTGGATAAGGACGATGTTTGCACTCTCAACGTCTTCGCCAGCGGTGTAAAGCGGAGCCATGCCATGCCGGAGCGGGGGACACCTCCGCGAGATGGTCATGTGTTCCCGATCTGAACGCTGTGCCCGGACCCCCCGGATAGTCGAACTGACAGAAACAATAGCGGGTTCCGCTCATTCCAAAGATGGATTGTAGGCGTTTGGCATCGGTGCCTAGAGTTTGAACGGATCCTGGACAGGATCGGCGATCGATCCGGATATAATATTGAGGGTAAACGGAATGAACAAAGCGTCTTCGACAGGTCAGGCAACAAAAACTGCGGTCATCGGCACAGGTTTGATGGGCAGTGCGCTCGCGCGCGCATTGGCAAGGGGAGGCCTGCCGGTAACCGCCTGGAATCGCTCTCGGGAACGTGCGGAACCATTGCGCGAGGCCGGCATTTCGGTCGTTGACAACCTCGTTGAGGCCATCCGGCAATCCGACGTGATTGTTGTTTGTATCTCTGACTTCAAGGCGGTTTCATCGCTGCTGCGCAACGACGCGGTGCAGGCCGCCCTCTCGGGGCGGACCATTGTCAACTATACATCAGGCTGTGCAGCAGATGTTCGCGACTATGCGAACTGGGCAACAGAGAATGGCTTCCATTACATCCACGGGGCGATATTTGTTTACCCCAGCGACGTCGGCAGCGCTGACGGGGACATCGCGCACGCTGGCGATGCTGCCGCCTACAGGCAGCATGAAGAAGTGTTGCGCGTGCTGGCCGGAAAGGCCCGCTTCATCGGGGAAGACGCAGCTTTCGCGGCACTTCTGGAACGGGCGATGTTCGCGTTTTATTTCGGCTGTACCTACGCGTTTTATCAGGGGTGTGCCGTTCTTTCGACTGAAGGCGTTAACCTCGACCTGTTTTTATCTGCCGCGCAGAAGCTGATGCCTGTGGTAGACGCGACCCTCAGCTCCTCGCTCGACATGATCCGGAAAGATGACTTCTCGGGGACCGATGCGCACCTCGATGTTCTTCTTGCATCGGTTGAGGGCGCTTATGTCGACGCGGTGGCGAGCGGGGTTAACAGCGAGCTTTTAAAGGTGCTCACGGACATCACCAAACGGGGCATCAGCCTTGCGGGTGATGTCAAATATGAATTGCCAATTATTTACAAGGCCTTTCTGGCGCCACGCAGCTGACGTTATGGCCCGGCGCTGTACCCGGCTGCCACCAGCAGGAGGGTGCAGCGCCACACGTCGGGTACCTTGTAAGGCAATACGCACGATCGCCACGCATTATGACTACAGGCGGGAAAAACGCATACCCCGCGCTTTTCCTGGTTGGCGTCCCTGCACGGCGCACTATGATAGATAGTGATAGTTAAATAACAGGCGTTCAGTCTGAAACACGGAGCGGATGATGAAGTTTGCTGCACCGGGCATGGCCCTGTGAAGGGTGAAGGGCGCCGCCCGGCGCACGTTCCCGCCGACCGCGTTGTCGATTTCGACATTTTCAATCCACCCGGTGTGGAGCAGGATTATTTTGCGGCGTGGAAGACGCTCCAGCGCCCCGGCGCTCCGGCTCTCGTGTGGACGCCACGCAATGGCGGACACTGGATTGCGACGGGCGGTGAACAGGTCCGCACACTTTGGGGTGATGCTGCGCGCCTGTCGAGCGAAGCGCTGGCTGTGACGCCCGGCCTGGGTGATGTGATGCGCTTCATCCCGCTTCAGCAGGACCCTCCCGAACATACACCATTCCGCAATGCGGTCATGCGCGGTTTTGCCAACAGCCAGATCGCGAAACTCGAACCCCGGGTCGTTGCACTTGCCAATGAACTGATCGACAGTTTGATCGGGCGCGGCCACTGCGAGTTCGTGGAGGAGTTTGCCGAGGTTCTCCCCGTCAACATGTTCCTCACCCTCATCGAAGTGCCCGTCGAAGATCGGCCGCGCCTGCGCGAATTTGGCAAGCAACTGACCCGTCCCGATGGCTCGATGACGGTCGAGCAACTCGCGCAGGCGGCAGACGATTATCTTTGGCCCTTCCTGAAGAAGCGGCTGGAAACACCGGGCGACGATTTGTTCAGCCGCATCCTCTCTGTCCCCATCGAGGGGCGTGCGTGGACGGTGGATGAAGCCAGACGCATGTGCCGCAATCTGCTGTTCGGTGGACTGGATACTGTGGCCGCGATGCTTGGCATGGTCACGCTCCATCTCGCGCGGAACCCGCAGGATCAGGCCGCGCTGCGCGCCGACGCCGCGCTGATTCCCGCCGCGACAGACGAACTGATGCGACGCTATCCCACCGTTTCCGTCACCCGCAATCTTGTCGCCGATGTCGATATGGATGGCGTGACGATGAAGGCGGGCGATCTCATCTATTTGCCCAGCGTGCTTCACAACCTCGACCCGGCAAGTTTTGAGGCTCCGGAGGAGGTACGGTTCGACCGCAAGCTCAATGTCGCCAGACACACGACCATGGGTAACGGTCCGCATCGTTGCGTTGGTGCGGGGCTCGCGCGCATGGAAGTCATCGTCTTCCTGCGCGAATGGTTGCGGCGGATGCCCGATTTTCGGCTTGATACGGATCGACCTGTCAGGATGAGAGGCGGCAATGTCGGCGCCTGCACCGCCATACCCCTGCGCTGGAACGTCCATTCCGGTTCCGGCGAAATTTCTGCCACGCAGCAAAATTAAGAAAACCGAAACCGCTTGCCGGCTCACTGGCAGCCATTTTTACAGCGAGGAGAGTTCATGTCCGACAGGAGTTTTAGCAACCGCAAGGTTATCGTAACGGGCGCCGCGCGGGGTCAGGGTCGGGAAATCGCCCTTGAGTTTGCCCGGCAGGGTGCGGATGTCGCTATCTGCGATGTCGGCACGCCCACGCTGGCGACCGTGGATTATCCCCTTGCTACAACCGGAGAACTGGATGAAGTTGCCGAGGCGATAAGAGGGCTGGGTCGGCAGGTCGTTGCGCGCCCCTGCGATATTCGCGACCAGCAGCAAATCGACAGCTTCATCGCCGCCGCAGTCGAAACATTCGGGCGCATCGATATCCTGGTCAACAACGCCGGCATCTTGTCGGGCAACCAGCCCGTGCACGAGATGTCGGACGAGCGGTGGCTGACGATGATCGACGTCAATCTGACGGGCTTGTGGCGTGTCACGCGCGCGACCGTGCCGCACCTCATTGCAGCCGGGGGCGGGCGCATTGTCAATGTCGCATCCGCCGCCGGTCTGGTGGGCGCGCCGGGTTTCGGGCACTATTGCGCGGCCAAACATGGCGTCGTCGGACTGACAAAAACCATGGCGGCCGAACTCGCACCGCACCACATCACCGTGAACGCGATCTGCCCTGGTCTTGTGCAGACGAAAATGGTGGAACATTCGGCGGCCGAATTGGCGAGCCAGGCCGGGATTACCGAAGAGGCCGCCTATGATGCATTCCTGGGTGTGCATCTCATCAAGGAACGGATCACGCCGGCCCAGTCGGCCGCCGCCGTATTGTATCTCGCCAGCGACGCGGCGCGCGTCGTAACAGGCGCCTGCCTGCCCGTCGATGCCGGCTGGACGGCAACCTGAGGCCTGTTCAGCGCATCAGCGTAAACACTTTGGCTTGAAAGGCTTATCATGACATCCCATTCCACGGGCAATCTCGCCGGCAGCGTTGCGCTGGTCACCGGTGCGGGAGGCGGCATCGGCGCCGCAATCTGCGCCGCGCTGGCCGAGGTTGGCGCGACGGTGGTAGCGACGGACCTTGCATCTACACCGGAAAAAAAGCGTTTTACCGGCGACTGGCTGGACCTCGATGTTACCAACGCCGATAACTGGGACGAAGTCGTTGCGGATGTTCGGGCGCGCCATGGCCGGCTCGATATTCTCGTCAATAATGCGGGCATCGACATCATCGAGAAGTTCGAGACCATGACACTGGAAAGCTGGCGAAAGACCCAGGCCGTGAATGTCGACGGGGTTTTTCTGGGCATTCTCAAATGTCTGCCGTTGCTGCGGGAAAGCGGTCCATCTCGGCGGGGTGGCGCGTCGGTCATTAATATGTCGTCCATCGCCGGGCTGGTCGGTGCCGACTTCAATGCGGCCTATTGCGCCAGCAAGGGTGCTGTCCGTCTGCTGACCAAGGCGCTGGCGCTCGAATTCAGCGCCCTTGGCTACAAGATTCGCCTCAATTCGGTGCATCCGGGCGGGGTTAATACCGAAATGGTAACATCCATTTTCCAGAGTTATGTGGATCTGGGCATTATCGACACGGCGCGTACCGCCTATGATATGTCGGCGCGCGCCCATGCTCTTGGCCGGATGGCGGAACCGTCGGAAATCGCTGCCGGTGTACGCTTCCTCGCATCGGACGAGGCCAGCTACATGCACGGCGCGGAATTGCTGCTCGACGGCGGGTACACCGCGCGATGACGGATCAGAATATTCGCTCAGGCGGCTGCCTCTGTGGCAAAATCCGTTATACCGTGCCTGCTGTTCCGCTGGCGACGGTGATCTGCCATTGCCGCAATTGTCAGAAACAGTCGGGAAGCGCGCTGTCGGTCGTAACCGTGTTCCCGCGCGCGGACCTGCACCTTGAAGGCGAACTCACGACCTGGGAGGATCGTGGCACCAGCGGGCAAAAGGTGTTTCGCCAGTTCTGCGGCAATTGCGGCTCACCTGTGCTGACCGATACCGAACGTGCGCGGGAACAGGGCATTATTTTTGTCAAGGCGGGGACGTTCGATGATATTTCGGACCTGCGGCCAACGACGCATTACTGGACAAAACGGGCACATGCCTGGTTGCCCTTGCCCCCGGATGTCGAACTGCTGGAACAGGAATAACGGGCGGCCAGTATCCGACGCGACATGCCAGGATCAGGCAGCGTTTTTTGCCTGATCCTGGCATGCTGTTCCAAAAGACCCTTATTCGTCGTCCGCATTATATTTTCGCATCATCCGGACTTCCCAGGCAACCATCGAACGTAACCGCCGGGGCGACCATGCGTCGGGGTCCATGGTTACAAGCCCAGCCAGCCCATTGATAACGGCCTGCAGCCGTGTCGCATGATATTCGCAGTCCAGACTTTTTGGCAGTTTTCCTCTTGCCCGTTCGGTTTCCAGCAGATTTACGATCAGGTGATGGGATTCCTGCTGCGCCGTCAGACGTTCGGCAGCGATGTCCGGGTCGTTCTTGGCGCTTCCCCAAAAACCGAACCAGGTTCTCCATTCCGCCAGCCTCAAACGATCGAGGGGGAGAAATTCCTCAAGACAGGTCTGAAGATTCCCGCCTGCCGCCGCGGCTTCCTCGACCCGCCTTTGCGAACGCAGCCGGCTCTCCTTGACGGTAAAAACCAGGAGGTCCTTTTTGTTCCGGAAATAGTGCGATATGATGGTTGTGCTGTAACCTGCCTCACGGGCAATATCACGGATCGTTACACCCTCGATCCCCAGGTCCGCTACCAGTCCGCAAACAATATCGGCAATTTCACGACGACGGGCTTCATGCCTTGAATTTATCATATATCATCCAGATCATATCCGGCGGAGCCGTATTTTCGGCGGCCATATAACAGCCCGCCACCGCCGTGCTATAATCCAGGCCCGGTTTTGATGGAATTTTCAGGCATCACTGTATGATGCCGTCGCCCGTTTTCGATCCTGACAAAGCAGAGATGATACGACGGTTGTTGTGAAAATTGGCGCCGAAGGTGCGCGTGTGGCTGTCCACACACACCCCCGGCACCTGATTTGACCTCTCCAATGAATCATTCACCGACCGGGACAGTGATCAATCCACATATTTCACATCTTCGGGGTTTTCACCGTAGATTGCGTCAAACGTGCGGTGTTTGAACAACCACTCGCCATTTTGTTTCACCATAATGTCTTCGTATTGCCCGCGGGGGCGGATTTCCCGGCCGTCCACATACCGGCCCAACTCATTATGGTAGGAACGCACCCAGGCCTCCCCTTCGCCGCGCAACTCGATCTTGCCGATGTGCGCCAGCATGATAAGCACCGGGTAGACCTTCATCGAGCGCACCCATGAATCGACGATGGCCTTCTTGCCGACCACCTCATTCTGCCCTGGCATGATCGGAATATTCCACACCGCATCGTCCGTCCAGCAGGCCGCCCATGCGTCTACATCCCGCTGGTTGACCGCATCATTGTAGCGATCGAGCAATTCACGAACCCCCAGACGGGCCTCGACATTGGCCAGACGCGCTTCCAGTTCCGCGATATTGTTTGCATTTCCCATTTGATTATCTCCTCCGCTTTAAATTGTACAACTGTTGTATCATTTTTCGTACCGGTGTCAACGCGATTTGCCGGGTGCAATATCGCAAATGCCAGTGCCACAGGAAGATCAACGGCAGCCTGGCGCAGTGCCTGCCCGCCGCATCCTCCCTGTATGCATCTGCTCAATCGGGGGAAAGCATGACCCGTTCTGCCGCCAGAAGCACTTCAATATCATGTTGCGAAAACAGGCTGTTTTTATCCCGCCAGGCGGCCAGCAGATCGTCCGTGCTATTCCACCAGGATGATTCTACGCCGTAGAAAGCTGGCGGACCAAAATCTGCCGCGCTGTCAGCGGTCAATCTTTCTATCCTCAACGGAGCACCGGAAGAGAAGAATAAAGGCCGGGCGACCGAATTCCATTTCCCCATCAATTCATCTGCCAGTCCCCCGGCAGGGTTTTTGACAAACAGCATGAGTTTGATCTTGCCGCTCAGATCGAGCCGGCTGTTGCTGCCAGCCAGCAGTGCCTGTTCGACACGAAACGCAACTGGCGGCATTTGCATGAAAGCCGGGCTGTCCACCTCGACCGCATATTTAAATCGGTCCGACGCCACCATTTTTTCGAATGAGGCAGCGTCCTTTATGAAAAGCTCTGGTGAGCCATCCCAGTCGGAATGGATTTCGCTGTCCGCGGCCAGACGATGGTTCTGAATATAACCGCGAAGCGCCCCGGAGTCCGCGAACTCCAGAACAATATCGGCATGTGTAGTGCTCCAGTATCTGGAGAATTCCTCCAGCGCCATTCCTTCGCGACGCCGGTTCACACCCATAAACCTGATCATCCGTTCCTCCCTTCGAACGATCCGACCTGGGATTGCGCGGATACCCTGCCCCGCTTATCCGACCAAAGCGAGGTTCCAGCGCAATCCGGTCTCTTTACTTTCGGGCGTCTTCAAGCATGAGGTCGGCGGCGCGCCACGCCGTCGCCATTGCCGGTGCGTTGGTGTTGCCCGAGACGAGATTGGGCATGATCGAGCAGTCAACAACCCTCAGCCCCTGCACACCGCGCACCCGGGTGCGCTCGTCCACCACGGCCGTCCCGTCGCTGCCCATCCTGCATGTCCCGGTGCCGTGCAGACCGCTCGATGAAAGAATGCGGAAATAACGCAAGATCTCTTCGTCCGACTGCACCGTCGGCCCAGGAGTCAGTTCGCGCTCTATATAGGGTGCCAGCGCAGGCTGGGTAAAATAGCGGCGAATATACCGGACGGTGGCAATGGCCGCCCGCTGGTCATATTCGGTCGTCAGCCAGTTGGGGGTAATCTCCGGCGCGTCGTCAACCCGGTTGGAACGGATGAGAATGGCGCCCTCGCTGGTCATCTGCAGCAGCTGACCATAGCAGGAGATGCCCGGCTGGCGATCAATATCGCCCATCGGCACAGGGAACTGCTCGTCTCCAAGGGCAAAGGTGTACGCGCCCATATAAAGCTGCAGATCAGGGCGAGGAATGTGCGGTTCTGTTTTTACAAAAGCGCCCACTTCGAACGGCCCGTTGGCAAGCGGCCCGCTTCGGTTGAAAAAGTAGCGCAAAACATTCAGGACCAGGCCCGGTCCGTAGAATTGCTTGTTGATGCTGCCCTCGCCTCTCATGCGGAAAGGCATTGCGAGGGAAAGATGCTCTCGCATCCGCGCGCCGACATCCGGACTGTCCGCAATTACGGGGACGCCCATACGACTGAGATGCGCCCCGGGTCCGATTCCGGACAGTTGAAGAAGTTTCGGGCTTTCCAGCAGCCCGCCGCAAATGACCACCTCGCCGCGACAACCATAATCCGCCGATTTGCCATGGTGACGCACCCGCACCCCGGTCACGCGCGCGCCCTCGAACAGAACCCGCTCGGCCACCGCGTCGGTTATCACCTTTACATTCGGGCGCTTCCGGGCCGGATTGAGGAAAACGCCTGCCGAACTCTGCCTCTTTCCGTCGCGGATATTATAAGCATAGTAGCCGACACGCTCGTGGGAATTTTCCTCGTTCAGATCCTCGCGACGCGGAAGCCCCATTTGCACGCCAGCCTCGATCATCACTTCGGCAAGCGGGTAGCGATATTTGTTGGGCGCGACGTGCAGGGGCCCGCCGGTGCCACGATTTCCATCGTCACCCAGTTCATGATCCTCGATGGCACGGAAGGCCTTCTTCATGGACTGCCAGTTCCAGCCCCTGGCGCCATTTTCTTCCCATTCATCATAATCTTCGGGCTGACCGCGCGAATAGATCATGCCGTTAATGGAAGAAGAACCCCCGAGTGTCTTGCCACGGACCCATATTTCTGTGGCTCCCATGCCAGGCTCGCGCGGCTGATCGATCTTGTACGACCAGGTATGCTTCGGGTCGCTGACGATCTTGCCGATGCCCTTTGGCATATGGATCAGGGGGCTTGTGTCGGGTGGGCCGGCCTCGATCACCAGCACCCGATTGCGCGGATCCTCCGAGAGACGGTTTGCCATGACGCATCCTGCCGATCCGGCACCGATAACGATATAGTCGAAATCTTCCCGCATGTTCACCTTTCGACGAGAATAGCCGTCCCGATTTTTATCTGCCAACCTGCCGCGTCTGACGCATATCCAGCCAGAACGGGGACGATCACCGGCTGACTTTGGCAGCGTCTGTCAGAACCCGTGCGCGGGCTACTGCTTCACGCGCCCGGTCGAGAGCCGATACACCTCGTGCCACCAGTGTAGTTGAGGGAACTTCCACATCCAGCGCCGTGGACAATGGCAACGCCTCAATCAGTTCACGCAGGGGGAAGTCGCCGTCGCCCGGCATCTTCCGGTTCTCCGCTTCGGAAAGATAATCCGACGTGACCGACAGTCCCGCGCCGTCACAAATCTGCGCATAAACGAAAAGGTGCGCCGGTAATTCCGCCACCTCTGCCGGTGTCCCGCCGGTCCGCGCCAGGTGCAGGGCATCTACACCGATGCCAATGTTGTTTCTGCCCACCTGCCCAACAAACCATGCCGCGCGCTGGACCGAATTACAGGCCGGGGTTAATCCCATGAACTCCAGCCCCAAAGTGATTCCATATCCCGCCGCCATATCGCAGAGGCGGCCAAGCGTATCCACCGCACGCGCATCGTCGGGATCATGAATATGCGTTACCGCCCGTTGCGCGCCGAGTTCCCCGCCCAACGCCAGACCGTCGCGGTAAACCTGCAGGTCCAGACCCTCCTGGATGGGAAAAAACTCGATGTTGCCAACGGTTATGCCGGTATCCGCCAGCCGTTCGAGCATCGCGTCCCTGTTGCCTTGATCCACCACCGGGAACGCAAAGGATGTTGTCATTCCGGGCAGTGGCGAACGGGGCGAATGGGTGAAAATGCAGACGCCCTGGCAACCGGTTGCAGCGGCGATGGAGACGAGTTCCACCGGGCCGGCCTCCATCGCCGTGATCTGATGGAGCGCCAGCGGCCGGATCACGACGCCCACTGGTCTTCAGGTGGAACCGGCCGAAGCGGGTCGCTGCCGTCCCATTGTTGCGACGCCCGCTTCATATACTCCCATAAACGGATAAACCTTGGGTGGAGCACGCTGAGTTCAATGGTTGGCGCCGGCCCGGGCATATCCATCATGATATATTCGCCGCCCCCGGGCAGGCGGGCGGACTGGATAACGGTTCCGCCGAGGCCTTCAAATTCCTGCCGCGCCGTTTCCAGATCATCCACAGTCAGGCGCACATGGTGGACACCTTCGCGCCCTTTTTCAATCCAGTCAGTAAGAATAGATGGTCCGGGGTTATGCTGGCGGAGGATTTCAATCTCCATATCCCCCCAATAAGCGATCGCCGCGGAGCAATCATACTCTATCTGTTTACCCTTATAAATCACATCTTCGAGGGGTATGTGCTCCAGATAAAAGAACGGCCCGACGCCCATCGTTTTTGTCCAGAATTCGATTGCCGCATCAAAATCGCGGGGCACAAACGCCAGTTGGCGGATCGCACCATAACGCTGCGGGATAAGCATGGTTTCTGCATTCATCGGATCACCATTCAAATTTGAAAGTGGCACCAAATTCGCGTGGCTGCGTGTAACCAGCCTGATTATAAATTCCGAAATTCCGGGTAACGGCTTCCATATATCGATTATCCAAAAGGTTACGCACCCACAATTCCATTGTCCAGTCACCGTTATCGGGTGACCAGCTCAGGTTCCCGTGCACATAGTGCATTGGCTGTATGCGTACCGCAGCAATGTTCTGCAGACCCTGGAAGTACTTTGATCCGGTATAGCTATAGACTGCATTCGCACGCAAATGGCCCGGCCCAAGAGGGAGCTCATAAGTGGCTCCGGCAGTTGCCGACCATTTTGGCGAGTTCTGCAATGACTTGCCCTTCAGGTCGATAAAACACTCGCAATTTGCGTCAAAAAACTGGAATTCCCGGTATTTGGCGTCAAGATACGCGAGAGAGCCGTTCAGCGTGAGGCCGTCGGTCGCACGCGCCGCAATCTCCAGTTCGGCGCCCTTGATTTTGGACTTGGCAGCGTTGAAGATGGATGTACCGATCGCTGTCCCGCCCTCAACGATATAGTTTTGCGCAACCTGCATATCGCGATAGCTGGTATAGAAGGCGGCAAGGTTAGCCCGCACCCGCCGGTCAAACAGTTCGGATTTGATGCCCGCTTCTACGGTGTCGACCTTTTCGGGATCGTACGGGCCGACATCAGACGGGGCGGCGAGGCGCCCTACGAACCCGCCGGATTTGAAACCACGGGCATAATAGCCGTAAAGCAGGGTTCCCGACGCGACCTCATAGTCCAGGCCAAATTTCCAGCCGAAATTATTCCATTTCTCGCTGCGTCTGACCGAAAAACTGTCAACCAGGTCGTCACCACAATCGGAGGCTGTTGTGCAGAGCAGCGCCGTTCCCGTCGGACTGATATAATTGTCCAGCCCCGCAACCATCCGGGTCCATTCGTGTGTGTAGCGAATACCCGCCTGAAGCCGCAACCGGTCTGTCAGATCGACGAATGTGTGGGCGAAAAGAGAACCTGACCAGTTGTCCTGATCTTGCGGATTATACTGCCGAAGCCCCGGAACCGCGAACTGCAGCCGGAGATTCATAAGATGGTCGTAGTGCGTATTCAGATAGGAACCGCCAATAAGGAGGTTGATATCATCTGTAAGGTCGACAGACGTGCGCACTTCCTGACTGAACTGCCAGCCTTCCGTACGACGATAGGTGTCGAGGAACAGGCCCACGAGGGAATCCTGATCATTAAACTCGGCGAGTGTAAATTTCTTGTAGCCCGTGATCGAGGTAATGTCGCCGATTGCGGTATTATCCAGATTAATCGTCAGCGTTGCCCGATACGTGTCCATGTTGCTCTGGTCGGGAACCCCGCTATCGCTGGTGGTAAAGTACCGGTCCGGCGCGCTGCATGAACCGCCATCGGGCGGACATGGGCTGGGATACATGGGATACGCCTGACCAGGCTGGGTGATCGTGCCTCCCGGTACGTAAAGCAGATCGCCCGGTATGGCGCCATTTACGAATACCGGCGAACCATTACGCGTACGCCCGTATTCACCCGACAGCGTCGCGGCGAGATCGGGATCGGGCGTATATTTCAGGTACGCGCGCACGACGGTGGTATCGCGGTCGCCCAGTTTGCGCCCGTCGACAATGTTGGTGAAATATCCGTCACGACCGGTGTGCATCGCCGCAACCTTGCCAGCCAGGACATTTTCGATGATCGGGAAGTCGACCGCAGCCTTCACATCGAGGCGGTTCCGGTTGCCGTAGGTTATCTCGCCCCGGCCACCGAATTCGCCCGTTGGCTGACGCGTCGTAACGTTGACGACGCCACCCGTGGTATTGGCGCCGAACAGCGTGCCTTGCGGGCCTTTCAGGACTTCCACCCGGTCCACATCGAACATATCAAGCAGCGCGCCCATGGAGAAATATTGCGATACACCGTCCTGCACGATCGCCACCGTATTTCCGGCGAACGGGTCAGGGTCGATCACGCCGATGCCGCGAATGAAGAATACCGCGCTGTTCGGCGCGTTGGTAAAGTTCGTGATCTGGGTGTTGGGGATCATCCCCTGGAGGCCCTGGAGCGAGGTGGCCTTCAGGTTGTCAACCATGTCACCGGTTACGGCGGTTACGGCGATCGGCACACTCTGCAGGCTCTCGGCACGCCGCTGCGCGGTGACCACAATCTCACTCAGACCGGTGTCCGCCGCCGGGACGTCCTGCGCCATCCCCGCTGTTGCGGAAAGCAGCGCAGACGTCGTTACGAGTAAAAGTTTTCTTTTCGATCCCAACACAACCTCCCCATTTTTGCCGCCGGTATTCGGCGGATTGATTGGTTCACCCTGTATCAGCTCTGGATAAAACGTTGTACGAAAAAAAGGCCGGACTGATGCTTTTGCTAGGTTCATTCACAAACGCGCGCATCAGGCGCATTGTCCGCCGGGCGGCGGCAACCACGCCGATGCTGTTGACAGGGATCAGCCTCTTCGATCTTCGAGGATGAGCGATGCCGCATGCCAGGCCATCGCCATGATCGGACCATTAACGCCCGATGATACCTGGGTGGGCATGACCGAACAGTCCATCACCCGCAGATTTTCAACGCCGCGCACCCTCAGCCGCGGATCGACGATTGCGTCGGGATCGGAGCCCATGCGGCACGTCCCCGTGGCATGATACCCATTCTCCGCCAGCCGGCAGGATTCTATGATCTCCTCGTCTGTCTGAACTTCGGAGCCAGGCAGAACCTCCTGATCGATCATTCCCGCAAGCGCCGGCTGCGCGAAAAGACGGCGGAAATACCGGAATACCCCAACAAGCACCTGACGATCGTAGTCACTGGTCAGAAAATTGGGGTATATCGCCGGTAATGCGGCCGCATCCGCCGAACGGATTAAAATGGATCCCCGGCTTTCAGGACGCAGCATCCACCCGCCCGCATTAATGGCGGGGAACAGTTCCGGCTCAAGTGTGGCAGCGCCTTTGCGCGCGGTCAGCGACCAGAACTGGATTTGCGCGTCCGGCCGGTCAAGATCCGGCCGGGTCCGGATGAAGCCGTTAATATCCACGCTGGTGCTCATTGGACCGCTACGAAAAGCGAGATATTGCATTGCGCTGACGAGGAAGCGCCAGCCACGCAAGCGGGGATTGTGCCCCATATTGCGCCGGAGACGATATTCCTGCCAGATGGCCTTGTGTTCGCTGAGATTCTGGCCGACGCCCGGCCTGTCGGCGACGAGCCCGATACCAAGCGGCACGAGCTTCGATGCGGGCCCGATGCCCGATAGCTGGAGGATTTTGGGTGATCCGATTGTGCCCGCGGACAATATGATTTCCCGCCCGTTCCACCGTTCGCGCCCCCGATTCACGCGAACGTCGATACCGGTTGCGCGGCCATCCTCTACCACCACGCGCTCGACCAGCACGTCCGTGCGTATCGTCAGATTACGGCGGCGGTGGCGAACCGGCTTTACGAACGCCTCGTACGCGCTCACCCGCCGTCCATCGCGAATGGTGAGTGGCGTATATCCGACACCCTCCTGATCCGGCTCGTTGATGTCCTGCTTCACAGCCGTTCCGAGCGCGGCGCAGCCTGAAAGAAGCGCCTCGGTCAGGGGAGAGCGGTATTTCTGGATGGAAATATGCAGCGGCCCTCCCGAGCCGCGGTGCTCGCTCGCCCCGAGCTCATGATCCTCTATCGCGATAAAGGCCTTGCGGAAGGTTTCCCATCCCCAACCGTCGCAACCCTTTGCTTCCCAATCGTCATAATCCTGGGGCTGGCCGTGGCAATAGACCATGCCGTTGACCGCACTGGATCCGCCCAGCGTCTTTCCACGCAGCCAGATACGCGATTGCCCCCCGGTGCCCGGTTCCGGCTCGGTCGTATAATGCCAGGCGTATCTGGGATCAGCGAGGGTGCGACCGAGGCCGAGAGGGATTCGGATATAGGGTGAATCCGGCTCCGGCCCCGCTTCCACAAGGAGAACGGAAATATCAGGGTCCGCACTCAACCGGTTGGCAAGAACACAGCCTGCCGAGCCCGCGCCTACGATGATATAGTCGAACTGTGTTTGCATTCAGGCGGCCCTCCTTGTGATAACCGGCGATCCGGACAGGGCGGGTTCTCTCGCCAGCAACCCCGACGCGGTCTCTCCTCAATCCGTGCCCGCCAAGTTTCCGTGATGGTTAATCGCCTGGCCACTCAGCGGACAAGCTATCACTTTGATCAGTTATCGTGTAACATCTTCCGATATTAACCGCAGGGCGTCTGCGATGTGCTGTTTTCGTGATATTCGGAACGCATGTTATCTAATGGAATTGCTGCTTTGCGAGGTGTGGGCATGCCACTGATTGTTGATCATGATGAACGTCGTGTCCAAATAGCCCGGGTGGTCGAGCAACTGGTCTACGATCGCGGCATAGACGGGCTCACCATTCGTGATGTCGCCAATCAGGTAGGCTGCAGCACGTCTGTTATATCTCATTATTTCCGTAGCAAACTGGAAATGCTTACATTTACCCAGCGGCAGGCCCGCCTGAGAACAATCGATCGCCTCAACGCGTCGATAGAGGAAGGCAGGGGGTATCTGGAAGCGATTGAAGAAGTGCTGCCGTTAACAGAAGAATATTACCGCGACTGGCACACCTGGTTCGCATTTTGGGGAATGGCGCCGACGGAACCCACCGTGTCGCGCGAATGGGCGGAGGCTTCCTCGACTTCACATGGTTTTTTTGCCGAATTGATCCGGCGCGGCCAGGAGGATGGAAGCATACCGGCGAGCGTGAACGAGACAGAGGCTGCCACGACTATCCAGATTATCGTAAATGGCATTGCCTCTCTGGTAAGCCAGGACCGAAGTGCCTGGCCAGCAGATCGTCAGACGTCCGTCTGCCGCAAACTCTTCAAGAAACTATTCCAGGATTGACGGGCTTGAGGAGGGGTCGACGAATTGTCTCTGCAGCAGTGCATCGGGACGCAGGCCGGCGAAACGGGACTGCGCCCGACTAACTACTATTTCCATCAGTTTTTCATAAAACATCTTCCGATATACATATATCCTGCTCAAGCTTTGGGAATTATCGCGATCGCACGCAGCTTTCGCGCGGGACGGATACTCACCCATTGCCTGACATGCTTATATAATCGGGAGGCTGCAACGTGATTCGCCATGTCGTGATGATCAAGTTCAAGAAAGACGCCAAGCAGGAGCATATTGATCGCTTCATCGAAGAGGTGAAGAAACTTCCGCATCTCAACAAGGAGATACGGGACTACAGCCACGGAATGTGTGTTCGGGAGCCACGTTACCACAGCGGCGATTTTGATTTTGCCAATTGCTGCGATATCGACAGTTACGATGCGATGGAACGCTACATGTCGCATTGGGCCCATATCCGCATGACCCCGTTCCTGCCGGATATCCTTGAGAACATGATCTCGTTCGATTGGGAAATCGACTATCGCGGGCCGGAATTTGACGAGGCGGCGGCGAAGGAAGAGGCCGAAAAGGAAAAGGCGCGCGTCCTTCGCATTCATGAAGATCCTTCAAAAGCCTGGATTCCGGAGCTCCGCGGTCGGACGAAAGCGCAAGCCCGGGAAATGCTGGCAAAGGTTGGCCTGGAGCTCGGCAACGTCGAGGAGGTGATCGGGTCGGTCTGGGCGCCTGACCGGATCATGTTTGTAACCCCGGAGGTAGACACCGAGGTAGCCCGGGGAAGCAAGGTCAATATCGGCATAACCGGCGACTGGTTGACCGGCCCTGCCGTTCCGTCAGAGAAGACTGCCTGGTAACCCCGGCCAGCGTCAGCGGATGCCGTCTTGCGCACTTTTGCACGTGCGCCCGTTTCGGGGGGCTCATCATGCCGCCCCGGGACACTACCCGCCATCTGCCCGGGTTCCGGAATATCTCCGTCGGGAGTTCCGGGCCTGGGCCCTGCCGTCCTGCTCCCCGCTGAAAACGGTACGCTTGAAAAGGATCCTGTCATGGCATTTATCGGCCCTCTCGAAGACCGCGTTGCATTGCACGAACTGGTGGCGTCTTATGGCGACGCCGTGACCCGGCGGGACGCCGGCGACTGGGCCTCCCTCTGGGCGGACGACAGCGTGTGGTATATGCCCGAAATTCCGGGGATGGAAAAAATCCAGGGGAAAGACGCGATCGTCTCAACCTGGGTCGAGGCGATCAAACAGTTTCCCTTCCAGTTGAATCGTCAGCTGCTTGCAAATGTTACAGTGGATGGCGATACGGCGAAGGGAGACACCTACACCTCGGAACTGGTGAAAGACCAGGACGACAAGCCGGCCCACTGGCACAATCTGTATCAGGATGAATTTGTGAAGCGCGAAGGACGCTGGCTGTTCAAAAGCCGGACCCTCAAAATTCTGCATATCGGAGCGGCCTGAGCGCCCGCACCAACGGTCAAACTGTCACCGGCGCGGAGGCCATGATCATTATGAAACGACAGGGATGAGAGCATGAACTTACTCGAAGGCAAGCGAGCCATTATCCTCGGAGCAGGTGAGCGGGGCAGCATCGGCTACGCAATCGCCAGTCGCTATGCAAAGGAGGGCGCCAGGGTTCTGGTCGCCAGCCGCCGGGAAGATATGTGCGCCCGGACAGCGAGGGAACTGGGTGGCATTGGCATGTCCTGCGACATCACCGATCGCAGCAGCGTTTTTAACCTGTTTGACTCCGCGACGAAAGCGATGGGTGGCGTCGATATTGCTATCAACTCCACCGGGCTGGCGCTCGGAGGGTCATTTCTCGAATTCAGTGAAGCCGATATGGACCGGCTGATCGCGCTGCAGTTCAAGGGCAGCTTCTTCTTCCTGCAGGCGGCGGTGCGGGCGATGCAGAATTCGGGCGGAGGAGCGATCATCCAGCTCAGTTCCGCCGTCGCCCAGCCTGGCACCACCGTCGACGGTGGCTACGACGCCTATATGGGCACCAAGGCGGGAATCGACCAGGTTGTCCGTGCAGTGGCCAACCAGTACGGCAAATATAATATCCGCGTGAACACCATATCGGCCGGTCATACCGATACGCCAATGCATGATGAAAATTTCGGTGGCCAGCAAATCCCCGACTGGATGAAGAACGCCTTCATCGAACAATATCCGCTCGGGCGTTACGGCACACCGGAAGATATCGCCGAGGCAGCGGTGTGGCTTGGTCGTGACGAATGCTTCATGACAGGCCAGGCCTTGCAGGTGAACGGCGGTTTGACACTGCGCCGTAACCCGCTGGAGGGTGATTTTGAACGAAACAAGCGCGAGCAGGAACGTGGTCACGCCTGACGTAATGACTCTGAATTACGCCTGTGCAAATAATCCGGGAGAATATCATTGTTCAAGTTATTAAACTTTCTTGTCCGCAAGCCAGGAATGTCACAGGCTGATTTCCGAAACTATTATGAAACAGTGCATCGCCCTCTGGCGTTCAAAGCCTTTCCACAGATCCTGAAGCATGTCCGGAACTATCCGGAAGATGGCGGCGCCATGTTCCCCGAAGGGGTCGACCAGCCGTGGGACGCAATTGTCGAAATCTACTTCAGGGACCGAAAGGGCTACGAAGAGATGCAGGCATTTATGGCAGACCCGGTGAAGAACAAGGAGCTGGTCGACGACAGCTTTAACTTCCTGGATCTCGCAAGATGTGGCGGCCTCATCGTTGATGAAGTCGTGTCGGATCGCAGCTGATATTACAGCGCTCATAGCTGACACCGGGTTAGTGGCGCCGGGATTGTCCCCCCGGTGCCACCGACCCGGTGGCACCGCCGTTCACGTTTCCTCTCCCCACCTGAGCGATGTAATCGGGGGAAATGCTTGCGGGTATACCCCCGACAGGTCAGGCTGTTCATGGCCTCGCCGGATATAAGGTAATAGTTTCCTGTTGCCCGGTTATGGCGTTCTTTGTGCCCGGTTTTCCATCGACTATGTTACCGTGGTGCGCCAGACGGGCACAAAACCCTTGTCGGCTTCCTTCTGCCTGCAAGTAGTGGCGGTTTCCGTGCGCTGCAGCCCGTAGCGCAACTCCTCGGCTTTGCCTGGGCCTGGCGGGAGTATTGACATTGGCGCCCCGGTTCGGGGCTGCATGTCATGGGGCCCCATCCAAAGTATGATTGTTCACCTGGAATCCGCGGCGTAGGTTCGTCTCCGAAAACTAACTACCAGTGGTCTCCCGACAAAAGGGGCCGCAGATACCATGCAATGAACAAATACAATCGGAGGTCTCGATGACACAAGATTTAACAGGCGACGTACTAACCCGGGATACAAACTGGCTCAAATCTGAAGTTTTGCGCCACACATTGCGCCCCCTGTCAGCCCAGGACGAGGCGATGGGCGATCTTCCCCAGATCATGGCAACCGGCGATGGCGTTTATGTGACCGACGTGGATGGTCAACGCATGATTGACTGTGTCGGGGGCCTCTGGTGCGTTAACGTTGGATACGCCCGCGATGAAATCATCGACGCAATGTACAGCCAACTGAAGCAATTGTCGTTCATGTCGATTTTTCCGGGCAGGGCGAATGCACCTTCCATCGCGCTATCCAATAAGGTTTGCGAGATTGCGCAACAGGAAAATATCTCCAAGGTTTTTTTTGGCTCGAATGGCTCGGATGCGGTTGAAAATGCTTTGAAGCTTTCCCGTCAATATTGGAAGATTCTTGGAAAAGCCGAAAAAGTAAAATTTCTCAGCCTGCGTGGTGGCTATCATGGAACCCATTTCGGAGGCATGGCGGCCAACGGACTCGATAGCGCGATGCGGCGAAGCTACGAGCCCATGATGCCCGGATTTTTCAGTGTTGAAACTTTTGATTCCTATCGACCGCTACTTGGTCTTGACCCCGAAACCCAGGTCGATCTGTGTATCCAGTTGTTGAAACGGGAAATAGAATATCAGTCTCCCGAAACCATCGCCGCCCTCATTGCCGAGCCGGTACAGGGAGGGGGAGGCATGCACCAGCCACCCGCCCGGTACTGGCAAGAATTAAGACAAATTTGCGATCAGTATGATATTTTGCTGGTTTCCGACGAAGTGGTCACCGGCTTCGGGCGCACAGGGTCGATGTTTGGCGCGCGTGGCTGGGGGGTGAAGCCGGACATCATGTGCTGCGGCAAAGGAATTTCGGGGGGATACTCGCCGCTCAGCGCAACGCTCTTGTCGGAACGTGTCGCCAGCGCATGGGACACCCAGAGCGAGCACTCCTTCGTGGCTTCCGGTTATACGCACAGTGGAAACCCTGTTTCATGTGCAGCGGGCGTAGCTGCCCTCGATATTGTTGTCCGCGAGAATCTGGTGGAAAACGCACGCGTCGTCGGTGATTATTTTCTGCAGGAACTGAAACCTCTCATCGATCGGCATGAAACCGTCGGGGATGTTCGGGGCAAGGGCCTTATGCTGACTGTAGAAATGGTCAAGAATAAGGAGACCAAAGAAGCGTTCGGACATGAAGACAGTTACCCGTCAGATATTTCGCGTTTCTGTACGAAGAATGGCGTATCTTTGCGTCAGGCAGGGCACAAGTTTATTATTTCCCCTCCGCTGACGTTCACACGCGATCACGTAGACGAAGTGGTTCAGGTTCTTGATGCTGCCTATCGTACCGTATCCAGATAGTTTTCTGGAAATATCATCGCGTCTGCAGGTTTGGGAGAAAATATATGAGTGATGACTACAGCGTCAAAATACAACAAATGATTGACAGGCAGGAGATACAGGATGTCCTCCTCCGGTACTGCCGGGGTGTGGACAGGGGAGACGTTGAAATGATCAGGTCTGCATATCATGCAGACGCAATTGATGATCATGGCATATGGAAAGGTCCTGGCGTAGATTTTGCGTCCTGGATCGTGGACATGCTGAAAGATAGTCGCCAGACGATGCATATGATCGGAAACTCGTCTATCGAGCTGGATGGAAACGTCGCTTACGGCGAAACTTATTGTCTCTCGGTCCATGATGGCGGGAAAGACCATCAGGCCGTATATAATCGTTATGTAGACCGTTTTGAAAAGCGGGATGGAAAATGGGCAATCGCAAGCCGCAAGGTTGTTTTCGATATCAGCCACAACATTCCCGCCGGTGTTCCTTATGGCAAGGACCTGAGCGAACCGCTGACCTGGGGACGCCGGGACAAGCTTGATCCCAGCTATCGCCCATAAGACCACTCCGGGGCGCGATCGATACGCGTCATGCAATCGCGCCATCCTCAGCGCCCCGCCCCCGCCCCCGCCAAAATATAGGGACTCCGCCTTCTGAAAAGTCGGTCGTCCTGTAAAAAGGAGATTTATCCGGAAGCCGCTACCCTTGCGCCTGTTTTCGGTCGGTCAGACTGGACCCGGCAAACCTCCTGTGCCACCATAAAACCACCGAATTACGGTCAATTCGCAATATAAGGCATTGGCTGCGTTTATGACGTTGACAGGGTGGAATTTAAAAGGAGGCCGGGTTGCAGACCAGTTCAGGTGGGGGAATTGTGTCGTGATTTTATCCCTAAATCCGGATCGTCCGGTTGCATCTTATGTTTCCCCAGACCTCAAATCCGAAGAGATGGTAGACCGGCTTCTTCACTTTGGGACAGGCTTGTGCAGTGCTGCGTCCGCTGGCTTCTTCTGGATCGGCAACAATTATGAAATAATCGAACTCAAGACAGTAAATATAAAGCCCTGTTCAATCCGGAGATATATTTCTTACGGCGAAAAAAAAGACCCGATCAATATCAAAAAATTGTCAGAATCACGCAAGAATATAGCGACATTGAGAAATGCGCTTGCGGGTGATGAGAGGAGGTCCGAATATCTGGTACATCTTCAGGATGTAAATATCGGGGACGAGATTGACCTCCTCTTCTGGTATGAAAAAAATCCGATAGCATGCCTGTCCCTGTTCCGGCCTATCGGGGAATCTGATTTCTGTGTTGAAATGTTTGATTGGGAAGGCTTCCGAACATACCTTGAGTCCACCCTGTCCCTGCATTGGCGGATCCGGTCCATAAATGTAGAAAACAAGCTTGTCCACAAATACAGGTTACAGCCCCGGGAACTTCAGGTTGTCGAACTTTTAACTATGGGAGCAGGAAATCAACAGATAAGCGATGCTCTTAATATAAGTTTATCTACAGTAAAGACACATATTGTCAGCATTCTTGACAAAACCGGCGCTGATAGCCGACTAGGGGTCGCATCCATCGTCAGCCAGCTCCAATATTCATCCTGATAGACCTGACCGCACACTATCCCCGCAGTTCGTGAGAAGTGGCCTCATCCAGAGACGAGGCCACATTCACTCTGCTAACCGTGCGGGGCCGATCAGTAGCGCACGGTTACCTGTGCCATGACGGTACGCGGCATCGAACCATAGCCCATCTGATCGGCATAGATGCCGCCTGGTGTCCCCGTGCCGCTTCCCGTATTCGGCGCATCATTGACCCCGGAGAAATACTGCTTGTTGGTCAGATTCTTGCCAATAATAGCGAACTCCCAACGATCGCCGCTGTCGCCAATCCGCACACCCGCGTCGAGCAGCGCATATTTACCCTGGCGTGAGAAGGGCACCGCAAAACCCGATACAAGATATGACGAACTGTAACGTGTATCGATGTTGAACCCAGCCATCAGGTCCGAGGTCACGGGCGTTTCGTAGCTTACGCCGAGACTGCCGGTCCATTTGGGTGCAACAGAGAGCGGCGCACCATCCAGATTCTGCCGGCTGAAACCACCAAGCGCCGGGTTAAACAGCAAATTGCAGCCTCCGGCAGTTGTTTGACCCGAATAGCAGGGCGCCATCGGAAAATCCGTATACCGCGCCTTGTTGTAGTTAATCGCACCACGAAGATACAGGCCCTCCAGCATATAGGGCGCATATTCGAATTCGAGTTCGACACCTTTGGTACGGGCGTCTGCGGTTATGGTTTCATAGGCGAGGATCGCAGAGTTGAAGAAGTCCACCTGCAGATCGATATATTTATAGGTATATGCGCCAAGATTCAGACGAAGCTGCTGGTCGAACAGCGTCGTCTTGATGCCTGCTTCAAAACCGCGTGCTTTCTCGCGGTCGAACATCAGATCGACCGCGGGGTTGCCGAAGAGGCTATCGACCCCGCCGTTGGAGAAACCGCCCGACTTGTAGGCAGTTTTATAGGCGCCATAGACAAGAATTCCGTCCACCGGTTTCCATGTAATGGTCGCTTCGGGAGACCAGTCGTTAAACGTCTGATTTCCGGTAGTTACCCGCCCCTGCGCCCAGGCGCCCGAAAAGGCCGGGCTGATAAACGGCTGCACAAAGGAACTGTCCTTCGTCTCATGCGAATAGCGCACGCCGCCAGCCAGTTCGAGGGTCGGGATAATCTGCCACGTCACCTGGCCGAATGCCGCCAGCGTCTCGCCCTTGGTAAAGCTGGTTTTCGCGGCGTCGAGATAGCGCATGGGGCCGGCGGCCGGACCATTATCGCTGAGCGAGAAGCTGATAAACTGATCGAAGGTGCGCTTCGTATCCTGATAATAGCCCCCGACCATGAGATTGACCGGCGAGTCAAATGTCGTCAGTGCGCGGAATTCGCTCGAAACCGCCCTGTAGCTTGAGTTTTCTGTCGCCCAGACGGAAAGAGGATTGGCCTGGAACTCACATGCGCAGTTGAAACGGTTATTGTTCCAGTTATAGTTCGAGACCGAAGTCAGCGTGACATTATCGAACTCATAATTGACGGTTCCCGTCACCGCGACCGACTTGTAGCGGTTATATAACTCACCGTCCCGGGCATAAGGCGTGACAGCCGCCATTTCGCGGGGCATATTATTCTGCCGCGTGATAAAGTTATCGGTGCAGGCATAGTCGCCCAGCGTACTCGTCCCGCCAAAGCAATTATAGGGCACATAGTTCCAGGCATTATTATTCACTTCGTTATAGGTGCCCGAGGCCTTCACGGTGGCGGTCAACCGGTCGGTGGGATCCCATTTCACCGTCAGGCGGCCCAGCAATTCTTCCTCTTGCGGCGCCTTCCGCTCGGCTGGATAGGAAGTGAAGGGCAATAACGCCAGCTGGATCGGTTGTGACTCGTTGCGGTAATAGCCGCCCCACATTTTGGAACCGCGAAGCGCAAGACGCACACCCAGTGTCTCCGACACCGGTCCGGAGGCCACCAGCTCGAGCTCGCCTTCCTCGCCCTTGAACTCATAGCCGGCGCGGGCCTTGAATTCCCAGACGTCCGTCGGATCGGCTGTCCGGATCGAAACCACGCCGGCCGTTGCGTTTTTGCCGAAGAAAAGCGCCTGCGGCCCTTTCAGCAACTCGACGGCTGCGAGGTCGAAGAAGCCTTCGTTGATGGTCCGGCCTTGTCCGTAATAGACGCCGTCCACGACCGTTGCGACCGATTGCTCGATGCCGATAGAGGTCGACGAGGAACCGATACCGCGCATCGTCAGCTGCGCGCCCGAGCCGTTCGAGGCACGACCTACACTGAAGCTGGGAGTGGCCGCGGCGATCTTCTCGATACTGGTGAGATCGCGCGCCTCGATCGTCTGCGCGGATATGGCGGTAACGGAGACGGGCACATCCTGCACGCTCTCGGCACGTTTGCGCGCCGTAACCACAATATCTTCAAGCCCGCCAGACGTTGCTGCGACCGGTGTCTGGGCAGCCGGTGGCAATGTTTCCTGCGCCATCGCGACCGAAGGCATCGCTGCCGTCATCGCAAGGGCGCTTGCCGAAACCGACAGGCGAAATAAAATAATCCCCATGATACATACCCCTTTTCTGTTATATACTTCCTCTGTTACACCGTTTCATTCCGTAATAAAAGACCTTACAGATATCGGGAGCACGGTTTCCCGGCGTTATCGCCACCATACTGGAACAAATAGCAGTTGCGGCTGGCCATCACACCCGCCGATTCTGCCATTCCGGGGACATTTCAGGGGGGAAACTCATGGCGCTTTACGATAATCTGTTTGAGCCGATCCGGGTTGGACCGGTTACCATAGAAAACCGGATCGTCCGTACGGCCCATGGCACGCTGCTGACCGGCGAGCCCCTGATTGCCTATCACGAAGCGCGCGCCAGGGGAGGCGTCGGCATGTCGACGCTGGAGGCGAGCGGCGTTCATCCTACCTCACCCAGCGTTCTGCCATTATGGTCCGATTCGATTTTGCCCTTCTTCGCGGAAATCAGCGATCGGGTGCGCCGGCACGGAATGAAGCTGTTCCAGCAGCTTTATCACAGTGGCGCGGCAACCAGTTTCAACGACCCGCTGAAAGCGCCCTGGTCTGTCAGCGCCACCGCCAATCCGCTGGCCAATGTGGTGCCGCTCGCCATGACCAAAGGCATGATCGGCGAGGTCGTCGAATCTTTCGGCAAGGCCGCCCGGCGCGTCCGGGATGGCGGTCTTGATGGCGTCGATATCCACGCTTCATCCGGCTATCTCATTCATGAATTCCTCTCCCCGGCGTTGAACCGGCGTGAAGATGAATATGGCGGTTCATTCGAAAATCGCCTGCGCTTCCTCCGTGAGGTCATCGCCGCAATACGAGCCGAGGTGGGCAACGACATCGCGGTGGGCGTCCGGTTGCCGAACGAGGATTATGTCCCCGGCGGGCTGACGCCGGATATGAATGCCCTGATCGCCGCAGCAGTTGATCCGCTGGTTGATTATGTGTCGCTGCACATGGGCAGCTATTGGCGGTTTCACAAACTGATTGCGCCGGCTGATGATCCGCTCGGCGTCGAGATGCCAGCCAACAGGCCGGTCACCGCCGCCGTTACCGTTCCGACGATCGTCGTCGGCCGGATCATGACTCTTGATCATGCCAGTTCCATCGTTGCCAGTGGTGAAGCCAGCATGGTGTCGATGGTCCGGGCGCTGATCGCAGACCCCGAACTGGTCAACAAGGCCCGTCGGCTGGAGGAAGACCGGATACGTCCCTGTATCGGCACCAACACCGGTTGTGTCGGCCAGTTGATGGCGCGCGGCATGCTGGGTTGTGTCGTCAACGTCGCGGCGGCGCGCGAAGATACGATCCCTTTCGAGCCTGTCGACAAGGCTGGTGTGCGCAAGAAAATCCTGGTCGCAGGGGGCGGCCCCGCCGGGCTTGAGGCCGCACGCACCGCCGCACTGCGCGGCTATGATGTGGAACTTCACGAGGCAGGCCAGCGCCTTGGCGGACAGGTTGCCATGGCGGCGTCCGCCCCCCATCGCGCCGACGTCGGACAGATTGTTCGCTGGCTCGAAAACGAGCTGGAATTGCTTGGTGTAGCGGTGCATCTCAATTCGCCGGTCGATGCCGACAAGGTTATGGAAAGCGGGGCCGACGAGGTCATCATCGCGACCGGGTCGACGCCGCGCGATGACGGCTTTCAACTCAGCACGCCTTCCGCACCCCTTAAGGGACATGATCTGCCGCATGTCTATAATAGCTGGGAATTGTTCGGAGTCGGACGCAGGCCTGAACTGAACGGACCGGCGCTGATCTATGACGATAGCGGTACGTTCGAGGCGATCTCGGCTGCCGACATGTTGCTCGCCGCCGGTCTCGAGGTGACATTCGTATCGCGTTTTGAAAAGCTGGGCGAACGAGTGCCTTTCCCGCCGGTAACCGTGGGTGCCGCGCGCGAGCGGCTTATGTCCGGCAAATTACAGTTCCTTGGCGGTCATTATCTCGAGAAAATCAGCCGCGATTCGGTCGAGGCGGGTGTGCTTTATTCCAGCCGCCGGACACATATCCCGGCCAGAACGGTTGTGCTGGTGACGATGAATGACCCCAATCGTTTGCTCGCGGATGAGCTGACCGCGCGCGGTATCGGCCACCACTGCATCGGCGATGTGCTTGGCAGAAGCGACATCATGAGCGCCATTCATGGCGCAGCGACGCTGATGCGAAACCTCTGAGCGGATCTGCCTGCCTGTTGGCCTTGCGGTTCAATTCCGGCAACTGAACGTCAGGTCTGCCGGGGCAGGATCGCCCGTACGAATCGAAAGGCTCCAATAAAACAGGCGATCTTTGCAAACAATCATGTTTATACAGGGTCATGGACCAACAATCCCTGGCAATCGCCTTGATCGGCATCCTCGGAATTGGCGCGCAATGGCTGGCGTGGCGCACCGGCTGGCCCAGTATCGCGCTGCTGCTGTTTGCCGGGGTCATCGCCGGACCGGTGACCGGTCTTGTCCACCCTGAGGAGATATTCGGCGATCTGCTTGAACCGGCGGTGGCTATTGCAGTTGGCATCATCCTGTTCGAGGGCGGGCTCAGTCTGAATTTCCGCGAACTCCGGGAAACCGGAGGGGCCGTCACCCGCCTGGCGGTGCTGGGTATTCCGATCGGCTGGGGGCTCGGCTCGGTGGCGCTTTATTATATCGCCGGACTGGTATGGCCGGTCGCCATATTGTTTGCCGGCATTCTCGTCGTCACCGGTCCGACGGTTGTGATCCCCCTGCTCAGGCAAAGCAATATCGCGGCGCGTCCACGCGCCATCCTGAAATGGGAAGCCATCGTCAACGACCCTTTCGGCGCGTTGCTGGCTGTCGTCACCTATGAATATCTGCGCCGCTCAAGTCTCGGCGCGTCTATTATGGATGTCGTGCTCGAACTCGTTATCGCAGCGCTTGTCGCGGCGCTCACCGGTTATGCCGTGGCCCGTGCGCTGGCCTGGCTATTGCCGCGCGGCTACATTCCGGAGTTTCTGAAAGCGCCCGTCCTGCTGGTGGCGGTGATTGGCACGCTGGTGTTGTCCAATTCCATCCAGCAGGAAACCGGCCTGTTGGCCGTGACGATCATGGGGATTGCGCTCGCCAATATGCGTAGCGACAGTCTGCGCGCGCTGCATCCCTTCAAGGAAAATATCACCATATTGCTGGTGTCGGGTGTGTTCATTCTGTTGTCCGCCTCGCTCGATTTTCATGCCGTGCGCCAGTTCGAATTCCGCTTTCTCGCCTTTCTGCTTGCCCTGCTGTTCCTTGTTCGCCCGGCGACGGTGCTGCTCAGCCTGGCGTTCAGCCGCATCCCGTGGAACGAACGCCTCTTTATTGCCTGGGTAGCCCCCCGTGGCATCGTCGCCGTCGCCATTTCGGGGTTATTCGCACTGCGCCTGAACGAGCTTGGCTATAATGACGGCGGACTGCTGATTACGCTGTCCTTCAGCGTAGCGATCGCCACCATCATCGCCCATGGTTTCACCATCCGGCCGGTCTCCCGCTGGCTTGGCGTCGCCGGCGCGAAGCAACAGGGGCTGCTGATCGTCGGCTGTACGCCATGGAGCCTGTCGCTGGCCGAGCATTTCCAGAAGCTCGATGTCCCTGTTACCATCAGCGATGGCAGTTACCAGCGACTGAGCGATGCGCGGCAGCGGGGGATCCCCGCCTATCATGGCGAAATCCTGGCCGAAGCGACCGAACACCGGCTGGATTTGCGGCAGTTTCAGGCGCTGGTCGCCACCACCGACAACGAAGCCTATAACGCACTGGTATGTATCGAGTTTGCTCCGACTGTCGGTCAGGACAATGTCTATCAGCTGGGGGGCGAGCCGGAAGACGACCGGCACAGCCTGTCCAGATCCCTGAAGGGCCGGGCGCTGTTCAAATCCGGCATCGGGGTAGAGGAAATCGAGCAGCGCGAAGAAGCTGGCTGGACATTCCGCAAAACGCCGATCACCGAACAGTTCGACTTCGACGCAGCGAAGGAAATTCTCCCCGACGAAGCTGATTTGCTGGCGGTACTGCGCAAAAATGGCACGCTGCGCTTTTTCACCCACGCCACGCGGCCCACGCCCGAACCCGGCGATACGGTGATTTCCTACGCGCCCCCGGAAACGCCGACAGTGCCTGCGCGAAAGCAAAAGGAGGGAAAGGCCGCATGATGACCCGCAAGAACGGATATGTTCCGATCCCGGTCGCAGCGCTCCCGGCCCTGTTCCTGTTGATTTTCGGTTGCAATCAGCAGCCCGACGCGACGCCATCCGCGGAGAGCGACCCGGCGCCCAGGACAACTTCGACGCAAGAGACGGAAACCGCCAGCCGGCCAGCCCCCCTGTCGGGTGTTTCGATCCTGCGGCCATCTATTGCGCCCCCGGAAACGGCGGAGCCACCGCCGCCTCCGGAACCCATGACCGCAACCATTTTATTTGCCGAGGCTGGCACCGAACTGGATGATGCCGCCCGCGCCGCACTTGATGGTTTGATGCAAAAGCCGGAAATGCAGGCGGGCGGCGCAATTATCCTGCGTGGCCATACCGATTCCATCGGCGGCGATCGGGAAAACCTGCGTATTTCTTCGGCGCGCGCCGAAGCTGTCGCCGATTATCTCGTCTCGAAAGGCGTGGACGAAGGGCGTATCACCATCATCGCGCTGGGGGAACGGCGGCCTGTCGCGCCCGACGCGCATCTGGACGGAACCGACAACGCACAAGGGCGTGCGCGGAACCGGCGCGTGGAAATAGAGGTCGCGCCTGTCCCCCTTTTCCGTGCAGATGATCCGCCAGTGGCTGTTGTCACCGTGCCCGCACAAGGTGATTGATCCCGACGATCACCGCCAAGTGTCCGAACCTGTGTTCGATTATGGCGCAAGGCAAGTCAGTATCGACCGCAATTCCGCATCGCGGGACCGTGGAGGTACGGCTTCGAAAAATTTCCGGAAGGCATGGTCGGCCTGGCCAATCAGCATCGACAGACCATCGATGGTCGTGAGTCCATGACGACGGGCGGCCTGCAACAGGCCGGTCGACAGCGGCGCATAGACCAGATCATACACCGCGCATTCGGAGCGCAAGGGAGACAGATCGACGTCCAGGGCCGGTTTTCCCTGCATGCCGAGTGACGTGGCATTGACCAGCAGGCAGCAATCTCCGGGCAGACTACTGGCGAAATCCTGCACTTTTCCGCTGATGCCGGCCTGCTCCAGCAATTCCTCCCCCGCGTACATATTGCGCACGACGAGCGTGACAGAGGCGATCTGGCGCTGACGTAGTCCGGCGAGCACCGCGCGGGCGGCTCCTCCGGCACCGAGAACGACCGCATGCTCCCCTTCGAGATTTTTCGCCGCGAGCGGCTCTAGGAAACCGGCGACATCGGTATTCGCCCCGACGAGACCGTTTTCCCTGACGACAACGGTATTGACGGCGCCGATTTCCCGAGCGGCGGGTTCGATGTGGTCGAGATATTCCATCACGGCGATTTTATGCGGCACAGTGACATTCACGCCGCGAAGGCCCAGCGACGGCAATGCAAGAATCGCCTGGCCAAGGGATTCCGGCGTTACGGCGAAGCGGCTGTAATCACCGTCCATCTTCAGCGCCGATAGCCAGAAACGATGAATCAGCGGCGACTTCGACTGGGCAACGGGCCAGCCCATGACTCCGGCGACGGCAGGCAGGGGGCGGTTCATATCAACATTTCTCCGGATTCGCGCAGCCAGCCCAATACAGCCAGCAAGGGCAAGCCACGTACGACGAACTGATCGCCGTCGATGCGTGTAAACAATTGTGCGCCCAGCCCTTCGACGTGATAGCCGCCGGCGGAACCAAAAATGGCGTCTCCACTCGCGGCGATATAGGATTCGAGCCATGCGTCGGAAAAATTACGCACCGCCAGCCGTGCATCTTCAACATGCCGCCAGACCGGCTGGCCGTCGCGCGCGATCACGGCAGCGGAAACCAGCCGGTGTTCGCGCCCGCGCATCGCCTGCAATTGCGCCCGGAGATTTTCCACCGTTCCCGGCTTGTCGAAATATTCCCGCGCCGACAGCGCCATCATCGAATCCGACCCCAGCACCCAGCGATCACGGTGGCTTTGCGATACTTTCACTGCCTTCATTTCCGCGAGCCGATCGGCGATTTCGCGCACCGGTCGACCGGCCAGCGCTTCTTTCACCGCTTCCTCATCGACGCGCGGCGCGACGGATTCGAAGCCGACGCCGGCGGCGCGCAGCATCGCCATGCGCGACTGGCTGGTGGAAGCAAGCAATAACATCAGCGTGCGGCCCTCAAGGTTAGCAGGTGGATGACGGCGGCAGCCGTTTCCTCGATGGAACGGCGGGTTACGTCGATGATCGGCCAGCCACGATCAGCGAACAGCCGCCGCGCCCGGGAGAGTTCCGATGCGACCCCGACGGGATCGACATAATGGGCATCGAACATCGGCGCCATGGATTCGCGCGCCATCCCCATCACACGATTGCGCCGGATCGCCACCAGCCGGTCGGGCGAGACGGTCAGGCCGACAATCAGCGGATGGTCAAGCGTGTCGAATTCCGGCGGCAACGGCCGGTTTGGCACCAGCGGCATATTGGCGATCTTGTAACCGCGATTGGCGAGATAAATGGAGGTGGGCGTTTTCGAACTTCGCGACACACCAACGAGAATCGCATCCGCCTCATTCCATTCGTGCGCGCCCACGCCATCATCATGCTCGATGGTGTAGGTGATGGCCCTGATACGATCGAAATAGGCTTCATCCAGCACATGCTGGCGGCCCGGGCGGGCGTGGGCACGACGACCAAGCGCGCGTTGCAGGCCTTCGATCACCGGGTCGAGCACAGCAATCAGGGGGAGACCGAGTGCGGCGCAGCGCGCTTCCAGCCGGGCGCGAACCGCCGGAGCCACCAAAGTGTAGAGAATCAGCCCTGGCCGGCGGGCAATTTCATCGACCACGCGGTCGAGATGGCCTTCGGAACGCACCATCGGCCAGAAATGTTTGACCGTGTCGACGTTCTCGAACTGCGCAAGTCCTGCCTTGACGAGCGATTCGAGTGTCTCGCCGGTCGAGTCGGATACGAGATGGAGATGAATGGGCTGCACGCGGCTGTGGATAACCTGGAGGATAATCAAGGGCAAAGGCATTGGAGAGTCGCGATGAAATATCGCGGTCAGGACTTCCGCGCCGGTGCTGCACTGCGATAAAGCGCCTTAATCCCACTGTGGACAAAGATTTTGCCTGATCAAACCAATGCGGGAGAGTCCAGAATTCGTGGATGATTCAAGCGGTTTGTCACAGGGATGAAATGTGGAGAGACCTGTGGATAAAATTTGATCCACATTATCCCGCAGACCACTACCACCACCAGATTCCTTAAAATAAAGATGTATTGTAGAGGGCTGGCCCTCATCGGGCTTCCGCTCTACACGAAACGCATGACTGCTCCGTTTCTCCGTGTGCTGGCCGGTGAGGTCTGCACTCCGCCGCCGATCTGGCTGATGCGGCAAGCTGGCCGTTATTTGCCGGAATATCGCGCCTTGCGTACGCAAAAGGGCGGTTTTCTGGAATTGCTCTACGACAGCGATGCTGCGGCCGAAGTCACGCTGCAGCCGATCCGCCGTTTTGGCTTCGATGCCGCAATCCTGTTTTCCGATATTCTGGTAACGCCACAGGCATTGGGGCAAAATTTGCGCTTTACCGCCGGAGAGGGCCCGGAGTTGTCTCCGCCACTGGCCCAGGCACGGCTGGAAGATCTGCATTCCGATCCGGAAATATTGAAGCCGATTTACGACACGGTGCGCAAGGTGCGGGCCGCGCTGCCACAGAATGTCGGGCTGATCGGCTTCGCAGGCGCACCATGGACGGTGGCGACCTATATGGTCGCTGGCGCGGGTAGCCGGGATCTCGCCGCCGCGCGGTTGATGGCCCACACGGAACCGGGGCGCTTCGCCGAACTGATCGCTGCGATCACCACTGTCACCATCGATTATTTGCGCCGGCAAGCCGATGCGGGCGCGCAGGCGCTGATGCTGTTCGATAGCTGGTCCGGGCCGCTATCGGCCAGTCAGTTCGAACGTCAGGTGATTGCACCTACAGCGAAAATTGTAGCAGCCCTGCGCGAAAGCCACACCGATGTGCCGTTCATCGGTTTTCCACGCGGCGGAGGCGTCAGGCTTCCAGCCTATGCGAGAGAAACCGGTGTAACGGCGCTGGCGCTGGATGAAAGCATCCCGGCATTATGGGCGGCGCAACATTTGCCGGATCATTTGCCGCTGCAAGGCAATATTGACCCGCTGGCGCTGCTTGCCGGTGGCGATGCGTTACGTTCGGCCGTGCGTGAAGTGAAGGATGCATTTGCCGGTCGGCCACATATCTTCAATCTGGGGCATGGGATTATCAAGGAAACGCCGATATCGCATGTCGAGGAACTGGTGCGGCTGGTGCGCACCTGATTTGTACAGGATATCGCGATGAACTTTGCAGTAAACTGGCTTGGTGCAGATTATAATATCGTCAAGGCATTGCATGTCGTGGCGACCTTCTTCTGGATTGCGGGCCTGTTTATCCTTCCGCGCTATCTGGTTTTTCAGGCGGAAACCAATGTAGGGACTGCCGAAGACCGGCAATGGATCACGAGGATCGCACGCTTGCGCCGCATCATCCTCACCCCGTCGATGGCGGTGGTCTGGCTGTTGGGTCTGGGCGTAGCGTTCAGCTACGGACTGGCGGGAAACGGCTGGATTCATGCCAAAATCACGCTCGCCGTGCTCCTCACTGGCTATCAGGGCTGGATGTCATCGATTTCGCGGCGGATGGCGCGCGGCGGACGCCCCATGTCGTCGCGCAAATTGCGGCTGTGGAATGAGGTGCCGGCGCTGTTTACCATTTTGTTCGTATTTCTGGCGATCCTGAAACCATTCTAGGGAAAGATGCCTCTGGCGGGCAGGGGGCTTATCCCCTGCCCGCCAGAGGTGTACTTTTCTTCTCCCCCGAATACTCTCCGCGGGTTGACATCCACGGCGGTCACAATTAGGCGGCGTGGAAACGACACCCCGTCCTGGCAGTGTCCTGATTGTCTCGGGCTGTACGCCGACGAATACAGTTCCGGCCCTGTCTCTTCCCGATTTCCCAGAGTATCCTATGCATCTTCTTGATCTGAAAAAGAAAACCCCCGCTGAACTTGTGGCTATGGCCGAAGAACTCGGGGTGGAACAGGCATCGACCTTGCGCAAACAGGATTTGCTGTTTGGCATCCTGAAGGCGTTGGCCGACAGTGATGAGGAGATTATCGGATCCGGCACCATTGAAGTATTGTCGGACGGGTTTGGTTTTTTACGGTCTGCGGATGCCAGTTATCTGGCCGGTCCGGATGACATTTATGTGCCGCCCTCGATGGTGCGGCGTTTCGGTATTCGCACCGGCGACACCATAGAAGGTGAAATTCGCGCGCCGAAGGATGGTGAGCGTTATTTCAGTCTGGTGAAATTGAGCCGGGTCAACTTCGACGAGCCGGAGGTGCTGCGTCATCGCGTCAACTTTGACAATCTGACGCCGCTGTACCCGGATGAAAAGCTGCGTCTCGACAGCTATGATCCGACGGTCAAGGACAAGTCGGCCCGGGTCATCGATATTATTGCACCGCAAGGCAAGGGGCAGCGGGCGCTGATCGTTGCGCCGCCGCGCGTCGGTAAAACCGTATTGCTGCAGAATATTGCGAAAGCGATCTCGGCCAATAATCCGGAAGTCTATCTGATCGTTTTGCTCATCGATGAGCGGCCCGAGGAAGTGACCGACATGCAGCGCTCGGTGCAGGGAGAGGTGATTTCCTCCACCTTCGACGAGCCTGCGGCCCGTCATGTGCAGGTAGCTGAAATGGTGATCGAAAAGGCCAAGCGTCTCGTCGAGCACAAGCACGATGTCGTGATTCTGCTGGATTCGATTACCCGGCTGGCGCGCGCCTATAACTCGGTCGTTCCGTCTTCGGGCAAGGTGTTGTCGGGCGGGGTGGACGCCAACGCGCTGCAGCGCCCCAAGCGTTTCTTTGGGGCAGCCCGCAACATTGAGGAAGGCGGCTCGTTGTCGATCATTGCGACGGCGCTGATCGATACCGGCAGCCGGATGGATGAACTGATCTTTGAAGAGTTCAAGGGTACGGGTAACAGCGAAATCGTTCTCGATCGCAAGGTCGCCGACAAGCGCATCTTCCCCGCTATCGATGTCGGCAAGTCCGGCACGCGCAAGGAAGAGCTGCTGGTGGACAAGGCCATCCTGTCGAAGATGTGGGTGCTGCGCCGGATCCTCATGCAGATGGGTACCGTGGATGCGATGGAATTCCTGCTCGACAAAATGAAGGATTCCAAATCCAACGAAGATTTCTATGCCAGCATGAACCAGTAAGGCATTTGTCCCTTTGCGGCGGGCATAAACTGTCTTATTTAAGGGGATGATTGAGGGAGAGCGCTAAATTTGCTATCCTTCGCTCCCTAACCGATACGTTTTACGCAACAATCAGGAGAGACGACCATACGACCGCCGATGAGACGCCCCATGGGACCACCGCCGATGACCGGTCCACGCTATAATGAATGGATTAACGTGCCAAAAGTGCGCGTGATCGATGAAAATGGCGAGAATATCGGTGTGATGTACACGCGCGAGGCTGTCGCGCAGGCCCAGGAGATCGGGCTCGATCTGGTCGAGGTTTCTCCCAACGCTGATCCGCCGGTGTGCAAATATCTGGATGTCGGCCGTTTCAAATATGAAACGCAGAAAAAAGCCGCAGCCCAGCGCAAGACCCAGAAGGTGCAGGAGATCAAGGAGATCAAAATGCGCCCGAACATCGACGATCATGATTATGAGACGAAGATGAAATCGGTGAAGAAATTCATCGAGGAAGGCGATAAGGTAAAACTGACCTTGCGTTTTCGTGGCCGTGAACTGGCTCATGGCCAGATTGGTCTGAAATTGCTGGAACGTGTGCGGGATGATTCCGCCGATTACGCGAAGGTAGAGCAATTGCCGCGCATGGAAGGCCGGCAGATGCTGATGATCATGGCCCCCAAACCAGCCTGACCATAAGCGGGGAAGTGCGGTTCGGGCGCACTTCCCCTTTATATTATGCCGCGAGCGCCGAACGGTTACGCTTGACCATTAACTTGTTCAGCGCATTCACATAAGCGCGGGCGGACGCCACCAGCGTATCATTATGCGCGCCCGTGCCCCGCGCGGAGCGGCCATTTTCCGACAGAACCACCGACACGTCCGCCTGTGCATCGGTTCCGGCGGTCACCGCCGACACCTGATACAGCGCCAGGCTTGCATCCTCGTGGGGAACCAGCTTGCGGATCGCCGAGAATAATGCATCGACGGGGCCATTGCCGCGACTCGTCGCGGTCATTTCCGTGCCATCGACCGACAGGGTCAGGATGGCCCGCTGCGGTCCGTTGGAACCGCAATAGACTTCCACTTCGACTACCCTGATCCGGTCATGACCGCGCAGCACCTCATCATCGACCAGCGCAACAACATCCTCGTCGAAGACCTGCTTCTTGGCGTCGGCCAGTTCCTTGAAGCGCACAAACGCATCCTGGAATTCATTGTCGGACAAGGTGTAACCCAATTGCGCCAGCTTGTCCTTGAAGGCTGCGCGCCCGCTGTGCTTGCCCAAAACCAGCGCGCTGTGCGATTGTCCGACCGATTCCGGCGTCATGATTTCGTAGGTGGAGCTGTCTTTCAGCATCCCGTCCTGGTGAATCCCGCTTTCGTGGGCGAAGGCGTTGGCGCCAACGATGGCCTTGTTGGGCTGTACATGCATGCCGGTGATAGCGGAAACCAGCCGGCTGGAGCGGGTGATCTCGGTCGACACGATGCCGGTACGGTAGGGCAGGACATCGTTGCGCACTTTTACGGCCATGGCGATTTCCTCAACCGCGGCATTGCCGGCGCGTTCGCCAATACCGTTGACGGTCGCCTCCACCTGACGCGCACCCGACATGACTGCCGCCAGCGTATTGGCGACGGCCAGGCCCAGATCATTATGACAATGGGTGGAAAATACCGCCTTGTCGGCGTCGGGCACCCGGCCAATGATATCGCGGAACATCGCCCCGTAGGTTTCGGGCGTCGCATACCCCACGGTATCGGGCAGGTTGATGGTGCGCGCACCGGCGCGGATAGCGGTTTCGACCGCCCGGGCCAGGAAATCCGGGTCCGTGCGGGTTGCGTCTTCCGCCGACCACTCGACATCGCCGACCAGATTGACCGCCAGCGTCACGCTATCGCGGATGGATTCCAGCACTTCTTCGGGAGATTTGTTCAGCTTCACCCGCATATGCAGGGGTGATGTGGCGATAAAGGTATGGATGCGCGGATTTCTGGCGGGTTTCAACGCCGCCGCAGCCCGTTCGATATCGGCGCGCGCGGCGCGCGCCAGGCTGGTGATAACAGCTTTTTCGGCCTGTTTGGCGACGGCTTCCACCGCTTCGAAATCCCCATCGGATGCAATGGCAAAACCGGCTTCGATGATATCGACGCCCAGCGCTTCCAGCTGCGCCGCCACCCGCAATTTCTCCTCGAGATTCATCGAGCAGCCCGGGGATTGCTCTCCGTCGCGCAAGGTGGTGTCGAAAATCAGGATGCGGTCGCTCATGGATGCCTCGTTTTCGTCCGGCGGCAGGATATCATGGCCGCCATGGTGTCAATGCGCCATGCAAGGATGGCGGTGTGCAGAAACCCCTGGACTGTGCCTTGAAATCAGGACTGCATAACTGGCAGCCGCACGTCTTCCGGTCACGCCCAGGGGCGTGTAAGTCGCAGAAGGTGCAGGCGCGATGCGTCGATCATAATGAGGAACATATCATTGGCCTGTTGCCCTTGTCAAAGGCGGCGCTCAAAAAAAGACCCGGCCATGTCGATTGTCAATCGGGCTTCCGATCCGTAAGGGGGCTGGCAACATATGGTAAAATCCTGACACAAACGACCTGCGGCGGACCATGGCAACGATTGTAATGAAATTTGGCGGCACCTCGATGGCGGGGCTGGACCGTATTCGCAATGTGGCGGCACGGGTGAAACGGGAAGTGGATGCGGGCAACCGCGTAGCCGTGGTGGTGTCGGCCATGGCCGGCGAGACGGACCGGCTGGTCGGATTATGCCGGGAAGCCGCACCGATGGCTGATCTCGCCGAATATGACTCAATCGTGGCGACCGGGGAACAGGTAAGCAGCGGGCTTCTCGCCATCAGCCTGCAGGCGCTGGGCCTGCCGGCGCGCTCCTGGCTCGGCTGGCAATTGCCGATTCGCACCTCCGCCGGCCATTCCAAGGCGCGGATCGAGACGGTGGACGCGGAAGCGGTCAGCGCAGCCCTGGCGGCAGGTGAAGTCGCCGTTATCCCCGGTTTTCAGGGCGTCGGCACGGATGGCCGGGTCACGACGCTTGGCCGGGGTGGTTCGGATACATCGGCGGTGGCGATGGCGGCGGCGCTGAAGGCCGACCGTTGCGATATCTATACGGATGTCGATGGTGTTTATACCACCGATCCGCGTATCGTGTCGCGGGCGCGTAAACTGTCGCGCATCACCTACGAGGAAATGCTGGAACTGGCCAGCGTCGGTGCCAAAGTGCTGCAAAGCCGCTCGGTCGAACTGGCGATGAAGGAAAAAGTGCCGGTGCAGGTGTTGTCCAGCCTGGTGGACAAGCCCGGAACGCTGGTTGTGGATGAGGATCAGATTGTGGAACAGGAACTGATTGCCGGCGTTGCCTATGACCGCAACGAAGCCAAGGTCACCATTGTCAGCGTGCCTGACCGGCCTGGCGTTGTGGCTGGCATTTTCGGCCCGCTGGCCGACGCCAATATCAATGTCGATATGATCGTGCAGAATATCGCCAGCGACGGACGGACGACGGACGTCACCTTCACCGTGCCGCGTACGGAACTGGCGCGGGCGAGGTCGGTGCTTGAATCGCATGCGTCGGAAATCGGTTATGCGCGGATCGACACCAACGATCAGGTGGTGAAGATCTCGGTGGTCGGCGTGGGTATGCGCAGCCATGCAGGCGTTGCCGTGACCATGTTCCGCACGCTCGCCGAGCGCAGCATCAATATCCTCGCTATCACCACCTCGGAAATCAAGGTTTCCGTCCTGATTTCCGAGGAATATCTGGAACTTGCGGTGCGCGTGTTGCACACAGCCTTCGGGCTCGACGCAGAGGCCGCATGAGCGCGCCGCCGGAGACTCCCCTGCTCGACCGGTTGACGGCGCGCGGACGCGCATTTCTGGGCACCCGCCATGCGGTATTGGGCGGTGCGATGACCTGGGTTTCCGAGCGGCATCTGGTGGCGGCCATATCGGAGGCCGGCGGTTTTGGTGTGCTGGCCTGCGGTGCGATGACCCCGGATTTGCTCGCCGCCGAAATTGCCGCAACACGCGAACGCACCCATAAGCCCTTCGGCGTCAATCTGATCACCATGCACCCGCAACTGATGGACTTGATTGCGGTATGCCGTGAAGGCGGGGTGGGCCATGTCGTACTGGCGGGTGGCTTGCCGCCAGCGCCGGCGATTGCCGCCATCCGGGAATTTGCGCGGGTCATTGCCTTTCCGCCCAGCCTTGCCTTCGCCAGAAAATTGCTGCGTTCGGGTGTCGACGCGCTCGTCATCGAAGGATCGGAAGCCGGCGGCCATGTCGGACCGGTCAGCCTGTCGGTACTGGCGCAGGAAATTTTGCCGCAGCTTCCCGAAGCCGTAATTTTCGCGGCGGGCGGCATTGCGCGGGGTGAAACCATGGCGGCGCTTGTCGACATGGGCGCATCCGGCGTGCAGATCGGCACGAGGCTGGTAACCGCAACCGAATCCATCGCCCACCCGAATTTCAAGCGCGCCTTTCTGCGCGCCTCGGCCCGGGACGCTGTCACGTCGGTGCAATTTGATCCGCGCCTGCCGGTTATTCCGGTACGGGCGTTGAAGAACGCCGGCACCGAAGCCTTTATGAACAAGCAGCGGGAAGTTTCGGCGCGCCTTGCTGCCGGTGAACTGCCGCTGGCCGAAGCGCAGCTGGAAATCGAACATTATTGGGCGGGCGCCCTGCGCCGCGCGGTGATCGACGGAGACGTCGAAACCGGGTCCGTCATGGCCGGCCAGTCTGTCGGTATGGTGACAGCCGAAGAGCCGGTGGCGGATATTATTGGCCGGCTGGTAACGGAGGCCGAAACGGCCCTGGGCCGTCGCCTGGCCCTGGAGCCTGCCGGCTTGTGAGCGCTGTCAGCGGCGCCCGAGAGTTGCTCAGGCGGCTCCATGATGTGATGGCGGCGCGGACGCCAACCCAGGAAAAGCTCGATCAGGTTACAGGGTTGATTGCGTCGGCGCTCGATTCCGAGGTCGCCTCCATCTATCTCGTGCGCGATGGCATGCTGGAACTGTATGCGACGCAAGGGTTGAAGCAGGCAGCGGTCCATATGACGCGGCTGGCGCTGGGCCAGGGGCTCGTCGGCACCATTATGGCAACCGGCCAGACGCTGAATCTGGCGGAAGCGTCTTCCCATCCGGCTTTTGCGTATCGCCCCGAAACCGGTGAAGAACATTTCCACAGTTTCGCGGGCGTGCCCATTGTCCGGCGGGAAGTAACGGTTGGTGTGCTGGCGGTGCAGCACAGCAGGCCGCGCGAATATGAAGATGTCGAGATCGAGGCGCTGCAGACGGTCGCCATGGTGCTTGCGGAGCTTATTGCCGCTGCCGGATTGATCAATGAACAGTCTGCATCGGGAATTGGCCAGCCGCCACGGGACCCGGGACCGCAGCGCATCCCCGGGCTGAAACTGGTGGACGGCATGGCGCGCGGCCTGGCTGTATTTCACCAGCCGCGCGTTGTCATCACATCGACGGTCGCTGACGATGTGGAGGCCGAGCATCGCCGGCTTGCGGATGCGTTCCAGCGCATGCGCGAGGAAATCGACGCGATGGTTTCCCGTGCCGAGTTCGCCGGCGCCGGCGACCATGACGATGTTCTCGAAACCTACAAAATGTTCGCGTTCGACGACGGCTGGGCACGGCGGATTACCGCTGGCATTGACAGCGGCCTGACGGCGGAAGCTGCGATCGAGGCGGTATCCCAGGCGCAACGTATCCGTTTTGCATCCGCCGCCGACCCCTATTTGCGCGAACGGTTGCATGACCTCGAGGATATGTCGAACCGCCTGTTGCGGATCGTATCCGGCCAGTATCTGACGGCGGCGCAACGGGGCCTGCGCGAGGATTCAATATTGATCGCGCGCAATCTCGGTCCTGCCGAACTGCTGGAATATGACCGGCAGTATCTGAAGGGCGTGGCGCTGGAGGAAGGGTCGCTTACGGCCCATGTCACCATCATAGCCCGTGCCATTGGCGTTCCCATGCTGGGGCGGATCCGCGATTTGCGCAAACAGGTGTCGGAAGGCGATCCGCTGTTGCTCGATAGCGGCAACAGCACATTGTTCGTACGCCCGCCGAAGACGGTGATCGACACGTTCAACGCCCAGACAGCCCTGCGGGCGAAACGCCAGGCAGAGTTCCTGCGGATCCGCGATCTGCCGGCGGAAACGCGCGACGGAACGCGCATTCAGTTGATGATGAACGCCGGATTGCGCACGGACCTGCCCGGTCTGGATATGACGAACGCCGATGGCATCGGGCTGTTTCGCACCGAATTCCAGTTTCTGGTGTCGGCAACGCTGCCGCGCAAGGGCCGGCAAATCGGCTTGTACCGGGATGTGCTGGAAGCGGCGGGCGACCGGCCGGTGATATTCCGTACGGTCGATATCGGCGGGGATAAAATGGTGCCCTACGTCGAGGGCCGGATCGGGCGTGAAGAGAATCCCGCGATGGGCTGGCGAGCCTTGCGGCTGGCGCTGGCGCGACCGGGCCTGCTCGATTCGCAGGTACGCGCCCTGCTGGAAGCCGGAGCCGGGCGCACGATTAATCTCATGTTCCCGATGGTGGCCGAACCATGGGAATTCGAGGCGGCCCGCACCATCGTCGAAAATCGCCGCCGGAAGCTTTTGGAAGCCGGCATCCCGCACGCCTCCCATGTGCGCTATGGCGCCATGCTGGAAGTGCCGGCGCTGGCGCTGGTGCTGGACGAATTACTGCCACGTCTTGATTTTCTGTCGGTCGGGACCAACGATCTGACGCAATTCCTGCTGGCAGCGGATCGTGGCAATCCGCAACTGGCGGACCGTTACGACTGGCTTTCGCGTGGCGTGCTACGCTTTCTGAAGAATATCGTCGATGAATGTCGGGCCTCCGCTGTACCACTCAGCGTGTGCGGGGAGATGGGCGGGCGTCCGCTCGAAGCATTGGGACTGCTGGCGCTGGGGGTTGAAAGGCTGTCGATCAGCCCTGCAGGGATCGGCCCGGTAAAGGCGATGGTCCGCTCCACCAGTCTGGCTCCTGTGCGTGAGCAGATGACAAAATGGCTGGCGACGCCATTCATCAATATCCGCACCGAACTGGAACTGTTCGCCCGTTCCCGGGGGATTGTGCTGGAATAGGCGCGTTCGTCAGCGCAGGTGGGACATCCAGCGTTGTGCGCGGTTGATTACCCGTTGCGATAGCGGCAGTTGCACGTCAGGCGTCCCGGCGCGCGGCTGGAATAACGTGGTGTGACGGGTGATGCGTGCGGTGCGTGGCGCAGTATAATAATAAAGTGCGATCGACCGGCGATACACATTTTCCGGACAGGCAAGCGGTTCCGGGTGGCCATGGTAGCTGGTGGTGTCGGTATTGAAAATGACCGCGCGCCCGATCACCGGGGCGACGGACTTCTGGCAGGCTTTCATGTCCCGGTCCCACAATTCCAGTTCGCCGCCCCAATCCGGTTCCCAGTTTTCATTGAGGAACAGGATAAGGTTCAGGCGGCGCATGATGTGCGTGCGCGGATGCACATTGAAATCGGCATGGATGCTGAGATGCCCGCCTCGCGCCGTTTCATGCAGTCCGCCGCCGGCGTAATGTGCATCGCTGATCAACCCGTCAATGCCGGTGAGCCTTTCCAGAAACTTCAGAAAAGCGAGAGAGTTCAGGGCATTGAGGAGATCATGGGTATAGGCGCTGCGAATCTGTGCATGCGTGTAGCCTGTTTTCAGGCGGGAATAATGATCCGAGAATTTCCCGACTTCCCGTTGCGGGAACTCCGCCAACACCTGGCGGAGGATATCCAGATCGAGGAAATGATCGAGAACAATATGGGGGAAAGGCCGGGTTTCCTTATAACTCCTGTGTAATCTATCGCCCTTTTGCTCACATTCCGCCCGGTCAAAGGTAAAAAAGCCGTTGCTACGGCTTACAGACAGCACAGGTGCAGGATCAGGTTCGGCAGGAGAAACGGCTGAACGCATGCTTTTTCCCTCGAATTTGACCGATCATTTCATCCCGGTCCGATTTGGCGCAAATATAACCGTGCGCGGCGAGTCCGGGAAGAGGGTTGAGAGAATGAAACAGCGTAAATTCATGCCAGGTTCATATGAATTATTTGAAAAATAATGATATTATCGTCCATTTTCAGGAAATTTTTCTCACGACTCATTAGGACTTCGTGCCTGATATTCCTGAAGTTTGGATAATATCGATTAATTACTATGTGGCAAAATCTCCCGTTGTTGAATTGCAGTCGGGGACAGGAGGCCCTACATTGGGCTTTCAGGAAAGGTCTTTTGATGTCCGACGGAAACCGCAAACCGCCCTCCCCGCTCGTCCGCAATCTGTTGATGTGGGCCGGTATATTGCTGGCGCTGGTTTTGCTTGTGCAATTGTTTCAGGGGCCATCCGGCGCGGATCGTGCCGCGGGCCAGGAAGTCGCCTATTCGGATTTTCTCCGCAAGGTGGAGGAGGGCCAGGTGAAGGAGGTGGCCATCGCAGGCCGCCAGATCACCGGCAAACTCTCCAACGAGGAGGTGTTCCGCACCTATAACCCAGGCGATGCGCAACTGGTGGAACGGCTGCGCCAGCGCAACGTCCGATTCGATGCCGTGCCGGAAGAGCGCCCGTCGCTGTTCCAGAGCGTGCTGGTTGGCGCGCTCCCGTTTCTCATCATGATCGGTATCTGGATCTTCTTCATGCGCCAGATGCAGAACGGTCAGGGCCGGGGGGCGATGGGCTTCGGCAAATCGCGCGCGCGCATGCTGACGGAAAAGGATGGCCGCGTTACTTTCGATGATGTGGCCGGCATTGATGAAGCCCGCGAGGAATTGCAGGAAATCGTCGACTTCCTGAAAGATCCGTCGAAATTCCATCGTCTTGGCGGCAAGATTCCGAAAGGCGCGCTACTCGTCGGCCCGCCGGGAACCGGCAAGACCTTGCTGGCCCGCGCCATCGCTGGCGAAGCAAATGTGCCATTCTTCACCATTTCCGGCTCGGATTTCGTTGAAATGTTCGTCGGTGTCGGCGCATCGCGGGTGCGCGACATGTTCGAGCAGGCGAAAAAGAACGCGCCCTGCATCATCTTCATTGATGAAATCGATGCCGTTGGCCGCCATCGCGGCGCCGGTCTCGGTGGCGGCAATGACGAGCGCGAGCAGACGCTGAACCAGTTGCTCGTCGAGATGGACGGCTTCGACGCCAATGAAGGCATTATCATCGTCGCAGCGACCAACCGCCCGGATGTGCTTGATCCGGCCCTGTTGCGCCCGGGCCGTTTCGACCGGCAGATCGTTGTTGGCCGTCCGGATATCGAGGGTCGCGTGCGCATCCTGCAGGTGCATATGCGGAAAGTGCCGCTGTCGCCGGATGTCGATACCCGCACCATCGCCCGGGGCACGCCCGGCTTTTCCGGGGCTGATCTCGCCAATCTCGTGAACGAGGCGGCGTTGCTTGCCGCACGGCGCGGACGGCGGCTTGTGGGCATGCAGGAATTCGAAGACGCCAAGGACAAGGTGATGATGGGCGTCGAGCGTAAATCCATGGTGATGACCGAGGATGAGAAAAAGCTCACCGCCTATCATGAGGCCGGCCATGCGGTCGTGTCGCTGCACGAACCGGCGTCCGATCCGATTCACAAGGCGACGATCATCCCGCGTGGTCGCGCGCTCGGCATGGTGATGCGCCTGCCCGAACGCGACAGCTACAGCTTCCACCGCGACAAGATGTACGCGAACCTGTCGGTCGCGATGGGTGGCCGGGTGGCTGAGGAACTCACCTTCGGCCATGACAAGGTGACGTCGGGAGCCTCCGGCGATATCCAGATGGCGACCGATCTGGCGCGCGCCATGGTCACGCAGTGGGGCATGTCGGATGCGCTGGGACCGCTGAAATACAGCGAGAATCAGGAAGAAGTTTTTCTGGGCCATAGCGTGTCCCGCCAGCAGAATATCAGCGAGAACACAGCGGAACTGATCGATTCCGAGATCAAGAAGCTGGTGATGGGCGGTTATGATCGGGCACGGCAAATCCTGACCGGGCATGCCGATCAGCTGGAAGCAGTCGCCCAGGCGTTGCTGGAATATGAAACGCTTTCCGGCGATGAAATTCGCAAGGCCATCGCCGGTGAAACGATCGAACGACCGGACGCCGCGGCCAAATTGCCGCCATTGGGTGCAGGGGGCGTTTCCGGCTTGCCGCAATCCGGACGGCGACGCGGGTTGGGCGGGCCCGCTACGGCCTGATTCCGTAATCCATGGCGGGGGCCGCGGGCCGGAACTATCAGATCCCGGCTCGCCGCGGCTTTCAGTCCGGCAGCTGGCCGCTCAGGCGCAATTTCAGGCGGCGAAGCCGCAATCGTATCACCAGCATCAGAATATCCTTGTCCGCCATGGCGCGCGCCCACGCCAGATAGCGCCCTTCCTGACGCAGCGCACGGGCGGCATTGCTTTTGTGTGTGGCCGAAAAGCTGGTGATGCAGCGGCGGATTTCCCGCCGGGTTGCGGGGTCGGCGCGGGTTTCCAGTTCCTCCATCCGCGCCACCATTGTCGCGACATCGGTGTTGGAACGGGTATGCGGCGATTTCTGACCGCTGAATTCACCAACCTGGGTCGTGTAAACATAATAGCCCTCGGTCAGCACAAGACCCCGGGCGCCGGCGAGGAATATATCGGCATAGTAAAAGAAGTCCTCGCCATAGCGGACATCCTTCCGGTAGCGGATGTTATTCTCCACGAGGAACTCGCGATCGAGCAGCGGCTTCAGCAGGCTGAACTGAAACTTTTCGCGCACGCAATTCGCGAAATAAACGCGGGCGTCGACCACGGTGCGCGGTCCCGACGCATCATAGGCAAGACGGCCTTCGCGGTCGGCCCAGATATCATACAGGATCAGATTATCGGCCAGAAATGCGACGCCGGTCTCATCCATCACCGCAAGCATCCGTTCCAGCCGTTCGGGCTTCCATATGTCGTCGGCGTCCAGCAGCGCGATGCGCTTGCCGGCGGCGGCGTCAATACCGAGGTTGCGCGCCACCGATGGCCCGCCATTGACGGCTGATTCGATCAGGTGGATGCGCGGATCGCTCGCCGCCATCGCCCGGACAACATCGCGGGTTTCATCCTGAGACGCATCATCGACGACGATGATTTCATGCGGCGAAACCGTCTGGCCTTGCGCGCTTTCGATGCTGCGTCTGACGGTTGCGGCGACATTATAGGTCGGGATGATGACGGAAACAGTCATGAACTGGCTCTCCTTTCCCTTGCAGCGCATGGCGGGACGGCGCGCCGGATACATAAATGATTGCAGCGCCGAATAGCCCGGGCCGCAATGCTGCACAAGCGAAATGGGGCTTTCGAACCAGGAACCTCAAGATCGGCACCTGAAATTTTCCGTCTGGCAATTCCGCGCCGCCCATGGTTATAGAACAGCCGGGTCCCCGTAGCTCAGCCGGATAGAGCACAGGTTTCCTGTAATTGGGCATCGGGGATGGAAACGCCCCGATGAATTCGCTCAAATTCGGGGAAAGCTTCGGCGCGTATGCGCCATGCCAATCCCGAGCCAAGCCCGGAGCAATCCGGGAAGGTGTAGAGACTAGACGGGCGACGCCTGTGGCCATGGGAAACCAGGGCTATGGCGAAGGGATAGTCCAGACCACGAACGTCCGTTCGGGCGGCGGTGAAAGCCGAAGTGGGATGAAACCTGGGGCCGCGTGTTCGAATCACGCCGGGGACACCATTTTTCTGCGACGAAACAGGCGGCGCACCTGTTGCTTCCTGGCTTGTAGGCCTTGCAGCGCGCGGCTATTGGAGGCGGCATGACCATTTCGCGCCCCGCGCCCCTGCGTGCTCTCGCCTGTGCTGTTCTTGCGGTTTCGTTGCTGGTGACCGCTGGTTGCGCCAGCAACAAGAACAAGAAGGATGCCGCCTATATCGCGCGCGATGTGGAGACGCTTTACAATCTCGCAAAAGACATGCTGGACAAGGGACAGTATCGCAACGCCGCTGTCATGTTCGATGAGGTGGAGCGCCAGCATCCCTATTCGGTCTGGGCAAGACGCGCCCAGTTGATGTCGGCGTTCAGCTATTATGCGGCGCGGCAATATAATGAAGCGGTGCAGGCGGCACAGCGGTTTCTTTCGCTGCATCCCGGCAATAAAGATGCGTCTTATGCCTATTATATTATCGCCATAAGCTATTATGAGCAGATTGCCGATGTGGCGCGGGATCAGAAGATCACGCAGCAGGCGAAGGACGCGCTCACCGAACTGGTGCGGCGTTACCCGGATACGCCATATGCCGCCGACGCGAAGCTGAAAATCGACCTCGTCAACGATCATCTCGCCGGTAAAGAGATGGACATCGGACGTTTCTATTCGAAGAATCGCCAGTGGATTGCCGCCGCCGCCCGCTATCGCCGGGTGATCGACGACTATCAGACGACGAGCCATACTGCCGAGGCCCTGTATCGCCTGGTCGAGGCCTATCTGGCGCTCGGCATTCCGGAAGAGGCGAAAAAATCCGCCGCCGTACTGGGTGCGAACTATCCCGGCTCGAAATGGTATCAGCGCAGCTACCGGCTGCTGCGGACAAATAACGCAGCCTGATCGCCTTGCTGGCCCACCTCTCGATCCGCGACCTGGTGCTGATCGAGCAGGTCGACCTCGATCTGGCCGCCGGGCTGACCGTGCTGACGGGCGAAACGGGAGCGGGAAAATCCATCCTGCTGGACGGGCTCGGCCTGTCGCTGGGAGACCGGGCCGAAGCGACCATGGTTCGGAAAGGTGCGACCCAGGCAAGTGTCACGGCGGAATTCCGCATCGATCCCATGCATCCGGCGTGCTTGTTTCTCGATGAAAACGCCATTTCCCTTGAGGATCGCGGCCATATCATCGTTCGCCGCATTCTTCGTGCTGATGGCGGCAGCCGCGCCTTCATCAACGATCAGCCGGTGGCGGTGGGCACCTTGCGCATGCTAGGTGCGCTGCTGGTGGAAATTCACGGCCAGCATGACGAACGCGGCCTGCTGAACCCGCGCGGCCATATGGCCTTGCTCGATGTTTATGCAGGTCATGATGCGCTGCTGGCCGATACGGCTGCCGCCTGGCAACGGCTGGCCGATGCCCGTCAGGCATTGGCCGGGGCGGCGGCGCGCGCCGAAGCTGATTCGCGTGACCGTGAATGGCTGGAACATGCGGTAGCGGAACTGCAGGCGCTGAACCCCGAAGCTGGCGAAGAGGCGGAACTCGCGGAGACACGCAGCCGTATGCAAAAGGGCGCGCGGCTGATCGACAGTCTGGGCCAGGTCGAAGAGCTGGTGTCCGGTGCTGATGGCGCCATGTCCGCGCTGCGGCAGGCGGCGCGCTGGCTGGAACGTATCGCCGATGAAGCGCCGGAACTGGCGGCGGCGCTGGAAGCCATCGACCGCGCATTGGTGGAAGGCGACACGATCGAATCCGGGCTGGCGGACGTGCGCGACCGGATGCTGGTGTCGCCGGAGGCGCTGGAACATGCCGAGGCGCGGCTGTTCGAACTGCGTGGCATGGCCCGCAAACACCGGGTGGAAGTGGAGGCGTTGCCGAAACTGGCCGCCGATCTGGCGCAACGGCTGGAAACGATCGCGGATAGCGGTGCGGCGCTGAAGCAACTCGCGCGCGTGGTGCAGGATGCCGCACGGGTGCTCGACGAAACCGCCGCGCGTCTCCGTGAGTCCCGCAAGAATGCTGCTGCCCGGCTGGATGCCGCCGTGAACGCCGAATTGCCGGCGCTGAAGCTGGAGAACGCGCGTTTCCGCACGGATATCCAGCCTGGCGAGCCCATGGTGACAGGCGCGGATCGGGTAAATTTCGAAATCGCCACCAATAAAGGCCAGGATTTCGGGCCGCTCACCCGCATCGCATCTGGCGGCGAGCTGAGTCGCTTTATCCTCGCGCTGAAAGTGGCGCTGGCCAGTACCGGAACTGCCGGGACGCTGGTGTTCGATGAGATCGACCGGGGTGTCGGCGGCGCGGTGGCGTCGGCCATCGGCGAACGGCTGGCGCGGCTCACCCACAGCGCTGACGGGGCGCAATTGCTGGTTGTTACCCACAGTCCGCAGGTGGCGGCGGCAGGTGCCGCACATTTGCTGATCGCCAAGGCGGATGGCGGCGGCGGCACGCGCAGTTCGGTCCGCCTGTTGCAGGGCGATGACCGTATCGAAGAAGTGGCGCGAATGTTATCCGGTGCGGCCATCACCGCCGAAGCGCGGGCGCAGGCGGCGCGGCTGATCGCCGGGATATAGTTCTAGCGCCGGCCCCGTCGCACGCCTGGCGGCGGGCCGCCCCGCCTGTCGCGCCGGCCCTCGCGGCGGATGCGCGGGCGCGTGGAGAGATCCGCATCCGGCAACGAAAAGCGCAACGAACCGGTGGCGGGATCGGCCTCTTCCAGACGTAGATCCAGCATTTGCCCGATGTGATAGCTGGTGCCCGATTCCACGCCCTTCAGGCTGCGCGATGCTTCATCATAATGGAAGCGCTCGGTCCCCAGCGCCGATACGGGCAATAATCCGTCGCCACCGATCGGATCGATGGTTGCGAAAAGGCCGAACGCCTGGACGCCGGTAATGCGGGCGCGGACGATTTCGCCGACATGATTGGCCATATGGCGGGCGATATAGCGGTCCAGCGTTTCGCGTTCCGCTTCCATCGCCCGGCGTTCGGTGAAACTGATATGCTCGCCGATGGCGGCGAAACGCTGTTCCGCACCTGGCGGCAAGCCACCCTCGCCCAGATCGAAGGTGCTGACGAGCGAGCGGTGCACCAGCACATCGGAATAACGGCGGATGGGGGACGTGAAATGCACGTAAGAACCAAGTGCGAGGCCGAAATGGCCGGTATTGCGCGGCGCATAATAGGCCTGGGTCTGGGCGCGCAGGATCGCTTCGGCAATCAGCGGCAGATCGTCCCGGTCGCCGGCCCGCCGCAACACCTTGTTGAAGGTTTCGGGCGTGATCACCTGGCCCAGCGCGAAGGACAGACCCAACGTCGCCAGATAATCTTTCAGCGCCGTCAGCTTGGCGCGATCCGGTACTTCATGGTCGCGATACATCAGCGGGTATTTACGTTTTTCCAGCGCCAGGGCTGCCGCGACGTTCGCCGCGATCATCATATCCTCGACCACACGGTGCGCATCCAGCCGCTCGCGCACGGCGATGCCGGTGACGTCGCCTGAGTCGTTCAGGATCACGCGCTTTTCCGGCAGTTCCAGTTCCAGCGGATCGCGGCGATGGCGCGCCGATTCCAGCGTTTTCCAGCACGCCCACAGGGGCTTCAGAATATTTTCCCATAGCGGCCCGGCGGCGGCGTCCGCTGCTTCCTGTGCTTCTTCATAGGCGATATTGGCGGCGACACGGACGCGGGCGCGGTGGAAGGAAAAGGATTTGATCTCCCCGTCCGTCCCCACCAGCATATCGGCGGCGAGCACGGCGCGGTCGCCGGTGGCTTTCAGGCTGCAGGCGCCGGACGACAGGGCATGCGGCAGCATCGGCACGACGCGATCGGGGAAGTAAATGCTGTTGCCGCGATCAAAGGCGGCATGGTCGAGCGCGGTTCCCGGACGCACATAATAGCTGACATCGGCGATGGCGACGATCAGCCGGTGGCCGTCCTGCGCCGGTTCGGCCCAGACGGCGTCGTCATGGTCGCGCGCGTCGGCGGGGTCGATGGTGATGAGGGGCAGCGCCGTCCAGTCCTCGCGCGGGCCAAGGGCGCGTTCGCCGGACCCGTCGGCTTCCTGCAAGACTTCATCGCTGAAATGATCGGGGATGTTCTTGGCGGCAATGGCGATCAGGCTGAGCGATTTCGCCGCGAACGGGTCGCCCAGCCGCTCGACCACATGGGCGCGGGTGCGCGCGCCCGTACCGCGCAATTCCGCCATGATCAGTTCGCCGGGCGTCACTTCCTCGCGATGATCGAGCGGCCAATCGCGCCGTTCGCGGCGGTCGACCGGTTGCAGCCGAAAACCGCCCTCTCCATCGGATCGCGCGACGCCCAGCATGGTGGAACTGGTGCGCCGCAGCCGCTTCATCACCACGGCATCCCAGCCGGATGGCGTTTCGGTCAGCCGCGCCAGCACCCGGTCTCCGGCTTCCAGTCTGGGGCTGCGGGATTTACCCCTCGGCGCGCCCCGATCGGTGCGGACCGTCACGCGTGGCGGCGGAGTTTCCTCCTCCCATGGGTCCGGTACCGCGGTGATTTTCGCGGATGTTGCCGCCGTGATTTTCAGTACCGTTACATGGGGCAACCCACCGGCCTTGTGCAGGGAGCGTCCGGCCCCTGGATCGAGCTGGCCATCGTCCACCATATCGGCCAGCAAGTCTTTCAGTTCCGCCCGTTCCGCCCCGCGCAGACCGAAATGGCGGGCGATTTCGCGTTTGCCGACATTGGCTTTCGCAGTCGTTACAAAGGCGAGAATCTCCTCACGGGTCGGAAGTCCCATCAGCCGGCGGTCTTTTTGGCGGCGGGCTTCTTCGCCGCCGGTTTTTTGGCCGCCGGTTTTTTGGCCGCTGTTGTTTTGGTCGCGGCTTTCTTCGCCGGCGCCTTCCTGGCCGCGGTCTTGCGGCGTGGCTTTGCCGGAGCTTTTGCGGCCTTTTCCGCCAGCAACTGCACCGCCATCTCCATGGTCAGTTCTTCGGGCTGCACGGTTTTCGGCAGCGTCGCATTGATGCTGCCATCGGTGATATAGGGGCCGTAACGCCCCGGCATCAGCCGTACGTCTGCACCGGTTTCCGGGTGCGCGCCCAGCGCTTTCAGCGGCTCGGTGGTTTTACGGCCAAATTCGCGCTTTTCGGCCAGCTTCACCACTGCCGCATTCATGCCGGTTTCAAACACCTCGTCGGTGCTGGCCAGCCGGGCATATTTGCCATCATGCAGCAGATAGGGACCATAACGCCCGATACCGGCAAGCACGGGCAAGCCGGTTTCGGGATGGGTGCCGACGGTGCGCGGCAGATATAGCAGCTTCAGCGCCAGATCGAGATCGAGCCGGTCCGCCATATCTTTCGGGATCGGCGCGCGCCTGGGCTTCTCGCCACCCTTTTCGGCTTCCCCCAGTTGCAAATAGCGGCCAAAACGCCCTGATCGGACAGAGACGGTTTCGCCGGTTTCCGGATCGGTTCCCAATTCCTCCGGCCCGGTCGCCTCTCCGCCTTCGCCATCGCCCGCGAACTGCCGCGTGTAGCGGCATTCAGGATAGTTGGAGCAGGCGATGAACGCGCCAAACTTGCCGGTTTTCAGCGCCAGCCGGCCACCCTCGCAACTGGGGCACAGGCGTGGATCGCTGCCATCGCCCTTGTCCGGGAACAGCCAGTCGCCAAGATACTCATCCAGCGCGACGGTGACTTCCGATGGCAGGCGTTCGAGCACTTCATCGGTGCGCGGGCGGAAATCGGCCCAGAAATCGCGCAGCACCTGCAAATAGGATGCGTCCCCCGCCGAAATATCGTCGAGCTGGCCTTCGAGACCCGCGGTGAAATCATAGGAGACGTAACGCTCGAAAAACCGTTCGAGGAAGGCGGTGACCAGCCGGCCCTTGTCTTCCGGGTGGAAGCGTTTGGCCTCCATCCGCACATAGGCGCGGTCTTTCAGCACCTGGATGATCGACGCGTAGGTTGACGGGCGACCAATGCCCAGTTCCTCCATGCGCTTCACCAAAGAGGCTTCCGAATAGCGCGGCGGCGGTTCGGTGAAATGCTGGTCGGCGGTGACATTTTGCGTCTCGGGCCGTTCACCCACCGTCATGCGCGGCAGGCGCGCGCCGTCTTCGTCGTCGGCGTCATCCTTGCCCTCGGCATAAAGCGCGAGGAAACCCGGGAAAACCACGACCGTGCCGGTCGCGCGCAACGCGTGCTGGCCATCGTCCGACACCAGTTCGACGGTCGTGCGCTCCAGCTTCGCGGACGCCATCTGGCTGGCGACGGCGCGCTTCCAGATCAGATCATAGAGCCGTGCGTGTTCACCGGTCAGACCAATGGCTCCGGCCATGCGGCGGAAATCGGTGGGGCGGACGGCTTCATGCGCTTCCTGGGCGTTTTTTGCCTTCGTCTTGTAGCGGCGCGGCTGCGACGGCAGATAATCCGGCCCATGGCTTTCCATGATGGCGTCGCGCGCCTTGGCGATGGCCTCCGGCGCCATATCGACACCGTCGGTCCGCATATAGGTGATATGGCCATCTTCATACAGGGATTGCGCCACGCGCATCGTATGCGCCGCGTCCATGCCCAGCTTGCGCGATGCTTCCTGTTGCAGGGTGGATGTGGTGAATGGCGGGGCCGGGTGCCGCGCCGCATCTTTCACTTCCACAGAACCGACTGAGAAACCGGCCGCTTCGACCTTTGCCTTTGCCGCCTCCGCCGAGGCCTGATCGGCGAGGCTGAATTTATCGAGCTTCGCGCCGTCCAGCCGGGTCAGTCGCGCCGTCACCAGATGGCCGGTCCCGGCTTTCAGCACGGCGTCCACCGTCCAATATTCGCGCGGGACGAAAATCTCGATCTCGCGCTCGCGCTCGACAATCAGACGCAGCGCTACCGATTGCACCCGCCCGGCGCTTTTCGCACCAGGCAATTTGCGCCACAGAACGGGGGACAGGGTGAACCCTACAAGATAATCCAGCGCCCGCCGCGCCTTGTAGGCATCGACCAGATCGACGTCGATGGTTCGTGGTTCGGCCATCGCCGCCTTCACCGCCGATTCGGTGATGGCGTTGAACGTCACGCGCTGCAGACCGCCGGCGGGAATCGCCTTTTTGGCTTTCAACACCTCGGCCAGATGCCAGCTGATCGCCTCGCCCTCGCGGTCGGGGTCGGTCGCGAGAATCACCCGGTCGGCGATTTTCGCCGCGTCGGTAATCTCTTTCATCTGTTTGGCGCGGCTGGCGGAAACTTCCCAGGCCATGGCGAAATCATGCTCGGGGTCGACGCTGCCGTCCTTTGCCGGCAAATCGCGCACATGGCCGAAACTCGCCAGCACTTTTGTGTCCGCCCCCAGATAGCGGTTGATCGTTTTCGCCTTTGCCGGCGATTCGACGATCACCAGATCCATAGAAATCTCCTAGTCGCAGCCAGCCGACTTAAGCTTCGCAGCGGCCGGCATCAAGCTTGCTGTATATTCTGCGCCACCGCCACCCGCCCGCCGGCATGGCGCACCAGCAAGCCCTCAATTTCCAGTCCGGTCAACCGTGCCTGCACCTGGGACGGTGAAAGACCGGATCGGCGGACCAGTTCGTCGATCGCGACGGGGGTAGCCGATAACAGATCGAGCAGCGCGTCATCGGGCATTTCATCGGCGGGCGCGGCGTCGAACAAATCCATCGTATCGCGCACCTGTCTTCGGCGACGCGGCGCGGGCTCTTCCAGTGCGAAGGGGGCGAGCACGGCAAGGATATCGGCGGCATTTTCCACCAGCACCGCGCCCTCCTTGATCAGCGCATTGCCGCCGCGTGCGCGCGGGTCGCGCGGGTGGCCAGGCACCGCCATTACGTCGCGCCCCGCATCTCCGGCGATGCGAGCAGAGATCAGCGAGCCGGACCCCATGGCCGCCTCCACTACAACCAGACCGCGCGCAATACCGGCGATCAGCCGGTTCCGACGCGGGAAATGCCGTGCCATCGGCTCGACGCCGCAGGGCATTTCCGACACTACCAGTCCGGATTCCAGTACGCGTTGTTGCAGGGCTGCATGTTCGGGTGGGTAGAATATGTCGATGCCGCCAGCCACACAGGCGATGGTGCCGGTACGCAACGCGCCCGTATGCGCCGCGCCATCGATGCCGCGCGCCATACCGGATATGACGATCCGCCCGGCGGCTCCCAGTCCGGCGGCGATTTCCTCGGCCAGACGCATCCCCGCGGCGCTGGCATTGCGCGCACCAACGATGGCGACACATTCCCGCTGCGCCAAAGTCAGATCGCCGCACGCCAACAATACCGGCGGCGCGTCGGCCAGTTCGGCGAGAAGCGGCGGATAATCCGCCTCGCCCAGGAAGACATGCACCGCTCCCGAAGCTTCGGCTTGCGCGATCTCGGCCAGTGCGGCTTCCGTCGGGAACGGCTCGCCCCGACCGGGACGGCTTTCTGCCGCTTCTTCGGCGGACGGGAACTTGCGCAATAGCTGCGCAAAGCCGACCGGCCCGATGCCGTCCGAGCGAATCAGCCGCAGCCGTGCGAGCCTTTCAGCCTCGGAAAAGCGCGTCATTTTCCGCCGCCGATGCGCGGTTCGGTGCCGGCGCGCAGCCGCGCAATATTACTACGGTGCGTCCACAGGGTGATGAACGATAGCAAGGCGAGCACCGCAACTGTCGGCCACAATCCGGCCCAGGCGGCGGCAAACGCCGCGCCGAAACCGCCCGCCATGCCACCCAAAGACGACCGGCGGGTGAGCAGCGCCACGCCCAGCCACACCAGCGCAAAGGCCAGCCCCGCACACCAGTAGAAAGCCGTGCTGACGCCCAGCAGCGTCGCCACGCCCTTGCCGCCCTGAAAGCGCAGCCACACTGGCCACACATGGCCGATCCAGGCGGCTGCGCCCGCCGTCAGCGCGGCTGTTTCGCCACTGAATTCGCGCGCCAGCACCACCACCAGCGCGCCCTTGCCCACATCGAGCAACAGCACCGCCGCCGCCAGCCATTTGTTGCCGGTGCGCAACACGTTCGTCGCACCGATATTGCCGGAGCCAATACGGCGAATGTCGATTCCCTGCACAATGCCCGTCAACAGCAGCCCGAACGGAATGCTGCCAAGAAGATAGCCAACTAATGCCCACAACAGGATTTGTGTCATGCGGCGAACGCTAGGGATGCGCGCAGGAGCCGACAAGAGGGAACCGCTTGATCCTGGCCCCGGCTGCTGTCAGATGCAGACTATGACGGACCTCTCGCGCATACGCAATTTTTCGATCATCGCTCATATCGACCATGGCAAATCGACGCTCGCCGACCGGCTGATCCAGGCGACGGGTGGCCTGACCGAACGTGAAATGTCGGCGCAGGTGCTCGACAATATGGATATCGAGCGCGAACGCGGCATTACCATCAAGGCGCAGACGGTGCGGCTGGACTATCGCGCCCAGGATGGCCTGGATTATGTGCTGAACCTGATGGATACGCCGGGTCATGTCGACTTTGCCTATGAAGTCAGCCGCAGCCTCGCCGCCTGTGAAGGCGCGCTGCTGGTGGTGGACGCAGCGCAAGGGGTGGAGGCGCAGACGCTCGCCAACGTCTATCAGTCGATCGAGCACGATCATGAAATCATCCCGGTCATCAACAAGGTCGATCTGCCCTCTGCCGAGCCGGAGAAGGTGAGGCAGGAAATCGAGGAGATTATCGGCCTCGATGCGTCGGATGCGGTGCTGGCCAGCGCCAAGACAGGCATCGGCATTACCGATACACTGGAAGCGATTGTGCGGCGGATTCCGCCACCCAGGGGCGATGCGTCCGCACCACTGAAGGCCATGCTCGTCGATAGCTGGTACGATCCCTATCTCGGCGTTGTTATTCTTGTGCGGGTGATGGAGGGCGTGATCCGCAAGGGCATGAATGTGAAGTTCATGGCCGGCGGCACCGAGCATCTGGTTGACCGGGTGGGCGCATTCCGTCCGAAGATCGAGCAACTGCCGCAATTGTCGGCGGGGGAGATCGGCTTCATCACCGCCCAGATCAAGGAGGTGGCGGAAGCACGCGTTGGCGACACCATCACCGAAACCAAACGCCCCGCCGCCGAAGCCTTGCCGGGCTTTCGCGAAGTACAGCCGGTGGTGTTTTGCGGATTATTCCCGGTGGATGCCGCCGATTTCGAAAAACTGCGCGAGTCGATTCACCGCCTGCGGCTGAACGACGCCAGTTTCTCGTTCGAGATGGAGACGTCGGCTGCGCTCGGTTTCGGCTTCCGTTGCGGTTTTCTGGGACTGTTGCACCTTGAGATTATCCAGGAGCGTCTGAGCCGCGAATATGATCTCGACCTCATCACGACCGCGCCGTCGGTGGTTTATAAGGTACATCTGACTGACGGGTCGGAACTCGAACTGCATAACCCTGCCGATATGCCCGATCCCGTGCGCGTCGATCATATGGACGAGCCATGGATCGAGGCGACCATCTATGTTCCGGATGAATATCTCGGCGCCCTGCTGAAATTGTGCCAGGACCGGCGCGGCATCCAGAAGCAGCTCACCTATGTCGGCGGACGGGCGCAACTGGTTTACGAATTGCCGCTGAACGAGGTGGTGTTCGATTTCTACGACCGGCTGAAAAGCATTTCACGCGGCTATGCCAGCTTCGACTATCATCAGATCGGCCACCGCACCGGCGATCTGGTGAAAATGTCGATCATGGTCAATGGCGAGCCGGTCGATGCGCTGTCGATGATCGTTCACCGCGACGCCGCCGAGTCGCGCGGGCGGCATATGTGCGAGCGGCTGAAGGATCTGATCCCGCGCCACCTGTTCAAAATCCCGATCCAGGCGGCCATTGGCGGCAAGGTCATCGCCCGCGAAACCATCGCGGCGCTGCGCAAGGACGTGACCGCCAAATGTTATGGCGGCGATATTTCGCGCAAACGCAAACTGCTGGAAAAGCAGAAGGAAGGCAAAAAGCGGATGCGCCAGTATGGCAATGTCGACATCCCGCAGGAAGCCTTCATCGCCGCCCTGCGTATGGGCGATGAATAGCGGGGGGATATGTTTCTCCCCCCGCTGACGGGGCGTTAAACGCGCGCCTCGCCAAGCTTCGCCATCACCTGCTTGTGCAGCCAGATATTCATCGACGCGCTGTCGTTCATGTCACCGGTGTAGCCGAGATCCTGGGCCAGTTCCTTGCGGGCAGCCAGCGAGCTGTCCATGTTCACCAGCTTCATCAGATCGACGATGGAGGTGCGCCAGTTGGATGGCTGGCCGTTCTTTCTGGCGATATGATCGAGGACGGTTTCCACATCGACCGCCTGCGTTTGTTTCACCGGCGCGGGCGTTTCAGGCGGCGCTCCGGCAGGCGGCGACACGGGCGCGGGGGATGCTGCGGGGGCATCCGGGTGACCGAAAATCTTGCCCTTCAAGGTGTCGAACAGACCCATCGTCATTCTCCTGTTGGCTATGGTCCATCCATAGCAGGTGTTGATGACAAACTTTACTGGATACGCGTCAGCGATCGCATGGCTTCATCCAGCCCGTCCAGCGTCAGCGGATACATGCGCCCTTCCATTTTATCGCGGATCATGCCGATCGATGGCGTATAGTGCCAGTGCTGTTCAGGCACCGGATTGAGCCATACAGACGAACGCCAGACGTCGGTCATCCGTTGCAGCCAGACCTCGCCGGCTTCCTCGTTATAATGTTCGACCGAGCCGCCCGGGCGCGCGATTTCATAGGGGCTCATCGAGGCATCGCCGACGAACACCAGTTTGTAATCATGCGGGTAGCGGTGCAGCAATTCCATGGTTGGCGTTCGCTCGCCCCAGCGGCGGCGATTGTCTTTCCATACGGCCTCGTACGGGCAGTTGTGGAAATAATAATATTCGAGATTCTTGAATTCCGAGCGTGCGGCGGAAAACAGTTCCTCGCATAATTTGATATGCGGGTCCATGGAGCCGCCGACATCGAGAAACAGCAGCAGTTTCACGGCATTGTGCCGTTCCGCGCGCATGACGATATCGAGCCAGCCTTGCCGTGCCGTTGTGTCGATGGTGGCGTCGAGATCGAGTTCGGTGCGTGCGCCTTCGCGGGCGAAACGGCGTAACCGGCGCAGGGCTACCTTGATGTTGCGTGTGCCCAGTTCGAGGCTGGAATCGAGATTGCGGAACTCCCTTTTGTCCCACACCTTGATCGCGCGGTTGTGGCGGTTTCCGTCCTGACCGATGCGGACCCCTTCAGGATTATAGCCATAGGCGCCGAACGGGCTGGTGCCGCCGGTGCCAATCCATTTGTTGCCGCCCTGATGGCGTCCCTGTTGCTCCTCCAGACGCTTTTTCAGCGTCTCCATAATCTCTTCCCACGAGCCCAGCCCCTGCACCTTCTCCATTTCTTCGGGAGTCAGGTGCAGTTCGGCCAGTTTGCGCAGCCATTCTTCCGGCAATTCCCGCGCGCCGGTTTCCAGCGTGGATTCCAGTCCCCTGAACACCTGGCCGAAAACCTGATCGAAGCGGTCAAGGAGGGTTTCGTCTTTCACATAAACGGCGCGCGCCAGATAATAAAATTGCTCGACATCGCGGTCGATAATGCGGGCGTTGAGCGCTTCCAGCAGCATCAGATGCTCTTTCAGCGAGGCCGGGATGCGGGCCGCCCGCAGGGCATCGAGAAAGTCCAGAAACATCGCGCCGCCGGTTTATCCCTGCTGGTGGCCGGAGGTGATGGCGATTTCGCTGCCATCCCCGTCGCTGGCCTCATTGATGGAAATGATGGTGGTTTTTTCGGTGCCGGCGTTGTCCCGGCTCTGGAAGATACGGATGCTGCCCTGCGGCGTATCGCTGACCGACGCGGCCGCCACATCCGCCGATCGGGCGCGCTCATCGTAAAAGGCGCGGACCTTGTCGAGCGAATCGCCGGTTTTCATCGTGACGACGCTTCCCTCCATGCCGGTTTCCGCCTGCATCGTCGTGCTGGAAAGAATATCCGCGCCCGGATAGGCCGGGGCAAATGCCGGCATGTCTTTCGGGGCCACCAGCGTCCGGCCTTCGCGCGCGGTGGTGATGGCGATATCCCCTTCCGGTCCGCGCACCACCGTCGTCTTGCTGTCGGCATCGTTGCCCGATCCGCACGCGACCAGCATCAGCGCAACGGCGGAGACGGCAAAATTCTGAAAAAGACGCGACATATCAATCCACACCCCCGAAACACCCCTGATCATGCAAGCATGGCGCAGTCCTGTCAGGAGCGCAAGCATCAGCCTCCGGCGGGTGGAGGCAGGGGCGCGGCGGCGGCGGCGTTGGCCGCATCGACGTCGGATACCGAACGCGCGACACCCGCCGCAACATCCGTGCCGGCGGATATGCGCGCGCCGTCGCGGGGATCATTGTCGCCCGCGCGGTCTCCGCAACCGCCAACCAGTGCGCCGGCCAGCAACAGGATCGCCAGATGCCTCATTTCGCTGCCTCTGGCGGTGGCAGATCGTCGGGATAGGGTTCGATATATTCATCATCCTCGATCAGCGGCGGGTTGCCATCGTAAAGTTCGGCGCGGCGCATCTGCAGCCAGGCGGAGCGCACCGTGGCATATTCATCGGCGGAGCCAGCCAGAAATTGTTCTGCCTGATCCCCCACACGGGCGCGGGTGACGATGATACGCCCGGCCAGTTTGGCGCTGCGTTCCGTTTGCGACAGATATTTATTCTGCAGGAGATCCAGCGGATCGAGGAAAAAATCGACCAGAAACCCGACGCCGTCGCGGGCGGTTTGCGGCCCGATCACCGGGGCCATGATGAAAGGCCCGGAATGTACCCCCCATACGGCCAGCGTCTGGCCGAAGTCGTTCGGCTGCCGGGGCAGGTTCAATTGCGTCGCGCGATCGATCACGCCAAATCCGAGGATGCTGTTGATCAGCAACCGGTCGATGGCGCGAAAAAAGCGCTTGGGCTTCCCCTGCATCGCCGCATTCAAGGCGTTGGAAGGCTCACCCATGGTGGAATATAAATTATTGAGGCCATAGCGCACCGGCGGCGGCAGCACGGCGCGATAAACGTCAGTTGCCGGTTTCAGCGAATATTTGTCGATCTTTCGATTGAGATCATACATCTGGCGGTTGTCATATTCATATCGGTCCTCCGCCGCGCGTTCCAGGCTGGCGGCACGGTCGAATCGTGGGCCGCTATGGGCACAGCCAACGATCAGCAGGCAGGACAGGATGAGAAAAAGTCGCATCCGGAAACCCTAGAACCACCGCTTCCGATGCACAAGGCGCGACGGGGCATGCTCAAAATCATCCCCCCCGCGCCTCCGCAGCCATTGACCTCATATAAAGATATGTTTAAGTCTTTCAGGCAATGCCGGAGACTCATGACATATTCGCCGCACTCGCCGATCCGACGCGGTTGCGTATCCTGTTGCTGGTGCGCGATCTCGAACTGGCGATGGGTGAGCTTGCGGATGTGCTCGGCCAGAGCCAGCCGCGCGTGTCGCGTCATGTGCGTATCCTCGCGGAAGCGGGCCTAGTCAACCGCCACAAGGAAGGCGCGTGGGTTTTTGTCGGGCCAGGCAGCACCGTACCGCACGAAGAACTTTATGCGCTGCTCGACCGGTTGCTTGCGGGCCAGGATCTGTGCGCGACGGAACGTACGCGGCTGCAACAGGTGCGCACCGACCGGCAAAAGGCGGTGGACGACTGGTTTCAGGCCAACGCTGCCGAATGGGATCTGATGCGACGGCTGGAAGGGGCGGACGCCGGCGTCGATCGGGTGCTGGTCGATTGCGCGACCCGCGAACGCGACGTGGGCCGCTTGCTCGATATTGGCACAGGCACCGGGCGCATCCTGGAACTGCTGTTGCCGCATGCCAGTCACGCCATCGGTATTGACCGTTCACCGGAAATGCTGCGGCTGGCGCGGGCCAAGCTGGACGCCGGCAATGTCGAGGTCCGTCAGGCTGACATGCGGGTGCTGCCATTCGATGCCTGCACCTTCGATACGGTGGTGATGCACCAGGTTTTGCATTTTGCCGACGATCCGGCAGGCGTCGTCGCGGAAGCGGCGCGGGTGCTTGGACCGAAGGGCCGGTTGCTGATCGTCGACCATGCGGCGCATACGCACGAGGAATTGCGCAGCCGCTTTCAGCATTTGCGCCTTGGTTTCGATGAACCCGCGGTCAGCGGCTGGATGGCCGCTGCCGGTCTGTCTTCATCTGTTGCCGCCCGCGCCGTCGGGCCGGAAATCACCTCCATCCTCTGGGAAGGACAGCGGCCATGAACGCCCAATCCGGCGATATCGCCGTCAGCTTCGAATTTTTCCCGCCGCGCACGCCGAAAATGGTGGAAAAGCTGTGGGGCGCCATCGAAACGCTCGCGCCGCTGAAACCCCGTTTCGTTTCCGTCACCTATGGCGCCGGCGGCACGACGCGCGAACTGACGCGCGAAATGGTGAAGGATATCGCCAGCCGTACCGGCATCCAGTCTGCCGCCCACCTCACCTGCGTCGGTGCGAGCCGGGCCGAAATTGCCGAAATTGCCGATTCCTACTGGGACGCCGGAATCCGGCATCTGGTGGCGCTGCGCGGGGATCCGCCGCAGGTGGATGGCGTGATGCAACCATTTTCGGCCCACCCGGAAGGCTATGCCAATGCCGCCGAACTGGTGGAAGGGCTGGTGAAACGGCATCCGTTTGAAATTTCGGTCGCCGCCTATCCCGATGTTCACCCGGAAGCATCCAGCGCCGGGGCCGATCTGGATAATCTGAAGCGCAAGCTGGATGCCGGCGGCAGCCGGGCGCTGACGCAGTTTTTCTTTGAAGCCGAAACATACCTGCGTTTCCGCGACCGCGCCGCCGCTGCGGGAATCAAGGCGGAAATCGTGCCCGGCATCCTGCCCGTCACCAATTTCGTGCAGGCGAGCCGCATGGCGAAAATGTGCGGAACGCCCATACCCGACTGGATGGGCCGGCTCTATGCTGGCCTGGAAGATCGCCCGGAAACCCGGCAGTTGATCGCAGCCACGGTTGCCGCCGATCTTGTGCGCGCGCTTCACGCTGAAGGCGTGCGGGAATATCATATCTACACGCTGAACCAGGCAGAATTGAGCTTCGCCATCTGCCAGTTGCTCGGCAAGGGAGTGCAAGCATGACCATCACGCCATCCGCCGCCGCGCGCCGCCTGCGCGACGACGCCAAAAACCGCATCCTGCTGACCGACGGCGCGTTCGGCACGATGATTCAAGGATATGGTCTGCAGGAAGCCGACTTCCGTGGTGAGCTTGAGCTGTCCCACGACCAGAAGGGCAATAACGACATCCTGGTGCTGACCCGGCCCGATGTGCCGGATGCGATCACCCGCGCCTATCTTGATGCCGGCTCCGACATTGTGTCCACCAACACCTTCAACGCCAACCGCATCAGCCAGGCGGATTATGGCGCGGAAAATATGGTGCGCGACATCAACGTCGCCGCCGCCAGCATCGCCCGCAAGGCCGCTGACGAATATGCCGCCAGAGATGGCCGCCCGCGCTATGTCGCCGGTGCGCTGGGGCCGACCAACAAGACGCTGTCGCTGTCCCCTGATGTGAATGATCCGGGTTTTCGCGCGATTTCCTTCGATGAACTGAAATCCGTCTATCGCGAGCAGATCGACGCGCTGCTGGAGGGCGGCGTCGATTTCATCCTGATCGAAACGGTGTTCGATACGCTGAACGCCAAGGCGGGTATCATGGCGGCGATGGAGGCGGGCGGGGCGCGCGGTGCGGAAGTGCCGCTGATGCTGAGCTTTACCGTCACCGATATGTCCGGGCGTAATCTGTCGGGTCACACGATTGAAAGCTTCTGGGCGTCCGTTCGTCACGCCAATCCGCTGACCATTGGCATGAACTGTTCCTTCGGCGCGGCGCAATTGCGCCCGCATGTGGCGACGATTGCCGCGAAGGCTGATACGCTGGTGATGGTCTATCCCAACGCCGGCCTGCCCAATGAACTGGGCGCCTATGACGAGACGCCGGAAACCACCGCTGGCTTCATCGCTGACTGGGCGAATGAGGGGCTGATCAACATCATTGGCGGGTGCTGTGGCAGCACGCCTGCGCATATCGCCGCCATCGCCGAAACGGTTAAGGGCCAGCCGCCGCGCGTCATTCCCCACCCTCCGGTCCGGACGCTTCTGGCCGGTATCGAACCGATGGTCATTCCCGCATGAACACGCAATCCACCGCCAGCTTCGTCAATATCGGCGAACGCACCAATGTCACCGGGTCAGCCAGATTCAAGAAGCTGATCATGGCGGGCGATTTCACCGCCGCGGTTGAAGTCGCCCGCCAGCAGGTGGAAAATGGCGCGCAAATCCTCGATGTGAATATGGATGAGGGCCTGCTCGATTCCGAACAGGCAATGGAAACTTTCCTGAAGCTGATCGCCGCCGAGCCGGACATCACCCGCGTGCCGGTGATGATTGACAGCTCGAAGTGGAGCGTGATCGAGGCCGGGCTGAAGTGCGTCTCGGGCAAGCCCGTCGTCAATTCGATCAGCATGAAGGAAGGCGTCGAGCCATTTCTGGAGCAGGCGCGGAAAGTGCGCGCCTATGGCGCGGCGGTCGTGGTGATGGCGTTCGATGAAACCGGTCAGGCCGACACCAAAGAGCGCAAGGTCGAGATTTGCGAACGTGCCTACAGGATACTGACGGAAGATGGCTTCCCGCCCGAAGATATCATCTTCGATCCCAATATCTTCGCTATCGCCACCGGCATCGACGAGCATCGCCGCTATGGCATCGACTTCATCGAGGCGGTGCGCGAGATCAAGGCGCGCTGCCCGCATGTGCATATATCGGGTGGGGTATCGAACCTCAGCTTCTCCTTTCGCGGCAACGAGCCGGTGCGTCGCGCCATGCACTCGGTGTTCCTCTATCACGCCATCCAGGCCGGTCTGGACATGGGCATCGTCAACGCAGGGCAGCTGGATGTGTATGACACCATCGATCCGGTTTTGCGCGATGCCTGCGAGGCTGTGCTGTTCGACCGCGACGAGAATGCGACCGAGAGGCTGATTACGCTCGCCGAAAGCTATCGCGGCACGGATGCGGCGGCGGACAAGGCCGCCGAGGAATGGCGCGGCTGGCCCGTCGCCCGCCGCCTGGAACATGCGCTGGTCAAGGGTATCGACACATATGTGGTCGAAGATACGGAAGAAGCGCGGCTGCAATTTCCCCGCCCCATCGAGGTCATTGAAGGGCCGCTGATGGACGGCATGAATGTCGTCGGCGACCTGTTCGGCTCGGGCAAGATGTTCCTGCCGCAGGTGGTGAAATCGGCGCGGGTGATGAAAAAGGCGGTCGCGCATCTGCTGCCCTTTATCGAGGCGCAGAAGGAAGAGGGTACACGCACCAAGGGCCGGATCGTCATGGCGACGGTGAAGGGCGATGTGCATGATATCGGCAAGAATATCGTCGGCGTCGTGCTGCAGTGCAACGGCTATGAGGTGATTGATCTTGGCGTAATGGTGCCGTGGCCGGTCATCCTGCAGGCAGCCAACGAGAATGACGCCGATATCATTGGTCTGTCCGGCCTGATTACGCCGTCGCTCGATGAAATGGTGACGGTGGCGACCGAGATGGAGCGCGCCGGTCTCAATCTGCCGTTGATGATCGGCGGCGCGACAACGTCGAAAGTGCATACGGCCATCCGCATTGCGCCTGCCTATTCCGGGCCGACGGTGCATGTGCTCGACGCCAGCCGGGCGGTGGGTGTTGCCTCCACCCTTGTGTCCGATACGCTCGCCGAGGATTATGTCGCGCAAATCGCCACAGAATATCAGGAGATTCGCGCGAAACGCTCCGGCGCGCAGTCGCCGCTGTCATCGCTGGAAGATGCGCGCGCCAACAGCCTTGCAGTCGATTTCGACGCCCAGCCACCCGTGAAGCCGGCGCAAACCGGTCACTGGGTGTGGGATGACTGGCCGCTCGCCGATCTGGTGCCCTTTATCGACTGGACACCGTTTTTCCGTTCGTGGGAACTGGCTGGCACCTATCCGGCCATTCTCGACGATTCAGTGGTCGGCGAAGCCGCGCGCAATCTGTGGGCGGATGCACAAGCCATGCTCGGTCGGCTGGTTTCAGAAAAATGGTTGACGGCAAAAGCCGTCGCCGCCATCTGGCCGGCGCGGCGGGAAGGCGATGATATTCTCGTCTATGCCGGCGAGGAACGCGGCCAGCCGATGGCGCATTTCCCGATGCTGCGGCAGCAGATGGTCAAGCGTGCGGGCCGCGCCAATGATTGTCTCGCCGATGTGATTTCGCCGGAAGCCGACTGGCTCGGCGGCTTTGCGGTGACGGCGGGCCATGGGATTGAAACGAAACTGGCGGAATTCGTCGCCAATCATGATGATTTCAGTGCGATTATGCTGAAAGCGCTGGCGGACCGTTTCGCCGAAGCACTGGCTGAAGCGCTGCATTTCCATGTGCGGACGCACTTATGGGGCTATGAAACGCTCGCCGAGCCGGACTTTCCCGGCCTCATTCGCGAACAGTATCAGGGCATCCGCCCCGCCCCCGGCTATCCCGCCTGCCCGGATCACAGCCTGAAGCCGATCCTGTTCGAATTGCTGGACGCGACTTCCGCCACCGGCATCGAACTGACGGATCATTTTGCGATGACGCCCACCGCTGCCGTGTCCGGCCTGTATATGGCGCATCCGGCCAGCCATTATTTCGGTGTCGCCCGTATCGGGGAAGATCAACTGGCCGATTATGCCGCGCGCCGCAGCGTGTCGCTCGATCAGGCGCGGGCATGGCTGCGGCCCAATCTGGATTAGGGCGTGTGGGCCACCGGCGGGCAGGAGATCGTCCCTGCACGCCGGTGGCAATCAGGAATCAATCTTCCGGCGCAATTTCCACTTTCAGCCCATCCAGCGCATCGGACATCTGGATCTGGCAGGAAAGACGCGAATTTTCGCGGCGGTGATCGGAGGAATCCAGCAGGTCGTTTTCATCTTCGGAGACGGCGCCCGTCTTCGCCAGCCATTCCGGATCGACAAAAACATGGCAGGTGGCGCAGGAACAGCAGCCGCCGCACAGCGCCAGCAGCTCTTCATGACCGCTATCGCGGATGGCTTCCATCACCGACAGTCCGCTATCGACATCCACCACGTCTTCGCTTCCGGTACGGCTTATAATTGTCAGTTTAGGCATTCTGTCTCGCTTGCTCCTTGGACTGCGGGGGGCCATAGCGGATGCAAGATGGTTCGTAAAACCCCCGCGTGAAAAACTGATGGTCAGCGACACAAACATCGCCGAAGGCATGGCGGCGCTGGCGGACATCGATCCGGTATTCGCGGCAGCGCTGGCGCAATATGGCTTGCCGGCGGCCCGCGAACGTGCACGGGGTTATGTCGCCCTGCTACGGGTGATTGTCGGACAGCAACTGTCCACCGCATCAGCGGAATCCATCTGGCGGCGGCTGGGGGCAAGCGTTGCAGACATTAACCGGCCAGAGGAAATACTGGCACTGTCGCCGCAAGAATTGCGAAGCATTGGTCTTTCATCGCAAAAAATCGCCTATGTCCACAGTCTTGCCAGTCATGTCCTGCGCGGCGATCTGTCGCTGGATACCTTGCCTGCGGATGATGAGGAAGCGATTCGCATGATCTCGGCTGTGCATGGGCTTGGCCGGTGGTCGGCGGAGATTTACCTGCTGCTGGCGGAAGGGCGCGCCGATATATTTCCCGCCGGCGATCTGGCGGTGCGGCTGTTTCCCGAACTGGGCGAGCGCCCGGCGGAAGCGACCTTACGTCGCCATGCCGAAAGCTGGCGACCATGGCGTGGAGTTGCCGCCATATTTTTCTGGCATTGCTACCGTATCCAGCCGCTATGAACGAAATTCTCCATATCCATTCCGCGTCCAATAATACATTGAAGCGGTTGCGTTCGCTGCGGGAAAAAAAATATCGCCAGCGCGAACAGCTGTTCATGGCGGAAGGCTTGCGCATCGCGACGGAGGCGCTGGAAGCCGGTTGGGTGCCGGAAATTCTGCTTTATGCCGAGGGCAAGGGAGATCATCTACTTGTTCGCCGGCTGGTGCAGGCAACGCTCGACAACCGTGGGCAGGTGCTGGAAACCACGCCGGATTTGCTCAGCGGATTGACCGGCAAGGATAATCCGCAGGCTGTCGCCGCGGCCTATCGTCCGCGCCACCTGACGCTGGGCGATATTGTGCCGGGGCCACGGACGCTGGTGGCCGAGCGGCTGCGCGATCCGGGCAACCTCGGCACATTGTTGCGCGCCGCCGATGCCACCGCGGCGACGGCTTTCCTGCTGGTGGACGCCTGCACGGATCCAACCGCGCCCGAAGCCGTGCGGGCGTCCATGGGCGCTTTTTTTACCGTCCCCGCGATAATGTGCACCAGTGGGGAATTCCTGGCGTGGAAACAGGAACATGGCGCACACTTGGTCGGTGCTGCGCTCGATCCACGCGCGCAAGATTACCGGAAGACAAGCTGGCCGGACAAGTCGCTGATCCTGCTGGGTAATGAACAGGCAGGTCTGCCAGAAGAACTGAAATCTGCCTGCGACGAACTGGTTATCATTCCGATGCTCGGCAAGGCCGACAGCCTGAATGTCGCCATGGCCGGGACCGTGCTGCTTTATGCGGCGCTGGCGGCGCAGCAGGCGCCGGTCAGGCCGGAATAATTAATTCTGCGTAACGAAGCAGGGCCGGCCGCTGGCGGACAATTTCTGACACAACTGGCGGGCTTCCTCGCGCCCGGCCAGCGGGCCAACCTGCAGCCGCACCAGCCGCCCGCCGGACTGGTAGAGCGGCTTCTGACCTTTCAGCAGGTCGCCGGAGTTGGCGACGAGCGTCGCCCATGCGGTACGCGCTGCCTGGTCGCTGGTATAGGCGCCAAGCTGTACTTTCCAGCCCTCCGGCGCGGGTGTTCTGGTGTTTTCTGCGGCGGAAGCCGCGGCGGTCGCCTCTGACGCATCATTGACGGGCGGGGGTGCGGCGGGAGCCGGGGCCGTGGTCGCGGGCGCCGGGCGCGCCTGACCACCCACCAGTTCGACCGGCACCGGCTCACCGGCGGCAAGGGCGGCGGCGGCGGCTTCGCCACGGGCGCGTTCGTTGGCGGTCAACAGCGTCGCCATGCGCGCCGCCTGGGCGGAAGCCGCCTCCAGCCCGCCATCGCGCGAGCGCAGCACATAGGCATAGCCCAAAGTCGGGTTGCGGGGTGCGCCGTCGCCGGTGAAGGTGGCGACGCCGAGAACATAGCCAGCCCGCAGATCGCCCTTGTCGGCGGCGTCGCGGAGATGCTGCAGCGCCTCGGTTTTCCGGCCATCCTGGTACAGGGTGATGCCGAGATTGGCCGTTGCCGCCAAATGTCCCTTGGCGGCGGCGCGACGGTAATAATCGAGCGCCACGTCCTGGTTTTGCTGCACACCGCGTCCCAGACGATAGGCCTGGCCGAGGTTGAACAGGGCATCGACATCGCCGCGCGCTGCCGGTTGCACCCAGTCCGCAACTGCGCCCGCCCAGTCTCCGGCCCGCCATTTCTGCACGCCGGAAGAAACGCTCGCCATGGCCGGCGTGGCTATCAACACCGAAAGTGCAACCAGACTTCGTGCGATCATGACCGGCTGCCTCCGATATCGTGCAACATGATTTCTCCGCCCTTGATCAGCATTTCGACCCGTCCGCTTACCGGCAGGCCGTCGAACGGGGTGTTGCCGGCCAGTCCCGGCAAGGTATCGGCATCCACCACGCGACTGGAGTCGGGGTTGAGTAACAATATATCCGCCGCCGCACCTTCCGCCAGCCGCCCGCCTGAAAGCCCGAAGCGCCGTGCCGGAGCCAGGCTTGTCAGGGTGAATAATCGCGGCAGGTCGATGACACCGTCATGAACCAGCGTCAGCGCCAGCGCCAGCAACAGAGCCTGGCCGGCAGCGCCTGGCGTCGCTTCCGTGAATGGCTGGCGTTTGGCGTCTTCCGTTTGGGGATCGTGTCGGCTGACGATCATGTCGATCGTGCCATCGGCAACACCTGCGCGCACCGCCAGCCGATCTTCCTCGACCCGGAGCGGCGGCGACAGACGGACATAGGAACGATAGCCGGCGAGCGCGATGTCATTGAGCAAAAAGGCTTCCGGCGTCGTTGCGGCGGTCACATCCTGTCCATCGCGTTTGGCAGCGGCGATCAGCGCCACGCCTTCGGCGGTGGTGACGGTGGCGAAATGCACCGCGGCGCCGGCTTCACGCGCCAGGCGCAAATCGCGGCTGATCTGGATGGCTTCCGCTGCAGCCGGAGCCGCCGGCAACCCAAGGCGTGTGGCATATTCTGCCTCGGTCGCCACTGCGCCATGAACCAGCGCCGGATCTTCGGGATGGCACACCGTCACCATATTCAGCCCGGCGGCATAGCGCAGCAGCCGCAGCATCACAGCTGAATCGGCGATGGCCGCGCGACCGGTCGCCACGCCTACCGCGCCAGCTTCGCGCATCAGGCCGATTTCAGCGAGTTCGCGGCCCAGCAATCCCCGCGTCGCCGCCGCCAGGGGCCGGACCCACAGGCGCGGCTTGCCCAGCCGTTCGGCGCGTTCGACAAGGGCCGGATCATCGAGCGGCGGGGCCTGATCGGGCATCAGGATCACCGATGTAAAGCCCCCGGCGACCGCCGCCGCGATATCGCTGCGGAATGCGCCGGCATCCACCAGCCCCGGAGCCAGTACGCGCCCGCCCGCTTCCACAATTTGCGTATTCGCTGGCACGGCCAGACCCTGGCCGATAGCGGCGATGACGCGGCCCGCCACCAGCAGTTCGCCCAAAATCACCCGGCCCGAATCGGGATCGACGATACGTGCATTGCGAAACAGAATCGGCTGTGGCGGCTGGATCATGCCCGTTCCCCGCGCCGTTTCCGCGTCAGCACATCAAGGCACGCCATGCGCACGGCGACACCCATTTCCACCTGTTCGGTGATGGCGGAGCGCTGGATATCGTCGGCGACGGCGCTATCGATTTCGACGCCGCGATTCATCGGCCCCGGATGCAGGATCAGGACATCCGGCCCGGCAGCGCCCAGCCGCGCCCGCGTCAGCCCGAACCGGTGAAAATATTCGCGGGTGGAGGGCACATAGGCCCCATCCATGCGTTCCAGTTGCAGGCGCAGCATCATGATTACATCCGCGCCTTCGATGCCCTGATCCATGTCGAAAAAGGGCGTCACGCCAAAGCGTTCGACATGTGCCGGCATCAATGTAGGCGGTGCGACGGCGCGAACCTCCGCCCCCATCGCCGCCAGCAGGTGAAAGTTGGAGCGCGCAACGCGGCTGTGCAGGATGTCGCCGCAAATTGCGACGCGCAAACTTTCAATCCGGCCTTTGCGGCGGCGGATCGTCAGCGCGTCGAGCAGGGCCTGGGTAGGATGTTCGTGGCGACCGTCACCAGCGTTCAGCACCGGACAGTCGACCTTTTCGGCGATCAGCGCCACGGCGCCGGAACTGTCGTGACGGATCACGAGGATGTCCGGGCGCATGGCGTTCAGCGTCAGCGCCGTGTCGAGCAACGTCTCGCCCTTTTTCACCGAACTGACGCCGGTTTGCAGGTTCACGACGTCCGCGCCCAGCCTTTTGCCGGCGATTTCAAACGATAACAGGGTACGGGTGCTGTTCTCGAAAAAGGCGTTCACCTGCGTCAGTCCGGCCAGACGCCCGTCATGTTTGCGGGGACGACGGCCCGCTTCCACCCATTGTTCGGCCTCATCGAGGAGCCAGGAGATTTCCCACGGTTTCATCCCCTCGATAGCGAGCAGGTGGGAGTAGGGGAAGGGATCGGCGGCGGCGGGAAGTGTCACACCGAACCTAGTAGGAGCCTGGACCGGTGCGGGCAAGCCGGTTGAGCGCGCCCTCCAGGATATGTGCTGCGGCCAATGCGTCGATCCGTTCAGCGCGTTTCGCCCTGCTGACATCCGCGGCGATCAGCGCCCGTTCGACGGCGGCGGTGCTCCAGCGCTCATCCCATAACAGAACCGGCAATTCGGCTTCCCGCGCCAGATTGCGCGCCTGCGCGCGGACGGACTGGGTGCGTTGCGAATCGCTGCCGTCCATATTGCGCGGCAGGCCGACGACCAGCCCGGCGATTTTTTCCTGTGCGAACCACGCCCGCAACGCTTCCATGTCGGTTTTGGGTCTGGTGCGGTGCAGGATCTCGCGGGCCGTGGCGAAGGATGCCGCGAAATCGGGAGCTGTGGACGATGTGGCGAGGCCAATCGTTTTTGTGCCGATGTCGAGGGCCGCAAGGCGTTTGCCCTGACCGACGGCGAGCGCAAATTCGGCGGCATCCTCGGTGACAAACGTCAATTCGGCTCGCCCGCTTCCAAAGTCGCGGCCGGCCGCTGCGCGCCAAAAGCAGACAGGCGCGCTTCGGCATCGGCGCGGAGATTCGCCCAGAACAGCGCATAGTCATACACATGATAATTGCCGCCCGGCATCACATAGGGGCCGATATCGGCGGGCGCGGGATCGATCAGCAGTAAACCCTGATCATTGCAACGCGCGCCGACGCGATGCGGCTCCAGCCGGTCGCCGAACAGCGACCCGCGATTGGCATCGGCGGCCGCAGGCTCCGGGCCGCCGGTCAGCGGATTAACGCAACCCATGGTGCCGGTGCGGCCCAAAGGCTGGCCGGAGAGATCGGGCGCAGCGGACAGGGACGCCATCGCCTTGTCCAGTTCGCCATTGGCGGCATAAGTTTGCCAGTTCAATACGCAGCCGCTCTCGTCAGGGGCCTTGCACAGGGACAGCCCAAGGCGCTTTTCATCCTGCGGCGTCATCACCGGCCAGCCGCCGGCGTAGATTGCAACGACGCGATCCGCGAGCACATCGGGCCGCTGTGCCAGCAGATGCAGCAAATGGCGGCTGCCCTGGCTGTGGCCGGCGAGGATCAGCGGGCGATCGATGGGTTGTGCCGCCAGAAACAGATCGAAGGCGCGCGCGACGTCTCCGAACGCCAGATCCAGCGCTGCGTCGGCTTCCGCACCGGGTTGCAGGAAAGCCCCGAAGGTCGCCTGCCGGTAGCGTGGAATCCAGATCTCCGCGACGCCGTTGAACAGACTCGCTTGCGTCCGCGCGAACGCATCGAGACGGTCGTTGGTGATTTTATCGTCCAGCGGCGCATTCCAGCGTGAACGGTCGATGAATGCGGTGGGGCTGACAAAGAAGAGTGCGGCGGCGGGTTTCGGTGCGGCCGTATAGCCTTCCGGCGTCCATAGTGCCGGGTCGTCGGCGCGCCCGCCGGGCCGGGATACCCAGTTATGACTGTCCGTATAATCCGGCGGGGCGGTTTGCACACTTTCGGCAAAATCCACGGATGGCGTCAGCATCGTGCGCAACATCCGGTCGCCGGCCAGCCGCCACACCACAAGGCCCAGCAATATCAGCACCGTAATGGCGGCTACGATCCATAAAAACCGACGCGCCATGCCGAAAACGACCCTTTTCTGATAGTATGGACGAGCTTGTCTGCTATCCGCACGAAGCGCAACCGTCAACTGCGGCCCAAATGAGGTGCGCCGCACGGACAGGATAAAAAAAGCCGCCACGCGTTGCCGCGCGGCGGCCAGGGTTCAGGGAGGAAGTGACCGCCGGCGGAACGCCGGCGACACTCAGCGGAGAGACGAAAGGGGGAAAACGTCTGCCCGCATCCTCTATGTGCTGCGCAACCCGCGCGATTTCAAGCTTGATTCGGCTATTGTCCTGCAAACTTTGGATTTCCAGCCCAGGAACACCGACGCAAACATTCTGCTGCGCCGGTTCCTAAATCATGCAATTCCAGCGTCTTGTTGCTAAAGTATCACAGTAAATATTAAATTTTTCCGGTCTGCCCGGTCCCTGAAAAATTTTTTACGGCCGGCGGAAAAGGCTCTCGGCGGTCGGCTCATCCTGGTCGCGGACGCCGCCTGATTCTTCCGCCTGGCGCTCGGCTTTCAGTTCAGCCAACATCGCGTCGCGGTCCGCGCCAAGGCGACCATCATCCTGCAACGGCACACCGGCCTTGCGCGCGGCAGCCGCCACCAGCGCATCCAGTTCGCGCTGGGAGCAAAGGCCCAGCGTCACCGGATCTTTCGGGACGATATTGGCGATATTCCAATGTTCACGGTTGCGAATCGCCTCGATGGTCGTTCGCGTCGTGCCGATCAGCTTCGAAATCTGCCCGTCGGTGATTTCGGGGTGATTGCGCAAAATCCATGCAATGCCGTCCGGCTTGTCCTGCCGTTTGGCCAGCGGGGTGTATCGCGGACCGGAGGTGCGGCGCACCTGCGCGGGACCGGCAGTGATTTTCAGGCGGTAGGACGGGTCCGCCTGGCCCTTTTCGATTTCCGCTTCGCTCAACTCATTGGCGCGCACCGGATCGCGCGGGGTCAGACGGGCGGCGGCGGTGCCATCGGCGATGGCCTGCACTTCCAGCACATGAATCTGACAAAAGGCGGCAATTTGCGCGAAGGTCAGACTGGTATTGTCTACCAGCCAGGTGGCGGTGGCGTGGGGCATCAGTGGCTGGGCCTGGGTTTGCGGGCGGTTGGGCGCCATTCTTGTCGTCCTTTGAAAATCAAACGGCCACCCGTGAAGGGGTGGCCGTGTACAACGCAAATCTACGCATTTCCCGCACTGCGCGCAACCCTGTGCGGCCACGGGGGCGACAGACCCTGGCCATGCGGAGATTCCGGGTCATGGGCAGCGGCAATGGCGTGCATCATCTGGCGACCCGACCGGCGCTGCTGGCTTGCCGGCGGATGTGCCGCCCCATCAAACGAATATCTAGGGCTGCTCCCTGTGCGGGCGTGTCCATCCCGGCAGGCCGCCGATAGCGAGCAGCAGCGCGCCGGCGATCGTCGAAAGGCGCGCATGTTCGCCGAATAGCAGCGCGCCGCCGGACGCTACGAACGCCAGCAGCAAGGCACCCGAAAATACCAGTCCGCGCGGCCCGGTCAGCTTCAGCATTTGCCACAACGCCAGCCAGCCAGCGGCAGAGCAGGCACCCATGCCGAACAGCAGGGGCCAGGCGTGCGCCGTTGGCCAGGGGTCGAAGGGCAAGGCCAGCAGCACCGCTGCCGGCGACATCAGCAACAGCCCCCATAAGGTGATGCTGCGGGGATCTTCGCGCAGCAATTGCAGGCGATCCGTTACGGCGAACGCGCCGCCCGCCGCCACCGCCGCCAACAACGCTGCCCATGTTCCCGGCCCGGATGGCGGAAACGGCAGGAACAACAGCGCCAGCCCGGCCACCCCGAGGGCCAGCGTCGCCCGGGGTGCGCCCCGGCCCGCCAGCAGCGCTGCCGCCAGCGCCGCCAGCACCGGTATCGCCAGCAGCATGGCCGCAACTTCGACCAGCGGAATTGCGGCAATAGCGGCAAAACCGGCAAAGGTGGCGACGAGCATATGCGCCGCTGGCCTGGCATGGGGCACCAGCCGGTCCGGTCGCAGCAGACCCGGCGTCGTCAGCAGCAGCATCGGCAGCATCCACGGCAGGCTCAGCACAATGGCCCACATGGCGAGCATGAACGGATGGAACTCCGTCGACAGCAGCCGTGCCAGCAGCCACAGGAACGCAAAGGCCGTGGAGCTGACGAGCGCCCACCCCGCCGCTTTGGCCAGCGGCGCGTAGCTCAATGGTTGAAGTGCCTGATCCCGGTGAACAACATGGCCAGCCCATGTTCGTCGGCCGCGGCGATGACTTCCGCATCCCGCATCGAGCCGCCCGGCTGGATTACCGCTGTCGCACCCGCTTCCGCCGCCGCGATCAGTCCGTCGGCGAAGGGGAAGAAGGCATCCGATGCGACCGCGCTGCCGATGGTGGCCGGTTGCGCGCCTTCGGCAGCGGCGTCTTTGGCCTTGATCGCGGCGATGCGGCAACTGTCCACGCGGCTCATCTGCCCCGCGCCGATCCCGGCGGTGGCGCTATCCTTCGCATAGACGATGGCGTTGGATTTCACATGGCGGGCGATGATCCAGGCGAAATGCAAATCGGCCAGTTCGCGTTCGGTCGGTTGCCGTTTCGTCACGACGCGTGCCTCGGCCAGCAGCCGGTTGTCGCGCGATTGCACCAGCGCCCCCCCCGATACGGAACGGAATATCAGGCCTTCACGTTCCGGGTCCGGCAGCGGGCAGAGCAGCAGGCGCAGATTGGCCTTTTTCGCGATGATGGCGCGGGCGGCTTCGTCCGCTGCCGGCGCGATGATGACTTCGGTGAAGATTTCGGTGATCGCCTCGGCGGTGGGTGCGTCCAGCGGCTGGTTCAGCGCGATGATGCCGCCAAAAGCCGAAACCGGGTCGGTCGCCTTCGCGGCGCGATAGGCCTCTGCGAGGGTGTCCGCCTGGGCAACGCCGCAGGGGTTGGCATGTTTGATAATGGCGACCGAAGGCCGCGCGTCGCGAAATTCCGCGATCAGCGCCAGCGCGCCATCGGCATCGTTGATGTTATTGTAGGAAAGCGGCTTGCCCTGCACCAGTTCCGCGCCGACGATGCCTTCGGGCGCGCCCGGCAGCCGATAGAGCGCCGCCTGCTGGTGCGGGTTTTCGCCATAGCGCAGTTCGGACACGCGGGTGAGGCTGAGCGGCAGTTTCCCGGGGAAGCTTTCGCCCTGATCGGTAAAGCCGAACCAGGATGCAATGGCGCTGTCATAGGCGGCGGTCGTCTGGAATGCTTTCGCCGCCAGCCGTCGCCGGGTGGCAAGCCCGAGCGCGCCACCGTTTGCGGCCAGTTCATCGGTGAGTGCGGCATAATCGGCAACGTCGGTTACGCAGGCGACGAACGCGTGATTCTTGGCGGCAGAGCGCACCATCGCCGGTCCGCCGATGTCGATATTTTCGATGATGTCCGGGCGCGGCTTCCCTGCGGCGACCGTCGCCTCGAACGGATAGAGGTTGATAACGACAAGATCGATGGGCGCGATACCATGTTCGCTTGCCGACGCCTGATGGGCCGCGTCGTCGCGCAGCACCAGCAGCCCGCCATGTACCTTTGGATGCAGCGTCTTCAGCCGGCCATCCATCATTTCGGGAAAGCCGGTATGTTCGGATACGTCGATCACGGTGAGCCCAGCCGCACGCAGCGCCGCCGCCGTTCCTCCGGTCGACAGCAGTTCGACGCCATGGCCGGCGAGTGCGGTTGCAAATTCGACGAGTCCGTTCTTGTCAGAAACGGACAGCAATGCCCGCCGGATCGGTATGAAGTCGGTCAATTCCATTTTCCTGATATAAGATTATTTGCCCTGCCGGCGGAAGCTCCAGCCGATGCTGGCCTGTACCCCTGGCCCGGCCTTTGTGGCGAGCACAATTTGCTGAATATCCTGCGCCTGTCCATTGGCGTCGATCAGGATGCTTGGCTCGATGCTGATGCGCCCGGGTGCCGAATTGAAGCTGGCGCGGAAGGCCCAGGCGGATTTTTCCGCCGTTCTGCCGTTTTTTGATACCGGCAGGCTGATCAGCGCGCCACTGCCATCCTGGGTGCCGGTGGCCGAACAACCAGGGCCGAGATGAAAGCGGACGACGACATCCAGCGCGTCGGTGCGCCCCAGCCGGGTGAGGCCATGGCTGGCAGGAAGCAACACATCCTCGCCACGCAAATCCTGACCGTCGGGCGACAGATACAGCCGCCGCAGATGCTGGACGCCGAAACGCTTGCGATAGCCGTCATGCTGCGCTTCCAGCCATTGCCCATCACCGGACGCACGGGTTTCGACCAGCACTTCCTGCACGCCGCCAAGCTTGCGCGGCCCGCCATCGGCCAGCCGGCTGGAATTGCTGTCCGCCAGCACCAGCGTGCTGTGTCCGGCAGTCGAACGCAGGCCCAGCTGCAATTCAGAAGGCAAGGGTTCCGCCGCCGTTCCGCTGCCGCAGCTGACGATCAGCGGTTGTTTGCCGTCGCTCATCATGATCGCCAGTGTGGAAGCATGCGCCGTATCTGACAGCCTGGCCGGCGGCGGCGGGCCGGCATCCATCACGAGGATGGTCTGGCCCGCGGCCAGCCGCTGATAGCCGGAATCGCGTCCGGGCCGGGCGTCGGCGCTGACCGGGGTCGCGCCAAGCCGTTCCATCATCGCAAGGGTTGGCTGACCGCCATGCCACGGGCCGGGCAGGCCATCGCCCATGGCAAGGCCCGTAAGGGCATTGCGCATATGTCTGCGCGTTTCGTCCATCCACGCCGGGGGACGCTGGGCGCGGGCCTTGTAAAAGGCCGAGAGGAACAGCAACAAATCGCCGCCTTGCGCCAGTTCCAGCGGTGAGCGCGTGACCACCGACCCATCCTGATGGACGATCCGTCCCAATGTGTCCGCCAGCAGCGCTTCCGCCCGCACCCGCCGTTCGTCACCACTCGGCAACAACAGGGCGGCGGCCAGCAGACCGGCGGCGGCTTCGGCGCGATCCGTGCCCGGCGGCACGCGCGGGGCGGCGCGATCCAGATGGCGCGCCCAGCGCGCGATGCCATTCAGCACGGCGGAGCGGTGGATATGATCGTGGCCAGGCATCACCAGCGGCGCATAGGTGATGGCCATCATGATACGCCGTCCGGTGCGGGCGGGCGCCCAGGCTATTTCATCATAGTTATGGAAGCGCGCGAGCCAGCGCCGCGCCAGCCCTTCGATCCGGGTCGATTCGGTGCGGGTTGACGGCCCCGCGGCGGCTGCGTCGCGCAGCCAGCCCCAGCCATGCACCTGATCGTGCCAGAAAACGGGGGCGGCGGGATCATCCAGACGGCCATTGTCCATACGGGCGCCATAGCCGGCATATTCCAGTTTCCCCGCCTTCAGCCTTGCGCCCGTTTCAGGATCGCCGGGAATCGGGTCGGTCGGCACCGCCAGCAGTTTCAGCGGAAAGCGCCCCTGCAACCGCATCCTGTGCCACGGAGAAGCGAAGGACAGCCGGTCCAGCCGTTCCGAAAGCCGTTCTGCCAGCGATGGTCCGCGATCCCCGAGATCACGGGTCAGCCGCAGCGCATCGCCTTCGGGCAGGCTGTTATCAGCCATGATTCTCCCCGGTCTGGCCGCGCAACGCGGCGATATTATTGGCATAGGCGGCGTTTCCGCCCCGGAAAGTAGCGGTGCCGGCGACCAGCACATCGGCTCCGGCAGCGATGATCCGGGCGGCATTGGTCTGATCGACGCCGCCATCGACCTCCAGGTCGATTTCGCGACCGGAAAGCTCGATCAATTGCCGCAACTTCGCGATTTTCGGCAGGCTGGATTCAATGAAGCTCTGCCCGCCAAAGCCGGGATTCACCGACATGACGAGAATCAGATCGGCCAGATCCATCACCGGTTCGACCATGGCGACGGGCGTTGCCGGATTAAGCACGACACCGGCTTTCCTGCCCAGCGCCTTGATGCGCATCAGCGTGCGATGCAGATGCGGCCCCGATTCCGGATGGACGGACAGAATATCCGCGCCGGCTTCGGCGAAGGCTTCGACCAGCGCATCGACGGGGGAAACCATCAGATGCACATCGAAGGGCTTCGCCGTATGCGGTCGCAGCGCCTTCACCACCATCGGACCAATGGTGAGGTTAGGCACGAAATGCCCATCCATTACATCGATATGGATATAATCGGCGCCTGCGGCGTCGATGGCGCGGACTTCTTCGCCAAGGCGCGCAAAATCGGCGGAGAGGATGGAGGGCGCGATCTTTACCGCGCGTTGACTGGAAAAACCCACGGGTTGCATTTCCGACTGTTAGCGATTGTCGTCCGTGTCGCCAAGGGGAGAAGGCGGGAACGGTGCGGTAAAACGGCCAAATCGACGCTATTTTGTCGTTTTGGCGGCCTGTTTCCAGAAACGTTTGACATCGACGAGTTGCTCCCAGGCCTGTTCGGCGTTTTCAAGCAGCTTTTCGCGGTCCTTGTGGTCGATGAGCTGATCGATGGTTTTGGCGTTGAGCCCAAGGGCGCCCAGCGTCGCGGGGGCGGTGGCCATGTCGTTCAGATCGCCCAGATGCTGTTGCAATTCTTTCAGTGCGGCCAGAAAGGCCGTCGCGCGCCGGACACTACGCTCCTCCTGGAATAGCCCGGTGAAAAATTCCGCAGCATAGCGCAGTTTCTTGGCGTCGATGCGAACTTCGTGGCGGGCTTCATCGTCGAGGCTGGCGAGATTTTCGCCGTCACGCGTTATGCGCTTGAAATGTTTGTCAAGAATTTCAGCCGCACGCTCTGCAATCGATTGTTCGGGGAGCGCCGGATTGGCCGGATCGATGCGCCAGTCCCCCAGCGCCAGCCATTCGGCCAGATCGAGCATCAGCCCCCGCGCCCGTGGTGATGCGAGGGCCTGACGTGCGGCGGCATAGGCCTGTTGACGCGCCTTTTCCAGCCGGGCCGACAGAGCCTTGTCGGTAATGCGCGGGATCAACACATCAAGATCGCGCGCATCCCCCAGACTTCCCGCCAGCCAGCGCAATTCATCTTTCAGATGCTGGTAGAGATCGTCCCGCAGCATCGGGCGGAATAATGTAAATGCCGAACGCAGTCGCCGCAGAGCCACGCGCGCCTGGTGCACGGCGCTGGCGCGATCCTCCGTCATCAGCAGGGCTTCGTTCAGGCGAAACTGGCGGATACAGTTGTGGGCGATAGCCTCGAACGCCGCCGCCGCGGGCATCGCGGGATCAAGATCGAGGTCCGCGGCTTTCTCGGCCCGGCCCGCACGCGACCCTGACAGGCGATAGCCCCGTTCGGGCTTGGTCAGCACCCCGAGACGGACGGGCGCGACGGCGTCCAGCTTGCGTGCCAGCGTGAACAAATCCTGCGGAGCGCCGGATTTCAGTTCGAGTTCAAGTTCGCTGACGGGTACGCTTGTTCCGCCGGCGGTGATTTCGCCGGTATCCGCCGCAACCTCGATCTGGCTCTCGCCTTCGGTGACATCGAATGTACGGCGGCTCACGATGCTGTGGAAGATCGGCGCGATGGCATCCAGGGTTGCCGCGGGCACTGCGTCGGGCAGCGGGCAATCGGGAACGTCGTAGGTCGGGCGGTCGCTATCGATCGGATATTCCCATTCAGGGCGGACGAGCAAACCGGCGGCGCCACTGGCGCTCGCCTTGATCGTCTGGATTTTCCTGTTGCCGATATGGCGAACGCGCAAGGTGAAGCCGGCGTTGTCGAGATCATGCGCCGCCGTGTCGAAATAAACAGAGTCCAGATTCTTCGGACGATCTGACGCGCCGGGCGAACGGACCGACGCCAGCACCTTGCCCATATCTTCGGGGGCCAGTTCCAGTTTGAGTTCGACTTCAAGTGGACCCGGCACGGAATACCCCCGGAGCAATTTTACGGACCATAGCTTTATATCCCTTGCCGCCCGGCTTTGCTACAGGCGATCCATGCCTGTTTCCACCGATCCGCAGGCGGAATTTTCCGCCGGCATCCTGCGTTCCGCCCGTTTTGGCGACATTTATTTCTCGACTGATGGCGGGCTGGCGGAAACGCGGACGGTGTTTCTGGCCGGTTGCGGCCTGCCCGATGCGTGGCGGAATCGCCGGCATTTCAGCGTCGCCGAGCTGGGCTTTGGTTCGGGCCTGAATATGCTGGCGACGCTGGCGCTATGGCGCGATACGCGCCCGGCGGATGGGTATTTGCAGCTGTTTTCGGTGGAGGGTTTTCCGCTGGCGGCTGCGGATATCAAGCGGGCGCTGGCGACTTTTCCCGAACTGGCCGATCTGGCACAACCCTTGCTCCGCCATTGGCCGGATGGGGCGCGTGGCTTGCACCGCATTGCATGGCCGGAATTGCATGCGACGCTCGATCTGGCGATCATGGAAGCAGAGCCGGCGCTGGCGGCATGGGATGGCCGCGCCGACGCCTGGTTTCTCGACGGCTTCGCGCCAGCCCGTAATCCGGCGATGTGGAGCGAACCGGTGCTGGCCGCGGTGGCAGCGCATACGGCCCCCGGTGGACGGCTGGCCACCTATACGGTGGCGGGCGATGTGCGGCGAGGGCTTGCGGCCCATGGCTTTGCCGTAGAGCGGTTGCCGGGGTTCGGTCGCAAGCGACAACGGCTGGAAGCGCGGTTTCCGGGTAGCATGGAGGAGCGGCCCGTGCCCGTGGTCGCCATCATTGGCGCGGGCGTTTCCGGTGCGGCGCTGGCGTTGGCCTTCCGGCGACTGGGTGTGGAAGCCCGTGTCTATGCGTCCGGGTCGATGGCGTCCGGCAATCCGGCGGCGTTATTGTCTCCCCGCATCGACGCGGGCGGGGGCGCGCCGGCGATGCTTTATGCCCAGGCGTTTCGCCATGCCGTCGATCTGGTCCGGGAGACTGCGCCGCGGGCGCTTCTGGCCGAAGGCGCAATCCGGCTGGAGGTGACGGAGCGCGATGCGGCACGTTTCGCCACCGCTGCTGCCTCTCCCCTGTTCGACCGCGATGCGCTGCAACCGCTGGATGCGGCCGATGTCGCGTTCCGTTGCAGTGAATCTGCCTCTCCGCCCGGATTGTGGATGCCGGAGGCGTTGACCATCGCACCCGCCGAATTGCGCCGGGCATGGTTGCTGCGGGAACCGGTCGACCGACGCATTGATGCGGTAGAGGCGCGTGCGGGTGGCGGCTGGAAGCTGTTTTCGGGCGGCGCAATGGCGGGCGAAGCGGATATTCTGGTTGTCGCTGCGGGCGCGGGCACAACGGAGTTGACCGGTCTGCCGCTTCGTCAGATTCGCGGTCAGGCGAGTTTCGCCGACGTGCCTTTCAGCGGTACGCCGGCCACCTGGGGTCATTATTGCATCCCGACCGCTACCGGTCTGCTGTTTGGCGCAACGCACGACCGGGATGATTCCGATGCGGGCCTTCGGGATACCGACCATGAGCGCAATCTGGCGGAGCTTGCGGTGATGCGTCCGTCCCTGGCGGAACAATTGCGGACCGTACCGTTATCCGGCAGCGCCGGGGTTCGCGTTGCCCCGCGCGACACCCGCCCGGTTGCCGGGCACCTGGGGGACGGGTGTTATGTGCTGACGGGGCTGGGCGGGCGCGGTTTCGCGCTGGCCCCGCTGCTTGCCGCACATGTCGCCGCCATGGCGCTTGGATGTCCGTCGCCCCTGCCCCGCGATCTGGCATTGCTGGTTGACCCCTGGCGGCTGCTCTAGATCAGCCTGTCGATCTCGCGCGCCAGCGCAATATCCAGTTCGGACAGACCGTTGGCCGAATGGGTGGTCAACAGGATCGACACATTGGCATAGATATTGGACCACTCGGGATGGTGATTCGCGCGCTCGGCGAGCAGCGCCACCTTTGCCATGAAACCGAAGGCCCCGACAAAGTCCGCGAAACTGAAATCGCGCACAATGGCGTCACGCCCCGAATCGTAGCGCCATGCCGGCAGACTGGCCAGTGCCGTCTCCCGTTCCGGCGGGTCCAGTCGTTTTGCGGTCATCTCCTGTCTCCTTCTTGCTGGTGCCGCGCCTCTTCCAGGATCTGTAACGTCAGCAGGATGGCGCGGGTTTCGCCATCGATAATCCCGTCAGGGCTGGCGGGCCGGAAACGTCGCTGGAATGCCCGGGTGGCGGCGGGCAAATCGCTGATGTCATAGCCGAAACGTTCAAGCGCGAGGCCAAATGCGGCATCCGGCCAGCAAGGATCGGCCAGCAGTCGCGTGGGCCGCGCCAGCGCCAGTCTGTAACGGGCGAGAAGCGGCCAGTCGAAATATTCTCCCGGATCCTGTTTGCGGGCGGGCGCCACATCGGCATGGCCGATCACATCGGCGCGGTCGATATGGTGGCGGGTGCAAATATCGGCGACAAGACGCAGACAGGTCTGCATTTGTGCGGCTGGAAAGGGCCGATAACCCCATTCATGGCCAGGATTGGCCAGTTCGATGCCGATGGAGGCGCTGTTGATATCGGTGACGCCGCGAAACCGCGCGACACCGGCATGCCAGGCGCGGCGTTCTTCCGCCACCATCTGCGTGATGACACCCTGTTCATCGATCAGATAATGCGCCGATACCCTGGCTCGCGCATCGCACAACCGTTCGAGCGCTGCGTCGGTATTGGGCATGCCGGTATAATGCAGCAGCAGAAAACGGACCGGCAGTGCGCGCGCATCATGGTTGGGCGATGGCCGCCAGTGGATGCCGGTCACAGGGGGGTGACCACGCGGCGTGCGGTGCGCAGGGTGATGATGGTCACACCGATCAACGTCAATATGCCGCCGACGATCATCAGGGGCGTAATCGGCGTTCGATAGGCGATGCTGGCGACCACAACCGAGAGCAACGGTGCGGGCAGGGTGAAAGGCGTGATCATACTGACGGGGTATTTTTGCAGCAACCACGCCATGCCGGCATGGCCAACGATCGATGCGAATACCGCGCTGTAAACCGCCCAGCCCCAGGCGGGTAAAGGCGCGTCGCCCATCGCGCCGATCGCGCCGGGCTCGAACAGCGCGCTTCCGGCCAGCAGCAGCGGCACGCTGACCACCGCCTGCCAGCCATAGATATTGAGGACTGAAACGCCGGTCAGCCGACGGTACATCAGGCTGCTTGCCGCAAAGCACAAGGATACCAATACCATCAACAGCAGGGCGAAACGTTCCTCGACGATGCGCGGATCAAAGACGAGCAGCATCACGCCCGTCACCGCCAGTACAATGCCCGTTATGCGCGGCCAGGAAATGCGTTCCTTCTCGATGAATACCGCCATCAGCAGGCTGAACGGTACGCTCAACTGGCCGGCAATGGCCAGCGCCGAAATATTGTTGGCGGCATGAAAGGCGATGCCGCCCAGTCCGAATTGCAGGGCGCCGGCGACAACGCCCGATATCAGCAGCATCGTCATCCGCCCCGGCACGATGCGCAGAAAAGGCGCGCAGACCAGCAGCACGAAGACATAGCGCAGCGCCACCGACAACAGCGGCTGGAACGCCATCACCGATTCCTTGATGGCGATCATGTTCACCGCCCAGAACAGGCAGATCAGAAACAGAAAGGCGATATGCGCGGGCTTCATGCGGCCCTGTCTTTACGGGAGGGTCTGGCCAGCGCTTCATAGGCGGTGTTGATCGCCGCCATACGCGCCTCGGCAATCTGGATAAACTCGGGCGGCGTGCCTTCGGCCATATGCCGGTCGGGGTGGTGTTCGCGTGCAAGACGCCGCCATGCAGCGCGGATTTCGGCGAGGCTGGCATCCGGCGGTACGCCCAGCACCGCATGGGGATCGTCCGGCGTCAGGCTGATATGGCGCGCCCGGATCGTCGCCCATTGGCGTGGCGAAAAGCCCATGATTTCGGCAACATGCTCAAGAAAGCGGATTTCGTCCGCATGGACGCCATCGACGGTGGCGATCATCAGCAGCGCTTCGAGCAGATCCTCGAGCACCGGCGAACCGGGTCCGAGCAAGGCCGCCGCCTGACGCGCATAGCCCTCATAACCGTCCGTCGATTGTTGGGCCAGGCGATAAAAACGTGCCATATTGGCCCGTTCGGCATCCGGCACATGAAACAGACGCTCGAACGCCGCATGTTCTGTTTCCGACGCATAACCATCGGCGCGCGCCATCTTGGCCGCCAGCGCAATCGCCGCAATGGTGAACGCCACCTGCCGGCGTTCCGGCGAGGACAGGCGGGTACGGGCGAGGTCTACCGCTCCGCCAATGGCGGCGCCCGCAAGCGCGCCCAATGGCCCGCCAAACGCCAGGCCCGCAGCACTCCCCACCAACAACGCCCAGATCGCCATGGGAAAAGCTGTAGGTCGGGTTCAGGAATGTAACAAGCGGGCGCAAGCCGGAAATTATCCGGCTTGCGCCAGACCCGCTGCGGACAGGGAGAAAGACCTCCCGTCCGCAGTGGCCAGGTCAGGCGCCGCGCTTACCGGCGCCCCTCCAGATAATCGTTCAGCACTTCATGGAAGAAACGCACGCGGGTTTCCTGGCCGGTAAGATAGGCGTCCGTATAGCCGCGCGAGTGCATGCCCCGTTGCTGGTCTTCAGCCAGCATCATATCCTGATAAACAATCTGGCCTTCCAGTTCGGGAACGCCGCGACCGTTATCGAACACACGGTGTTGCATTTCCGCTTCCCGCAATGGTTGCGGGCCTGCCATGATCGATTCCACCACTTCCTGTCCGGCGACGGGGAAGGCCATGCACCACAGATCGAAAGTGCATTTGTTCGGATCGGTCGGATGCGGTTCCGTGCGGAAGAAGATCAGATTGTCGGGCAGGAAGGATATGGTGACGTTCGGGAAGAATACCGTATGCGGACTGTCGGTAATTTCCTCGTCATCCATTTTTTCATAATGGACATAGCCGCGCTCTTTCCCCAGCCGCCGTTTTGCGGCCTTCAGGTTCAGCCAGCCCTGCATGGTCTTGGTTTCGTAATCGGGATATTGGGCGGGATCGATGTCCCACTGGCGCAGGATGTCGTCGTACGGATGCGGCGCGCCTTCGGGCAGCCGGTCGGTCAAGGACGGGCGCATCGGCTGGACGGTACGGCCATGGCCGCCCGGGAACATTTCGTGACGGGCGGTGTCGACATCCTGATCGATGTACGGCGGCACCTGCGGGTGCGCGGTGCGGGTATGATAGCTCTCGGAGAAATTGTCGGTGGCGAATTTCCAGTTGGTATTGAGATCGATTTTCATCCAGAAAACCCGGACGGCTGTGTCCATCGGGTAATTCTGGTAGATCTCCGGCATCGGAGCCAGATAATCGAGCAGTTCCGGGGCGTTGTCGTCCATCGTGTACCAGACGAAACCGCCCCAGGTAGCGCAGCGCACCTCGTTCAGGCGAAGCTTGCCGCAAGGATCGCCTTGCGGGAAATCATGCTGATCCTGGGCGTAGTTCAGCAGGCCGTCCTTGCCCCAGATCCAGCCGTGGTAGGGACATTTGAAGGAATCCGCGGCAGCGCTTGCCGAGACCAGACGCATGCCGCGATGCCGGCAGCTATTGTAGAAGGCACGGATGGAGCCGTCGTCCTGCAACACGCAAAAGACGCTTTCATTCATGAAATCATGGACGATATAATCGCCCGGCTCCTCCAGTTCGGCAGTGCGTCCGGCGACATGCCAGATACGGGTCCACATATGGTCCCATTCCCGCTGCATAAACTCTTTGGATGTGTAACGATCCCCTGTGATCGGGTCACCACGCAGCCTGGCCGCATCGCGGCCATCGATTGTCAACGGATGTGTCAACGGAAAAACTCCTCTCGCACGTCAATTCGGCCTTCGGCCTTTTATCATACAACAGGAATAGGCGGTATGCGCGACCAATGCGCCTCTCAAACCTGTCAGGTGGCGGCGGCCCGGAAAACGCGCCATGATCTGTTCCGGTCGACAAACAGGAACCATGGCGCATGATTGATCTGCAACGTTTTCATCACACCGGTATGGCTGTCGCCGATATCGACTCGGCTATGGAACTTATGGGAAGCACATTGGGGCTGCGCTGGATTCCTGTCGTCCATTTCGATCCGCTGCCTTTCTGGACTCCCGAAGAGGGCGCGCATGAAGTTACCGTACGGGCCACCTATTCGCTCGGCGGTCCGCATCATGTCGAACTGGTGCAGGGCAGTGGCGCATTCTACGATCCGGCCCGCGCGCCGGATGCCCGCCATATCGGCGTCTGGGTCGATGACGTGCGGGCGGAGGCCGAGCGGCTCATTGCGGGCGGCTGGCGGGTCGTTGCGGCGAATGCCAGCCCGGAGGAAGGGTATGGCGCGATCGCCTATTGCGCGCCACCAATCCCCGGCATGTTGATCGAATTGATTTCGACCGCGCTAAAACCGACTATCGACGGCTGGCTGGGGGAATAGCCGGGGCTCCCCCGGTCAGACTCCCGCCAGAGATTCGCTCCCGCCGCTTTCCCGGCGTGCTGCCGCCAGGTCGGACACATGCTCTTCCACCACGAAGAAACGGTTGCGTGCCCGGTCGAATAACCGCTCTTCATCGGCCGAAATTTCAGCGGCAGGTCCTGGCTCCCCTAACCGGGCCATGGTCTGCTCGAATGCGGCACGATCCGGGAACCAGATCTCTGTGACGACATCATAAGGCTTGTCGTCCGGCGCCCCGCTGTCCGCGCTCTCTACGGGGTTTTCCGCCGGATGCAGAAAATAGCGGGCGTAGCGGATCGCCCCGGCAGCCAGGTACTTCTCACCAATGCGGGCGTGAGACGTTTCATAATAATCTATGAACTCCGCCATCGACATCCCGGCCTTGCGCTTCAGTAACGTGACAGTTTTGAACATGGTCTTTCCTCTCCCGCGAGCCGCGATGTTATGCGGCTGCCCTTTTATCTTCAGCGATCAGCGTCGCGGCGCGCCACGCCAGCGCCATGGCCGGCGCATTGGTGTTGCCGGACACCGGCGCGGGCATGACCGAGCAATCGACGACTCGCAAACCCTCCACGCCGCGCACGCGTAACCGTGCATCGACAACGGCGCGATCATCTCCGCCCATGCGGCAGGTGGCGACAGCATGGGTGCCGCACAGGGACAACCGCCGGAAGGCGCGCAGGATCTCCGCATCACTTTCACAGGATTCGCCAGGCACCAGTTCCTCGCCAACATAGCGCGACAGTGCCGGCTGCCGCATGTAACGGCGCATGTAACGCACCATGGCGATCGCCGCATGTTCGTCTTCCGGCGTCGTCAGCCAGTTGGGCGTGATGACGGGCGGCGCGGAGGGATCCGAAGAGCGCAGCATGACGCTGCCCTCGCTGGTCGGGCGCAGCAACTGGCCATAAATGGTGATCCCTGGCACATGCTCCACTTCCGCGAGGGGCACAGGGAAATTTGCATCGCCGCGCGCGAAGGTGAAGGCTCCCATGTAAAGTTGTGCATCAGGACGTGCGACGTCGGGTTCGGTGCGGATAAAGGCGCCCACCTCAAACGGGCCGGTCGCCATCGGCCCGGTGCGCTTGACGAAATATTCCATGACGGAGGCGAAAAGGCCGAGGCCATGAAAGCGGCGATTATTGCCGGGATCGCCCATCAATCGGTAAGGCAGGGAAAAGCCGAGATGCTCCCGCATGCGATGGCCGACATCGGGGCTGTCATGCGCGATTTCGATTCCCGCGGCGCGCAGGGTTTCCGACGGACCGATACCGGAAAGCTGCAGGATTTTCGGGCTGTTGATCGTGCCGGCGGAAACGATGACTTCCCCACGGCAACGGAAAGACAGGCTCGCGCCACGACGCGCGCCGGTGACGCCCACAACCCGTCGCCCCTCCAGGATCAGCCGTTCTGCCATGATGCCCGTTTCGATGCGCAGATTCGGACGGTTGCGTGCCGGATCGAGGAACACCACCGCTGCGCTCTGCCGCCGGCCATTCTTGATATTATGGGCGTAGTAGCCGACGCCTTCCTGATCCTCGCGGTTCAGATCTTCCTTGCGGGTCAGGCCCATTTGTTCGCCCGCCGCGATCAGCGCTTCGGCGACGGGATAGCGGAATTTGCCGGTGCTGACATGCACAGGACCACCGGCGCCGCGCTGGTCATCCGCGCCCAGTTCATGATCCTCGATTTCGCGAAACGCCTGTTTCATTGTCGGCCAGCCCCAGCCGGTGCCGCCACGCGCTTCCCATTCGGTATAATCCTCCGGCTGGCCACGGATATAGATCATGCCATTGATCGAACTCGATCCACCCAGCGTTTTGCCGCGCACCCATATTTCCGATGCGGGCAGATCCGGTTCGCGCGGCTGGTCGACCGGGAAATGCCAGGCGTGTTCCGGGTCCAGCACCAGCTTGCCAATGCCCTTGGGCATATGGATCAGCGGACTGGTGTCCGGGCCGCCGGCCTCCAGCAGCAGCACCCGGTTGCGCGGATCTTCGGATAGGCGGTTGGCGAGCACACAGCCCGCCGAGCCGGCACCGATGATGATATAATCAAAAACTTCAGCCATGCGGTGCTCCCTTGTCGTACATTCCGATCATTCTCCAGCCGGCAGCGGGCTACACCTGATATTTCATTGAGGTTGTCGAATTTTACGCGTATGTCATGACGTAAAATACGGTGAAAACCGCATTTACTATAAATAAAGTCAATCAGGGACAAGATCATGAAAAACCGTCGATATGGTTTCTGGCTCGCGTTGGGCGGCACGATTCTGACTACGGGCGCAAGTCCGGCATTTGCACAGGATGCACCAACGGTTTCGCAAACAGGAAGCGCACAAATTCAGGATATTGTCGTGACGGCGCGCCGGCGCGATGAAAATCTGCAGCAGACACCAATTGCGATTACCGCCATTTCGCCGGTGCAACTGGAAAGCAAGGCTGCGATCAATATCGGTGACCTTCAGGGCGCGGCGCCTAACGTATTGATCACCAATCAGGCGACGGGCGCGGCGGCTGCCAACGTGTCGATTCGCGGTCTTACCTTTGCCGATATCGACAAATCCTTTGATCCGACGGTTGCCGTTGTCGTCGACGGCGTATTCATCGGCACCAATACCGGTCAGTTTTTCGACTTTTTCGATATCGACCAGATCGAGGTATTGCGGGGGCCGCAGGGCACACTGTTCGGTCGCAACACCATCGGCGGCGTCATCAATATCCGTCGCACCAGGCCGACCGGTGAATTCGGCGGCAAGTTCGAAGCCAGCTATGGCAACTACGACAGCTGGGCGACGCGGGCGGTGCTGAATCTGCCGCTTTTGCCCGATGTGCTGGCGGCCAAGCTGTTCTATTTCCATAACGAGAGCGACGGTTATTTGCGGGATGGCATCCATGGCGGCCGTGTCGGCGGCTCCAACAACGAGAATTACGGCCTCAGCCTGCTATTTACGCCGACCAGCACGTTCGACGCCTTGCTGACGCTGGAAAAGCAGGATCAGCGCAACGATGCGCGGGTTAGCAATATCGCGCGAACCGGCGAAGTATTCTGCGCGTTCCAGCCGGCCAATGAATGTAACCGCAACACGACCGGCGATCTCTATACAGTCTTCACGAATCCGACAGACCAGCTTTACAAGGCGCCCGCCGCGACGCTCGAGATGAACTGGGATCTGGATGTGGTGAAACTGACATCCGTCACCGGCTATCGGGAGACGAAGGAAGAGCAGACCCAGGATCTGGATGCCAGCAGTGCTGATCTTTACCGCATAGAACGGTGGCAGAAATTCCATCAGTTCAGCCAGGAATTGCGTGCCGGAGGCAAGATCGGTGATATATTCGATTATGTCGTTGGGGGATATTATTATGATTCCGCCTACCGGCGGGTGCAGGATACTACCGTGTTTGGTGCGCTCGGGCCCATTCAGCGCATCCGAGGAACAGCAAAGTCTTATGCGCTATTCGGTGATTTCAACGTCAACGTTACAGACCAGATTCGGCTTTCACTGGGCGGACGGTGGACAAAGGATAAAAAGTCCAGCGAAAACTATGTGGAACCGGATCAGTTTCCGGACGTCAAATACTCTGGCAGCAAATTCACGCCGAAAATCGGCGTCGATTATCAGCCGACGGACGATTTGATGTTCTATGCGTCCTGGTCGCGGGGCTATCGCTCTGGCGGATTTTCCGGACGCGGCCAGACGCTGTTTTCTTCCACCACTCCCTATGGGCCGGAAACAGTCGATTCCTATGAGACGGGCGTCAAAAGCTCATGGTTCGACCGTCGCCTGCTCGTCAATATTGCCGGCTTTTATGCCGACTATTCCGATCTGCAGCAAACGACCACCATTCCCGTCCAGGGCGGAATTGGCAATGAAACTATCGTGTCCAACGTCGGTTCTGCACGTATCAAGGGTCTGGAATTCGATGTTACTGCCCGCCCGATCGACAATCTGACGATCAACGCATCGGCGGGTCTGTTGCGCTCGAAGTTCAAGGATTTCTTCACGCAGGAATTGTTCAATGGCGCATTGACGACGTTCGATTACTCCGAAAATAACCTGATCTATAATCCACGCGAAACGGTGTCGGTGACAGCCGATTATAAAATACCGCTCAACTTTGGCGACGTGCTGCTGACCGGAGGCTACCGTAATATTGCGCCTTACGATCAGCAAATTTCCCTCGGGGCGACGACCGTCAATGCCAATGGCGTCGTCATCGTGCACGGTAATGACCCGCGGGTGCGGACGGACCGGCAGCATTTGCTGGATGCCAGCGCCAGCCTGGCGTTCGACCTTAACGGCAACCGGGCGCGGATTACGGCCTTCGGGCGTAATCTCGCAAACGATCGCGGCGCGGCATCGGCTTTCACGGTTGCCGGCCTGTGGTCCTTCGCAACTGCCCGCGAACCCCGGACCTACGGCGTACAACTGGGGTATGAATTCTAGAGGTCGATCATTGTCCGGCGGGGAGGGGGCAAGCCCGATACCCGCCGGAGACCCCTTTCCTCATATCTTTTATGCTTCTGGTCCGATCCAAACCCCGAAGATTCGGTCGCGGGGCTGTCCATCATCCGTATAGACCGGTTCTACTTCCGATGCGCGGTAAAGCTGAACGGCGAATCCGGTCATCGGATATTGTCCGAGATGTGCGCGCATCGCCTGATAGGAAGCATCGCGGAAATGGGCGCCGAGCGCAGCTTCGGATGTCCATTCCTCGAACACATGCATCAGTCCCGGTTCCAGCGGATCGGCTGACCAATTATAGGCGACACAGCCGATTTCGGCGCGGCTGGCGAGGATATATTCCCGACCATCACGGATGATGTCCGCGCAGATATCGCCATCGAATTGCAAGGTTCCCGCCACGATTACGCGCATATTCCTGATACCTTCTTCAGAACAAAAAACCGCCGCCCTTCATTGGAAAGGCGGCGGTTTTCAGCGTGGGTTGCTGCGGATCAGGCCGTCAGCAATTTTTTGAGTGTTGTTCCGAGTTCGGAGGGTGATGGTGAGACGGTGATTCCGGCTTTTTGCATGGCCTCGATCTTGTCTTCCGCCTTGCCCTGTCCGCCCGACACGATGGCG
>JBAYSX010000004.1:0-146203 GCA_041675905.1 Sphingomonadaceae bacterium | reverse complement strand
GCGTCCATTGCGCCTCGCTCAACTCGTACCGCTTCACGCCCACCATAGCCTCCGCTCAATCGCGAAAACCTGTAAATCAGCAATCAAGCCTCTTGGGAATCCTGAATGTCGATCGGCGCTAGGAGTCCGCGACTGGGAAAGAGGAAGCCATTGATGAAGCTGGATAGCCACGCGCGCCTGATCCATATGGATGCCCTGCGCGCGTTTTGTATGCTGTTTGGCATCATGGTGCATGCGGCTACCATCGCGGACAATCCCTTTTTCACTTTTGTAAAGGATGCCAGCAATCTGTTCCGGATGGCGACGTTCATGCTCATTTCCGGATTTTTCACAGCCCTCGTCGCAACGCGTAGCGCCGATATCTCCACTTATTACCGTGGGCGGATGCGCGTGTTGGTGTTTCCGCTGGTTTCAACTCTTTTGCTGCTCAATCCGGTTACGACCTGGCTCATTCATATCTGGCATAATAATTTCATGGGGTTTGGCGAATGGCTCGGCGGTGGCTGGCGCTCCCCGACACGAGGCAATGATGTCTGGCATCTGCACTTGTGGTTTTTGTTTTCGCTGATCGCCTACGCACTCGTAACCCCGGCCCTGTTGCTCCTGTTCCGCCGCCCCTTCATGTCGCGTACACTCGATCACTATTGCGATCTGACCTCGGGCTGGACGGCGTGGGCGAATGTGGCGCTGGTGGCCGTAGGCGTCGCAGGCTGCCGGCTCATTCACGACAAGCTGACCGGACCACTTTCCGCTGACACGCCCTTTGGCTGGATCGAATCAGCGACGCTAACTTATTTTTCATATTTTGTTCTTGGATTGCTGGCGTTTCTGAACCGGCGGCTTTTCGCCTCGCTCCATATATGGAGCTGGACGGGCCTGATCCTGTTCACGGGGCTTTATCTGATGACGCGTCATGTCGATCTCGGATTGCCACGTGCACCGGAGCGGATGCTATATTGGATTGCCGGTTCGGGCCTCACCATGTTTATCATTTGCGCGCTGATGTATGTATTCCAGCGTTGGGTTAACAAACCCGGTGCGGTGTTGCGATTTCTGGTTGATGGATCTTACACTTTTTATCTGGTTCATATGACCGTGATTTATCTTCTGGCGCACCTGTTCACTGGCATCACGAATAACGTCTATGTTATCTATGGGCTTCTCATTCTCGTCGGCACGCCTGTTTGCTTCGCCATCCACCACTATCTGATTGCGCCGGTGCCGTTGTTGCGATGGATGTTTAATGGCAAGCGGACACCGGGCTCCGGTCGCGCACCGGCTTCGACTTCCTGATACGCGCCAGCATTTGCCGCACTGTCAGGTGCAAACGCGGGTGCCGCCAGCCTGGCCATAGCGCCGCCATCGGGGTGAGGACAAAATCGCGCTCCGCCATGGCATAGTGCGGCAGGATGAAACCGCGCGCGCGGATCTCCAGTTGCTCAACGGCAATCAGATCCAGATCGAGTACGCGAGCCGCCCAGCGGCGGCTGCGACGTCGACCGAAATCTTCCTCTATCTGTTTGCAACATAACAACAATTCCTGTGGACTACCCTGCCACAAGCCCAATACCGCGCTGTTGGCGAAACGCCGGTGGGATGGGCCAACCGGCGCGGTTTCGATGATCGGCGCCCGAGTCATCACACGAAAGCCCCCGGCTTCCAAAGCCTCTGTCGCCGCTTTTAGAATGGCCGGCGGTCGCCCATGATGACCATGGCAACGGTTGGAACCAAGCGCGACGACGGCACGCAATGGCTTGCCGGATACCTGTTTGCTAGAAGGCTGCATGAATCGTGATTTTCCACCCCCCGACTGCCCCTTGTGCCCGCGCCTCGTTGCCCTGCGTCAGGAGCAACGCCTGGCGCATCCCGAATGGCATAATGCGCCGGTGCCAGATTTCGGCGATCCCGATGGCTGGCTGGCGATCGTCGGCCTTGCGCCGGGCCTTTCCGGGGCCAATGCAACGGGACGACCGTTCACCGGCGATGGCGCAGGATCGTTGTTGTTTGGCACGCTTCAGGAACTGGGTTTTGCGCAAGGCACTTACGGCGGCCACGCTGCAGACGGATTGTGTTTGCGCGATGTGCTGATCACCAACGCCGTCCGTTGTGTGCCGCCGGGCAACAAGCCGGTGCCAGCCGAAATCCATGCCTGCCGACCGTTTCTGTTCAACAGTTTGCGCGGCATGCCCAACTTGCAGGTGGTGCTGGCGCTTGGCGAAATTGCCCACCAGTCTGCCGTGAAGGTGCTGGGTGGAAAATTGCCGAAAGTGCGCTTCGCCCATGGCGCGGTGCACCAGCTGCACACCGGCTATGTGCTGGTGGACAGCTACCATTGTTCGCGCCTCAACCAGAATACCGGCCGGCTGACCGACGCCATGTTCCGCGATGTGATCGCGCTCGCGGTGGCTCAAAGATCCTCGACCAGCCGACCGTAAAGCTCCGGACGACGGTCACGGAAAAAGCCAAAGGCGGCACGGTGGCGGGCGATCGTATCGAGATCGAAGCTGGCGGTGATGCTGCCTTCGGATTCCGTGTCCATTTCCACTGCCATATCGCCGCGCTGATCGGCAATGAAGCTGTTTCCGTAAAATTTCTGGCCATTTTCGGTGCCGACGCGATTGCTGGCGACCACCGGCACGACATTGGACACGGCATGGCCGACCATCGCCCTGACCCATAGCCGCCGGGTATCCAGGGACGGATCATGCGGCTCTTCACCGATCGCGGTTGGGAAAAACAGCACATCCGCGCCCATCAGCATCATCGCGCGCGCCGTTTCCGGATACCATTGATCCCAGCAGATCCCGACCCCCACCGTGCCGTGGCGCGTTTCCCAGACCCTGAAGCCGGTATTGCCCGGGCGGAAATAGAATTTTTCCATATAGCCCGGTCCGTCAGGAATATGGCTTTTCCGATAGACACCCATCACCTGACCCTGATCGTCGATCATGGCCAGGCTGTTGTAATAATGATGGCTGTCCTGCTCGAAAAAGGAACAGGGAATATAGACATGTTCTTTACGTGCGACTTCGCGCATGGCTTCCACCGCCGGGTGGCTGCCTGCAGGGCGGGCGGTGGCGAACAGGTCTTCATCCTGGCTCGTGCAGAAATAATAGCCGTCAAACAGCTCAGGCGGCAGAATAATCTGCGCACCCTTGGCTGCCGCCTCGCGCACAAGTGTCGCGGCGCGGGCGATATCCGTATCGCGGTTATTACTCATCGCCATTTGCACGGCACCTACGTGGATCACGCTTATATCTCCGGCACTTGCTGGGTGATGCAATGGAAGCTGCCGCCACCCGTCAGAATATGATTTGCCTGAAGGCCAGTAACGCGATGGCGAGGGAAGGCTTTTTCCAGTGCCCGCACTGCCGCGCCATCATTCTCTGCGCCGTACAACGGCACTACAACCTGACCATTGGCGACCACGAAATTCATATAGGAGGCCGGGACGATTTCACCATCCCGCATCAGAAGGCCGACCGATGGCATATCGAGAATGACTACCCCTGCCGCCTCTGCTCGCCGGCGTGCATCGGCATAGACGGCGGCGTTCGGATCATCCGGCCCCGCCGATACCGGCAACAGCAAGGTGCCGGGCGCGGCGAAGCGCGCCAGATTATCGACATGCCCATCCGTATGGTCGTTCAGCAGGCCATCGCCCAGCCAGATCAGCCGGCGCACGCCCAGCGCCTCGCGCAGATGTTGTTCCATCACCTGCCGCGTAACGCCGGGGTTGCGGTTGGGATTCAGCAGACATTGTTCGGTGGTGACGAACAGTCCGGAACCGTCGCCATCGATAGCCCCGCCCTCCAGCACGAAATCATGCTCGGCAAGCGTGGCGCCAGCATGACCCGCGACCGCTTGCGCGACACCCGCATCGCCCTCGAGTTCGTATTTGCCGCCCCAGCCGTTGAAGATAAATCCTGCGGCGCGTTCCGCCGTCAGGAATACCGGCGCGGTATCGCGAAGCCAGATATCGCCGAAGGGCAGATGCAAGACTTCGACATCCGCGCCCGCCGTCGCTGCGCGCGCGGCGGCAACCGCCTCTTCCGTCGCCGCCAGCAGTTTTATTGGAACGGTCGCCGCCAATGTTCGCATCATCGCCGTCACTTCAGCGCGAGCCGGTTCCAGATCATCCAGCCACAGATCGGCGTGCGATGGAAAGGCGGTATAAAGCGCGCGTTGCCGCGCCCATTCAGCAGGAGGGGGATTCGTCATGCGCTGCCCTTTAGCGCCCGGCGCGCAATAAATCCACGCGTGACCGAAAAGGATGGAGTACGGAAAATAAAAAGCCGCCGGCCGGATGGCCAGCGGCTTTCTCTATTATGATGATTTCAATCGGGTTCAGGCGGCGACGGCGCGGCGGCGACGCAGCGCGCCACCCACCAGACCGAAACCGGCGATCATCATCGCCCAGGTCGCCGGCTCGGGAACGACATTGGCATCCGGCACGAAGGTCGTGACCGGCGTTTGCGTCATCTGGACGGTTCCCGCATCCGCGAAATTCAGCCCGGTGACAAACGCCGTGACATTGGTGGGGTCGAGAGCGTTGGCGACGTCGATACCCCGAAGCGCAAAGCCGGTGATGCCATCTTCATAACCGAACAGGCTGGTGAAATCGAACAGCACACCGCCCAGGGCCGTGCCCAGGAACGTCGTCATGTCCAGCGTCCAGATTTCATAGCCATCGACGTCAAACGTCAGGTCCGGGAACAGCGCCGAGAGGATGTTCGGGCCGCTTTGCACCGCATAATCATAGCCGGTGGTGATAAAGGGATCGATAAAGACCGTTTCGTTGGGCGTCGCGACGAATTCGAACTGAAACTCGCCATTGGGGCCGATGTTGCCAGGCAACAGCGGCTTGTCAGCCGAGGAACCATCACCAATGACGCTGTTATCCAGCAGCAGGCCGCTGAATGCGAGCCCGCTATCATAGGCCGTATCAGACCAGTTGGCGACGCCGAAACGCAGTTGATAGGAACCGGCCTGCTGCACCGTATAAACGGATTCTACCCACCCCGTATAACCGCAACCGCTGCTATAGCAGCTCCCCGAAGATCCGCCCAACGCGCTCCACGACGGGCCGCCCGGCGTGATATACACATTGCCAGGATTCAGCACCGCTTCCAGATCCGGCAGTTCGAGGCCAGGCGCGATCACATTTCCAGCGGGCTTGGTGCGAGCAGTGAACAGATTGGCGGCAACGTTCGTGCTGCCGGCGTTCAGCAATTGCGCAAAGCTGTAGTCGGCAAACCCCGCGCCGTCACTGGTCACATAGTTGAACCAGAAGCGCACTTCCTGGCCAGCGGTGGCAAAAAATGGATCGGAGATGAGTTCCGAGCCGTTGGTTGCGCCATCGGAATAGCCGGCAATCCGCGCGGCCCCTTGCTGCCCCTGAAAGGTCGATACCCAGTCATAGCTGCCGTCCCCGGTGGGGGCCGGCGTCACCACGCCATCGGCGATTCCACCGGGCAGGGAACTGCCACAATTACCGATGCACGTATCCGCCTGCGCGGGAACCGCAAACAGCAAACCCGTAGCCAGCGCCGCAAGCGCGGCGGTCGAATAATTTTTCATCGAAACACCCCTGTTCCATCCGATGTTACAAAAATCTGATGTATCCAGATGGCCCCGGCGCCTTCGCCAGAACGTACCATTTTGGATTAGTTTTATTTAACCCTTGAAAACTTTCAGGTCAAGGAGGAATGTTTGTTGCCTACCTGTCATTGAAAGCGCAAAAAATACCAATTTTCTCGAGGAGAAAAGCAATGTTTCACGGTCAATGCCATTGTGGCGCAATACAATATGAAATGCCCGAGAATATTCTTTACCATACGCTCTGCCATTGTACCGATTGCCGCCGACACTCCGGCGCGCCGCTGGTTGGCTGGGCGGCTGTACATACAGACGAATTGCGTGTTTCCGGCACGGCGAAAATCTACAAATCATCGCAGAATGGGCGGCGGCATTTCTGCTCCGAATGCGGCACCGGCCTGTTTTACACGAACGAGGAGATACTGCCAGGCATCACCGACGTTGCCAGTGGCACGCTCGACGATCCCGACCGGCTGCCCCCGCAAGCGCACATCCAGGCCGCCGAGCGACTCGCCTGGATGCGCGACATCTCAGCCCTGCCGGAATTCGCCCGCTACCCGGATTAGTCGCCGCGGAAATCAGACCACGCCGCGCTGGCGATATGCGGTGCGCACACTGTCCAGCGGCACCAGATCGCCGCGTTTTTCGATGTGCCAGAAGGTCCAGCCATTGCAGGACGGCAACCCTTGCGCCGCCGCGCCCAACTGATGGATCGAGCCGGAACGACCGTTCATCATCAGCGAGCCATCGGCCCGCACCCTGGCGCGATAGCGACGCTTCATATCGGTAAGCGTCGCGCCAGGGCGCAGCAAACCAGCCTCCACCAGCGCCCCGAACGGGACGCGCGGCGCGGCGCGGGCGTCTTCGGTGACGATACGATCCTGCGGCGCCAGCGGTTTCACCCGCGCGATGCGGGCGCGGGCGACGTCGGCATAATGCGCGTCCTGTTCGATGCCGATAAAACGGCGATTGAGCAGGCGGGCGACCGCGCCGGTTGTGCCAGAGCCGAAAAATGGATCGAGCACCACATCGTCTTCCACCGTGGTGGACAGCAGCACGCGGTACAACAGGCTTTCGGGTTTTTGCGTCGGGTGCGCCTTCACACCATCAATCTTGACCCGTTCCGTCCCGGAGCAAATCGGAATCACCCAGTCCGAGCGCATTTGCACATCTTCATTGGCGGTCTTCATGGCGCGATAGTTGAAACGGACCCGCGATTGTGCCGATTTCGCCGCCCAGATCAAGGTTTCATGGGCGTTGGTGAAGCGCGTACCGCGAAAATTCGGCATCGGATTGGCCTTGCGCCACACAATGTCGTTTTGAATCCAGTAGCCCAGATCCTGCAACGCCGCGCCGACACGAAAGATATTATGATAAGTGCCGATCACCCATAGCGCACCATTCGGTTTCAGCACGCGGCGCGCCTCCGCCAGCCAGGCGCGGGTGAAGCGGTCATACTCGGCGAAGCTGTCGAAACGGTCCCAGGCGTCGTTCACGGCGGCAACCTCGCTGCCATCCGGGCGATGCAACTCACCGCTCAGTTGCAGATTATAGGGGGGATCGGCGAATACCAGATCGACGCTGGCGTCGGGCAGTTTGGCCATTTCCGCCAGACAATCGCCGATAATAATTTGGTCCTGCACGATTTCACCCCTTGACTCTGTGTAGAGCCAGAAGTGGCAGATCAGTGATTCTGTCGTCAAGACAGTGTTTTAGAGTGAGTCGCTGATTCCTGGAGTCGGGAAATGCCGCCAGACACAAGTTATGGAGTCATTGGAGTCCAATGACCCACAACAGCTTGTGTCTCGAGTCGGAACTGCTAAATTGCGGCAAAGTGTCGCGCTACGGGCGCGAAAGACCGGCGATGGTGCGGAGTTGGACCATATTGGTCCAGGGCTGTGCGGTGAGCCGGCGTCCCGTAACCGACATTGCTGTCCCAGCCATAATGCGGAAATTCATGATGCAATTCCGCCATATAGCTATCCCGCCACACTTTCGCGACGATGGAAGCGGCGGAAATGCACGGCTCCAGCCCATCCCCGCCGACGATCGCGCGCGACGGCCAGCGCCAATCCGGGCAGCGATTACCGTCCACCAGAATTTCCCGCGGCGACACGCCCAGCGCCGATACCGCCCGCATCATCGCCAGCATCGTCGCTTGCAAAATATTGCGTTCGTCGATCTCGGCGACGCTGGCGCTCCCAATCCCCACAAGACACCGCGCATTGATTTCCGCCGCCAGTGCCGTGCGGGCGGCGGGTTTCAACACCTTGCTGTCCGCCAGCCCGTGGATGCCGCCGGGGCACAGGATCACAGCCGCCGCCACGACCGGCCCGGCCAATGGGCCGCGCCCCACCTCATCCACGCCGACGATCACAGCCGCACCGCCTGATGCCCCATCGGCCCATGGCCACCCCCAAAGCCGGGCGCCGCCAGCAATGCCTTGCGCACAAATTGCCGCGCGCGTTCAATCGCCTCCGGGAGCGCCAAACCCGCACCAACGCCCGTCGCAATGGCGCTGGCCAGCGTGCAGCCGGTACCGTGCGTATGCCGGGTATGGATGCGCGAACCCTGAAATATCTGCACATCGTCCGGCGTCACCAGCCAGTCGGTAACCGTTTCACTCTCCAGATGTCCGCCCTTCGCCAATACGGCTTTGGCCCCAAGCGCCAGCAAAAGCCGCGCGGCTTCCGGCATATCCCTTTCCCCATGCACGCGCGCATTCGTCAGCGCTTCCAGTTCCGGCACATTCGGCGTCACCAGCGCAGCCATCGGTAGTAATCGTTCGACCATCGCCCGGTGCGCGCTTGGCGCCAGCAGATTGGCTCCGCCCTTTGCAACCATCACCGGATCGAGAATGATGGGCGCCCGGACATCCGCCAAAGCGCCAGCCACCGCCATGATAGTGTCCGCATCACCCAACATGCCCAGTTTCACGACATCCGCGCCGATATCATTCAACACAGCGCTTATCTGCGCCGCGACGATTTCCGGCGGCACCGGATGCACGCCGGTTACGCCCAGCGTATTCTGTACGGTGACGGCGGTAATTGCCGTCGCCGCAAAGCCGCCCAGCATGGTGATCGTCTTGATATCAGCCTGGATGCCAGCACCGCCCCCCGAATCCGAACCGGCGACGACGAGAATACGAGGCACCGTCAAGCCGCCGCCTTCACCGCCGCGCAGACATTATCGACGGTTTGCGCCACCAACGCTTCATCTTCGCCCTCCGCCATCACACGGATCAGCGGCTCGGTGCCGGACGGGCGCACCAGCAGCCGCCCGGTGCCGGCCAGCGCCTGCTCGGCGGCGGCGATGGCGGCCTTTACCCCGGCATCTTCCAGCGGTTTGCCCTGTTCGAACCGTACATTTTTCAGCAACTGCGGCAAGGGCGTAAAACAGTTCAATATTTCGCTCGCCGGCTTCCCTGCGGTCACCAGCACCGCCAGAATCTGCATGGCCGCCAGCAAGCCATCGCCGGTGGTTGAATGATCGGTCAGAATGATATGGCCGGATTGTTCGCCGCCCACATTGCAGCCGGTTTCGCGCATCGCTTCCAGTACATGCCGATCCCCCACCGCCGTGCGATGGAGCCGTAAACCCAGTCCTTCGACGAACCGCTCCAGCCCGAGATTGGACATCACGGTCGCGACCAGCGCCCCGCCCTTCAGCGTGCCCGCTTTTGCCTGAGATGCGGCGATCAGCGCCATCAACTGATCGCCATCAATCACGCTGCCGGTTTCATCGACCACGATCAAGCGATCCGCATCGCCATCCAGCGCAATCCCGATATCGGCCCGCACCTCGCGGACGCGGTCGGCCAGCCGTTGCGGATGCGTGGAGCCACAGCGGTCGTTGATATTGAACCCGTTGGGCTCGCAGCCAGTCGTAATCAGGTCTGCGCCCAATTCCCACAATGCCTCCGGCGCAACGCGGTAAGCCGCGCCATTGGCGCAATCCAGCACAATCCGCAGCCCATCCAGACGCAAATGCCCGGGGAAAGCGGATTTCACCGCATGAATATAGCGTCCGCGCGCGTCATCAATGCGCCGGGCGCGACCGATGGCGTCGGCGGCGGCCAGCGGCGGTGCACCATTTTCCAGCAACTCCTCGATCTGACGTTCCTGTGCATCGGACAATTTATAGCCGTCCGGGCCGAATAATTTGATGCCATTATCGTGGTAGGGATTGTGACTGGCCGACAGCATCACTCCAAGATCGGCGCGCATATCGCGGGTCAAAAGGGCGACCGCCGGTGTCGGCATGGGCCCCACCTGCACGACATCCATACCCACGGAAGTAAAGCCGGCGGTCATCGCCTGTTCGAGCATATAGCCCGAAAGCCGCGTGTCCTTGCCGATCAGCACCCGATGCTTGTGGGGGCCGCGCAGGAATATCCTGCCTGCCGCCTGGCCGACGCGCATGGCGAGTTCCGCCGTCATCTTCGGACCATTGGCGATGCCGCGAATGCCGTCCGTACCGAAATAGCGTTTGCCCATGAGTCTCCTCTTTCGCTACGCTGCTGTTAGGCAAGCGCGTGGAACGCGGCAATGGTAAAGCGGGCCGCGTGCGACGAGACACCCAAGAGGCGCGAACTAAAATTGCGCCAATCTTTACTACATCCTTTTATAATTGCCCACTTGACGAAAATGCGCCAATCGCACAAGCAGCGGGCAGCTATCCAGTTATGAGGTTCCCCATGGTTGACAAGTCGAAGCTGCCCAGCCGGCATGTGAGTGTCGGGCCGGAGCGCGCGCCGCACCGTTCCTATTATTACGCCATGGGGCTGACCGAAGCCGATATCGCCAAACCTTTCGTCGCCGTGGCGTCTGCCGGAAATGATTCCGCCCCGTGCAACACCACGCTGGATGCCCAGGCCGACATCTGCCGCGAAGGCGTGATCGAGGCGGGCGGCATGCCCCGCCGGTTCAACACCATCACGGTGACGGACGGTATCGCCATGGGCCACCAGGGCATGAAAGCCTCGCTGGTCAGCCGGGAGGTCATCGCCGACTCCGTCGAGCTGTCCGTGCGCGGCCACTGCTATGACGCCCTTGTCGGCTTTGCCGGGTGCGACAAATCCCTGCCCGGCATGATGATGGCCATGTTGCGGCTGAATGTGCCGTCGATCTTCGTCTATGGCGGCTCGATCCTGCCCGGCCATTTCCACGGCAAGGACGTCACCGTCGTCGATGTGTTCGAGGCGGTCGGGCAATATGCGTCCGGCGGCTGTCCGTTGCAGGAACTGATCGCGCTGGAAAAGGTCGCCTGCCCCGGAGACGGCGCGTGCGGCGGACAATTCACCGCCAACACCATGGCGTGTGTGGCGGAGGCCATCGGTCTGTCCCTGCCGAACAGCAATATGGTGCCTGCCCCCTATGAAAGCCGCGCCGATATCGCCCGCGATGCCGGTCGCGCCGTGATGCGCCTGCTGGAAAACAATATCCGTCCGCGCGACATCTGCACCCGCGATGCCTTCGTGAATGCCGCCCGCGTGGTGGCCGCCACCGGCGGCAGCACCAATGGCGCATTGCACCTGCCGGCGATGGCTCACGAAGCGGGTATCCACTTCACCCTACAGGACGTGGCGGAAATCTTCCGCACCACGCCCTATATCGCCGATCTGAAGCCCGGCGGGCGATATGTCGCGCGCGATATGCACAATGCCGGCGGCATCTATATGGCGATGAAAACCCTGCTGGAAGGCGGCTACCTGAAAGGCGATTGCCTGACGGTAACCGGCAAGACTTTGGCTGAAAATATCGCCGAGGTTCGCTGGAACCCGGATCAGGATGTGATCCGCCCGGTTTCCAATCCGATCACGCCCACTGGCGGCGTTGTCGGCCTGAACGGCAGCCTCGCGCCCGATGGCGCAATCGTGAAGGTCGCCGGTCTGCACACTCTGGTATTCGAAGGTCCGGCGCGCGTGTTCGACTGCGAGGAAGATTGCTTCGCCGCCGTCGAAAACCGCGAATATGCCGAAGGCGACGTGCTGATCATCCGCTACGAAGGGCCGAAGGGCGGCCCCGGCATGCGCGAAATGCTGTCCACTACCGCAGCCCTTTACGGCCAGGGCATGGGGGACAAGGTGGCGCTGATTACCGACGGGCGTTTTTCTGGCGGTACGCGCGGCTTCTGCATCGGCCATGTCGGCCCGGAAGCGGCAGACGGCGGGCCGATCGCGCTGGTCGAAAATGGTGACCGTATCCGCATCGACGCCACCCAAGGCACCATCGACCTGCTGGTGGATGACGCAACGCTGGCCGCCCGCCGCGCCAAATGGCAGCCGCGAAAGACGGATTATCAATCCGGTGCGCTGTGGCGCTACGCCCAGAATGTCGGCCCGGCCTCGCTGGGCGCCGTCACCCATCCGGGCGGAGCGGCGGAAACGCACGTTTACGCAGACATTTAATGGACCGGTTATCGCCGCGCGGCAAAAAAGCCGCGCAGCAACCGGGCGCTCTCCTGCTCGGCAATACCGGCGATGATCTCCGGGCGGTGGCGGCTGTGGTTGAACACCATCGGGCCATGCTCCACCCCGCCGCCCTTCGGGTCAGGCGCGCCATAAACCAGCCGGGCAATCCGCGCCTCGGCAATCGCCGCTGCGCACATCGGGCACGGCTCCAGCGTCACCCACAGGGTGCAATCGGTGAGCCGCTCATTCGCCAGAGTTTTTGCCGCCTGCCGGATGGCGAGGATTTCGGCGTGCGCTGTCGGATCATGGCGGGTGCGGGTCAGATTCCCCGCTTCACCTAGAATATTACCTGCACGATCAGTGACAACCGCCCCCACCGGCACCTCCCCCGCCACGGCAGCCTCACGCGCCAGCGCCAGCGCGCGCGTCATGTGGGGAGATGGTGGGAACGGCATGGATTATCGACGAACCCTTTGGCCTCCGGCGGCCAATATGCGCTCGCCGGAGGCCGCTTCTTGATCTCTTAGCTCGCCGCCTTCAACGACCGCGCATGCCGCTTGCGCTCGTGCGGATCGAGGTAGAGCTTGCGAATGCGGATGGATTTTGGCGTCACTTCCACCAGTTCATCCTCGTCGATATAGGCGATCGCCTGCTCCAGCGTCAGCCGTTTCGGCGGGCTGAGGCGGAGCGCATCGTCCTTGCCGGAGGCACGGAAGTTGGTGAGTTGCTTTGATTTCAGCGGATTGACTTCCAGATCGTCGTCCCGGGCGTTTTCGCCAATCACCATGCCGGCATAGACGGGTTCGCCCGGCTCCACCATCAGTACCCCGCGACCTTCCAGATAGCCCAGCGCATAGCCTACGGCCTCGCCGGTTTCCGTCGAGATCAGCACACCGTTGGCGCGACCGGAAATCGGACCTTTATACGGGCCATATTTCTCGAACAGGCGGTTCATGATGCCGGTGCCACGCGTGTCGGACAGGAATTCGCCATGGTAGCCGATCAACCCGCGCGACGGGCCGCTGAAGGTCAGCCGGACCTTGCCGCCGCCCGACGGGCGCATGTCGGTCATCTCGGCCTTGCGATTCGCCATTTTCTCAACAACCGTGCCCGAATATGCCTCGTCCACGTCGATGACGACGGTTTCATATGGCTCGGTGCGCTGGCCGTTTTCCTCGCCATAGATCACCTGCGGGCGGCTGATCGACAATTCGAAGCCTTCGCGGCGCATGGTTTCGATCAGCACGCCCAGTTGCAGTTCACCGCGTCCGGCGACATCGAAACTGTCTTTCTCGGCGCTTTCGGTGATGCGGATGGCGACGTTGCCTTCAGCCTCGCGCAACAGCCGGTCGCGAATCATCCGACTCGTCACTTTCGAGCCTTCGCGGCCTGCAAACGGGCTGTCGTTCACCGAGAAGCGCATGGACAGCGTCGGTGGATCGATGGGGTTGGCGAAAATCGGCTCGGTAACGGATGGATCGGCGATGGTATTCGCAACCGTCGCCACCGTCAAACCGGCGAGGCTGATGATGTCACCGGCGCTGGCTTCTTCGACGGGTACGCGTTCGAGGCCACGAAACGCCATGATTTTCGATGCGCGCCCTTCCTCCACGACATTGCCCTCCGGGTCGAGCGCTCGGATAGGCATGTTGGTGCGGATGGTGCCGGACGCGATACGTCCGGTAAGGATACGGCCAACGAAATTGTCCCGATCGAGCAACGACACGAGGAATTTCATCGGTGCATCCGGGTCTGCATCCGGAGCTGGCACATGATCGATAATCGTCTGGAACAGCGGCGTCAGATCGCCGCCGCGATTATGGATGTCCGTGCTGGCGTAGCCGTTACGGCCTGATGCATAAAGCGTCGGGAAATCAAGCTGTTCGTCGGTTGCGCCAAGCGTTACGAACAGGTCGAATACTTCATTCAGCACTTCTTCGGCGCGACCATCCGGGCGGTCGATCTTGTTGATGACGACGATGGGGCGCAGACCGAGCGCCAGCGCTTTAGACGTGACGAACTTGGTTTGCGGCATCGCGCCTTCGGCCGAATCGGCCAGCAGGATGACGCCATCGACCATGGAAAGGATGCGTTCGACTTCACCGCCGAAATCGGCGTGGCCGGGGGTGTCGACGACATTGATGCGCGTGCCATTCCATTCGATGGACGTGCATTTGGCGAGAATGGTAATTCCGCGTTCGCGTTCGATGTCGCCGGAATCCATGGCCCGTTCGGCAACGCGTTGATTATCGCGAAAAGTTCCGGACTGACGAAACAGTTGATCGACGAGCGTGGTTTTCCCATGATCGACGTGGGCGATGATCGCCACGTTACGAAGGGGCAATGGCATGCAATAGATCCGTATAGAATGAGGATGAGGATTTGGCCTCCCCCATAGCCAACATGCCGCAATGCAACAAGGCCGGCACCGACAAAGCCAACGGGCGGTTGACATTCACGAGGGGCAGAGTCAAGCCACAACGGGGTTCGACAACATGCACTGCCGTTTGGAGACTGGAATTTGAACGCTACGGACGACAGCGAACGCCAGCAACCGCAACCGCGCCCGGATAGACCGGAAACGCGACAACCGGCGACGGACACCCCGGAAAATCCGGCGGAAACAGCAAGTACGCCGCCTGCCACGATCGGCGCACTGTTGCGGCAGGCCCGTGAGCACGCGGGGCTCAGCCTGGACAAGGTAGCGGAGCGTACGAAGGTGCGCCCCGGTGTGCTGCGGCATATCGAAGCTGACGAACACGACAACTTGCCGGCGCTGACCTATACCCTGGGTTTCGTGAAAGCCTATGCCCGCACTGTGGGCGTCGATCCCGCCGCCGCCGCCGAACGTTACCGGCAGGAATCGCAAAAGGGCGATCCCGTGCCGACCATGGTGGAAATGCAGCCGGTGGACGAACAGCGGCGGCCAACGCGCGCGATTTTGTGGTGGTCGACGGCCATATTGCTTGTCGGCGTGATGTTGCTCTGGGCGTGGGGAGCCGGCTGGTTTACACCGCCGCCGCCAGCCGAGCCGGTAACGCCGGTTCAGGCGCAGGCCGCCGTACCGCCTCCGCCAAAAACGGAGGCACAGGAACCGGAGGCACCGGCTGGCGCCACCACCCCCGTCAGCCTGACCGCCAAAAACGAAGTGTGGTTGCGGGTGCACGACGGCAGCAATAACGAGAATTTCTTTTTGGGGACGTTGCAACCCGGCCAGATTCTGAGTCTGCCGCCGGGCCGGCCCTGGGTATTGCAGACAGGGCGCGCCGGCGCGCTGGAAGTTAAGGTAGGAACGGAGATCCTGCCGCCGCTGGGTGGGCCCGCCGAATTCATTCGCAATGTTTCGCTGAAACCCGAAGATTTGACGGGCGGTACAACGCCCCGGCGCGGGCTGGAACCGGTGCAGCCCATTGCCGGATAAAATCTTTTTCATCGACCGCCCTGATTCATCGACAGTAAAGCGGAAAGGCGCTTTTTGAGGCCTATGCGACAGCAATTAATACGATCTTCAGCCCTCGCCCTGCTGCTGGCTGCGTGGCCGGTGGCGACATCCGCGCAAGGAGTGGCGGTGGCCAGTCAGGAGCAGGTGGGCCAGATCGACAGGCGAGTACGCGCGCTGGAAAGCCAGGTGCGCGCCGTGCAACGCAAGGTTTTCGATGGCGACAAACGCTATTTCGAGCCGGAAGTGACCGCTCCCCCGGCACCAGGAACCACGCCGGGCACAGCGGCGACCAGCCCCATCGTCGATCTGACGCAACGGGTGGTGACGCTGGAAAACCAGCAAAGGCAACTGACCGGTCAGATCGAAGAATTACAGCACCAGATCCGGCAATTGCAGACAGCGCAGGAAAAATTCCGTGGCGACGCCGAATTTCGCCTCGGTACGCTGGAAGGGAAAAGCCCCGCGCAGCCGGGTGCGGCCACCATTGTAACGCCGCCCGCCGCCGGGCTTGCGCCTCCCCCCAAACCACCGGCTGGCGGACCGGGCGCTGCCGAAACGCCGCCGCCTGCGGAAAAGGCCGCCGCGGAAGTAAAGCCGGGAGTGGACCCGGTGGAAGCCGCCTATGTCGCCGGTTACGAGAAATATGTGGCGAAAGATTACACTGGCGCGGTCCGCGATCTGGAGGCGTTTATCGCCGCGCATCCCAAACATGCCCGTGCATCGAACGCGCAATTCTGGGCAGGCCGGGCGATGATGGCGCAGGGCCAGAATGCCCAGGCAGCCAAGGCGTTTCTGTCCGGCTATCAGACGTGGCCACGCGGCGCGCGCGCCCACAACAGCCTGTTGTGGCTGGGCCGCGCATTGCTGGCGATGAACCAGCCGGAAGCGGCCTGCCAGGCACTCGACCAACTGGCCAGCGCCTATCCGGATCGTATGACCGGAAGTTTCGCAACCGACGCCGCCAATACGCGTAAACAGGCAAGGTGCGGGGCCTGAAACCGGGGCCGCTTACCGCCGATAGCCTGGCCGCAGCCGTTGCAGCGGCGGGCGGTTCGGAGTGGACCGACCGCGATCATCTGGCCGTCGCGGTATCTGGCGGACCGGACTCGCTGGCGCTGCTCTGGTTGGCAGCGCACGCATTTCCAGGCCGCGCCCATATCCTTACTTTCGATCATCGGCTGCGCGCCGCCAGTGCGGACGAGGCGGAGACGGTCGCACGCCTCGCCGACAGCGTCGGCCTTCCGCATGCAACACTGACGCCTGAAACATCTATCCCCGCTACCAATTTACAGGCGGAAGCACGTGCTGCCCGCTTTGCCACGCTGGAAAACTGGTGCACCAGCCATGGAGTGCGATGGCTGTTGACCGCCCATCATGCCGACGATCAGGCGGAAACGCTGTTGATGCGACTGGCGCGCGGCAGCGGCCTTGACGGACTCGTGGGGATTCGCGCGCGGCGGGCGTTATCGCCGACCGTTACCCTGCTGCGCCCCCTGCTTGGGTGGCGCAAGAGCGACCTCGCGGCCATTGTTGCGGCGGCTGGCTGGACGGCAGCGGATGACCCGTCGAACCAGGATTTGCGCTTTGATCGCACCGCCGCGCGCAATTTGCTTCGCACAGCGGATTGGCTTGATCCGCAGCGGCTGGCGGCCAGCGCCGATCATCTGGCGGAGGCGCAACGGGCCCTCGCATGGATGGCTGATGAAATCTGGCGGACGCGCGGCGAGGTTACAGAAGAAGGGGTCATGCTCGACCCGGAAGCCCTGCCCGCCGAATTGCGCCGGCGCTTGCTGGTGCGCGGGCTGGCAGAAATGCGGGAGACTGCGCCGCGTGGTTCCGCCATCTTTGGATTGATGAAAAAGCTGGAAGCCGGTAACAGCGGCACGATTGGAGCGGTATGGGCGCGTTCGCGTGACGGTCGCTGGCTCCTCTCTCCCGCGCCGCTACGCCGCTGAGTCGGCGCTCCTGCGGACGAGCGTGCCTGCACCCCGCCGCGTGAAGATTTCCAGCAACAGCGCGTGCGGAATGCGGCCATCGATAATGACGGCGGCGTCAACCCCCGCCTCCACCGCCGATACGCAGGTTTCCAGCTTGGGAATCATGCCTCCGGATATCGTCCCGTCCGCCGTCAGTCTTGTGATATCCGCCGGCGTCAGATCCGTAAGCAATTGTTTGTCTTTGGATAACACCCCAGGCACATCGGTCAGCAGGAACAATCTCGCCGCTTGCAGCGCACCCGCAATCGCGCCGGCGCACGTATCGGCGTTGATATTGTAGGTTCGACCGTCCGCGCCCACGCCGATGGGGGATATCACGGGTACAAAATCAGCCTGGGCCAGCACGTCGATGACCGAACGGTCAATCGCCGATGGTTCACCAACGAAACCGAGATCCACCGCCTTTTCGATATTGCTTTCGGGGTCGCGCGTTGACCGGCTCACCTTCGTCGCCCGGATCAGGCGCGCATCTTTTCCCGACAGACCAACGGCACGGCCACCCGCGCGGTTGATCCACGACACCAGTTCCTTGTTAATCGCCCCCAGCACCATTTCGGCGATGTCGGCAGTTTCTGCATCCGTTACCCGCAGACCGTCGATGAAGCTGCTTTCTACTCCCAGCCGTTTCAGCATCGAGCCGATCTGCGGCCCGCCGCCATGCACCACCACAGGGCGGATACCCACCTGTTTCAGCAGCACGATATCTTCGGCGAAATCTTCGGCCAGCGCCGGGTCTCCCATGGCGTGGCCGCCATATTTGACCACGAATGTCTGTCCGGAATAGCGCTGCAGATAGGGCAATGCCTCTACCAACGTGCCGGTCTTGGCCAGCAACTGTGGATCTGGCGCGTGACCCGTGCCGGAAAACGGCTTGGCTGTATGATCGATGCTCATGTCTGGCGGCTATAACGGAGGCCGTGCAGAAGAAAAGGGGCCATGCGCGACGTTTTGCGCATGGCCCCTGTAACAATCAGCGCGTCGGCACCGGCTTGTCACCGGAATAATCATAGAAGCCGCGCCCGGTCTTCCGGCCGTACCAGCCGGCTTCGACATATTTGGTCAGCAGCGGCGCGGGCCGGTATTTCGGGTCTCCGGTTGCGTCCATCATCACCAGCATGATCGCGTGCAGCGTTTCCAGGCCGACAAAATCGGCCAGCGCCAGCGGGCCAATCGGATGATTCGCGCCCAGCTTGAGACCGTTATCGATATCGAGCACGCTGCCGCCGCCTTCGCCGAGCAGGAAGATCGCCTCGTTCATCATCGGACACAGCACGCGATTCACGATGAACGACGGGCTGTCCGCAGCCACAATCGCGGTTTTTCCAATGCTTTCGACGAAATCCCGCGCCAGTTTTTGCGTAGCATCGCTACTGGGCAGGCCCGGGATGATCTCGACCAGCTGCATCACGGGTACGGGATTGAAAAAATGCAGGCCGATAAACTTGTCCGGACGGTCTGACGCCGCGGCCAGCATGGTGATGGAGATGGAGGAAGTGTTGGTGGCCAGCACCGCATCGGCGTGCAACTTGCCTACCAGCCCTGCAAACAGCTTTTTCTTCAGCTCAACATTTTCAGTCGCCGCCTCGATCACCAGTTCACGGTCGGAAAAGCCGTCAGTGTCGCCGGCGGGCTTGATTCGGGCCAGCGCCGCAGTTGCCGCGTCAGCGTCCAGCTTGCCCTTCTCCACCATCCGGCGAAGCTGCTTTTCAATCCCGGCCTTGCCGTTTTCCGCCCGATCCAGCGTAACGTCCGACAGAATGACATCATGCCCCGAAACCGCCGCCGACTGGGCGATGCCGACCCCCATCAGACCGGCGCCGATAATTCCAATTTTCATATATGCTCCTTTTCAACGATTGGCTGCTGGCACCCACAATATATCGCCCTCGCCGCCGGCTTCTGGCCGGTTGGCATGGCGCGCCATCACGAACAAATGATCTGACAGCCGATTAAGGTACTGGATTGCTACAGGATTAATTGGAGTTTCCGCAGCCGTCGCCACTGCGTCGCGTTCGGCCCTTCGCACCACGGTGCGCGCAACGTGCAAATGCGCCGACAGAACGGATCCGCCTGGCAGGATAAAGCTGCGCAACGGCGCAAGATCAGCATTCAGCGCGTCGATCTCGCGTTCCAGCCGCTCTACCTGGGCGGGCACGGCGCGCAACGCCTGATCGCTGGTGAAATCATCGCCGGGAGTCGCCAGATCGGCGCCGACATCGAAAAGATCATTCTGAATCCGTGTCAGCATCGCCTGATACGCACCCCCCGCATGGAGACGCGCGACGCCGATAGCTGACATGGCCTCATCGGTTGTGCCGTAGGCGGCAATACGCCGGTCCGATTTCGACAGCCGCATACCTCCGACAAGTCCCGTCGATCCGTCATCGCCTGTGCGGGTATAGATCCGGTTCAGTCTGACCATCAGGAACCGTTACCCATGCGCATGATCACCAGCAATATGATGACAAGAAGGATGGTGATGGCCTGAAACATCACCCGCTGGCTCATCAGCTTGTTCGATTTTTCCCCCGTGGCATCCTTGCCCCTCGCCATCGTGAGGACGCCCTTGATCAAAATATATGCCGTCGTCAGCGCCGCCAGCACGATGAGGATGATAAGGATCGTGTTCATTTTCGACTCCCTCCGGGCAAAGATGGCGGACGCGCGCCCGTCATCCGGTCTGTATCCGGTTTAACGTCGGTAACTGCCAGCAAAAATTCTTCTGCCTGGGCCAAAAGTCGCATATGTAGCGCGCGGGCGTCCATACCCGCCTCGCGCATCGCTGCCACAGATGCCGCATCATCGCGCTTCGCCAGCCGCCGCCCGTTTGCGTCGGTAAGCAACGGGTGGTGCGCATAGGCCGGTGCGGGCAGGCCGAGTAATGTTTGCAACAGCCGTTGCAACGGGGTCGCGTCGATCAGGTCTGCGCCGCGCGTAACCACCGTTACGCCTTGCGCCGCATCGTCGAGCACACAAGCCAGATGGTAGCTTACCGGTGCGTCCTTGCGCGCCAGCACCGGATCACCCGCTGCATCAGCCCTGCCCTGTTGCATGTCTTGTGCAACGTCCAGCCATTGCTGTTCCACGGCAAGGCCCGTTGCCGCAAGGTCGAGTCGCCAGCCATGCGGTCGCGCCGCGAGTTCGGTTTCGTCTATGGGACGACCGCGACATGTGCCGGGATAGGGCAAGGTTTCCCCCGCATGTGGCGCGGCGGCGGCGCGGGCAATGTCGGCGCGGGTGCAAAAACAGGGATACAGCAGACCCTTTTCGCGCAAGTCATCGAGCGCCGTCTTGTAGGCCGGCATCCGTGCTGATTGCACCATCACTCCATCCGGCGTCAGGCCGAGCCACGCGAGATCAGCATGAATAGCCTCCTCCAGTTCAGGCCGGCAGCGGCTTGCGTCGATATCTTCGATCCGCAACAACCAGCGTCCGCCCGTCCGCCGCGCCAGTTCGGCCGCCACAATGGCGCTGAACGCATGCCCGAGGTGCAACCTGCCCGTGGGCGAAGGGGCAAAGCGGGTAATAAAGGGCGACCTCATCGTCACCAGCATTTGCGCCAACGGACCAATCGATGAAAGCCAATAAAAATAATAGTAGAGCGGCTATATATCGTGGGATGTCATTTGCCTGACATACAACTTCTGGTAAACGGCACGAAGCAGGCGGTCGGAACAGACTGCCCTGGGTGCGACAGGGTCTGATTTCGTCCCGTCTGCCATGGCAGACGAGGAGCGATGCACGGATGTATCACCCTGATATAATAGGTGAAAATGGCCCGGAATTGGGCGGGCGATGGGCCAACCCGCAATCCTGCCCGGCGCTGGTGCTGAACGCCGACTACACTCCGCTAAGCTATTATCCGCTATCGCTATGGAACTGGCAGGATGCGATCAAGGCGGCGTTCCTGGAGCGGGTGGATATTATCGCTGAATATGATCGTGAAATCCGCTCTCCCCGCCTGTCGATGCGATTGCCGTCGGTTGTGGCGTTGCGACAATATGTGAAACCATCGGCCTGGCCGGCCTTCACACGCTTCAACCTGTTTTTGCGGGACCGTTTTGCCTGCCAATATTGTGGCAGCCACGACGATCTCACCTTCGACCACGTAATCCCGCGATCCCAGGGCGGGCGTACAAGCTGGCAGAATGTGGCGACGGCCTGCGCGCCATGCAATTTGCGGAAAGGCGGGCGCACCCCCGCACAGGCGCATATGCCCCTGCATCAAACGCCATTTCAGCCGACGAGTCGCCAGTTGCAGGAACATGGCCGCGCCTTCCCGCCGCACCACTGCCACAAGACCTGGCTCGATTATCTTTACTGGGATGTCGAACTGGAGGTTTGAGCAACCGGGCGGCGGCGCGCCTGTTCAGCCGACGATTTCTTCCGGCGTGAAGAAAAAGGCGATTTCCGTCTCAGCGTTTTCGGCGCTGTCCGAACCATGAACGCTGTTGGCCTCGATTGACTCGGCCAGTTCAGCACGGATCGTGCCCGGTTCCGCGTCCGCCGGGTTGGTTGCGCCCATTACACGACGGTTCAGTGCCACGGCATCTTCGCCTTCCAGCACCTGAACAACGACCGGCCCCGACGTCATGAACGCGACGAGATCGGCAAAAAACGGACGTTCGCGATGGACGCCATAAAATTCCTCGGCCTGTTCGCGGGTCATCCTGATCCGGCGCGAAGCGACGACACGCAGGCCCGCCTCTTCCAGCATGGCAACGACACGGCCCGTCAGGTTGCGGCGCGTCGCGTCGGGCTTGATAATCGAGAAAGTGCGGGTAATGGCCATGGCTAATCCTGTCTTTGTCCGATACGGAAAATGTGGCGGGGCTTTAGCCGGATAATCCCCGCTTCACAAGGAGTGACAGCGCGTCGTTTCCGGGCGTGGTTTCTGGGCGTGGCTTTTGGCCGGGTATATGACTGAACAGCAAAAACTCCCCGATATTCGCGAACTGCACGCGCAATTGATGGCGGGCCTCAGCGCCACGCGGACGTTGGGTGACTGGTGCCGGTTGCGCGGCATGACCGATCCGACCATCCTGGCCAGACGGATCGCCGCGCCGCCGCGTGCAGCGAGCGCGGCACAGCGACGGCGGCTGGGCGTGGATGCGGATGAACCCCTCGGCTACCGGCGGGTGGCATTGATGTGCGGCGCGCATGTGCTGGTGGAGGCGGATAACTGGTATGTGCCAGGGCGTCTCACTGCCAATATGCGCTTTCAACTGGAAACGAGCGACATTCCCTTCGGCCTGCTGGTCGCGCCGTTGGCAACAGTCCGCCAAACGCTCCGGGCGGATTTATCGCCGGATGGCGACCCCTTGATGCGCGTGCATGCGCTGGTGATGGCAGGCGAGACGCCGCTGGCTGAAGTAGAGGAATCCTACCGCCGCGAATTGCTCGCCCCGCCGGATTCCGTGCCAGAGGTCCGATAAGCCGGGTTCTGTCGGGCGGTTTCCCGCCGGACGGCCATTCATCTGGGATGCGTGTCGCCACGCACCTCAAGCAACCTACCCGCGCGTTCCCGGCCGGATCCAGCCTGCGGGGTTGCCCCCGCGCGACGCGCCTATTCGGTCTTGCTCCCGGTGGGGTTTACCATGCCACAGCCGTTACCGGCTGCGCGGTGCGCTCTTGCCGCACCCTTTCGCCGTTGCCGGAAGCCCGAAGGCCCGTCCGGCGGGTTGCTTTCTGTTGCACTTTCCCTGGGGTCACCCCCGGCGGGCGTTACCCGCCACCGTCAATCCATGGAGCCCGGACTTTCCTCCGCGTCGCCCTTTCGAGCCCTGACGCAGCGGCCGCCTGGACCTCTGACACAGGGAAAAACTTGCCTTTTTAGCGCGATGCCGTCAAGTTCCCCGTTCGAAAAAGGAGACGCGCATGGCAAGCCAGCCCGGTAACGATTTCCAGATGAACCGCCCGACCATCATCAGCCTCCTTTATATTGGCTATTTCCTCGCCGGCATTTCAGCCATCATCGGCGTCATTCTGGCCTATGTGTGGCAGGGAGAACCCCACGAGGATTGGGAAAACAGCCATTATCGCTTTCTTATCCGTACTTTCTGGATCGGCGTCGTTTATTCGGTGATCGCGGCCATATTGTCGGTGCTGACCTTCTTCCTGCTGTCCCCCCTGTTCGCCCTCGTCGCCATCTGGTTCGCCGTGCGCGCCATCAAGGTGCTGTTGGCGGCGCAAAGACGTGAACCTCTGACCAATGTGGAGACATGGCTGTTTTAAAACCGCGCATGAACTGCCTCAGGAAAATAATCATCGCTGTGGCCGTCGGGAACGCAAGTGTTGCAGTGGCGGCGGATGACGATCTGCTGCGGATGCAAAGTGCACGCGGGTTCGACGAAACGGTCCTAGAATTACGCGAAGGATTGACCGAAAAAGGACTGACGGTCTTTGCGGAAATAGATCATGCCGGCGCGGCGGCCGCCGCAGGCCTGGACATGTCACCAACGAAAGTCCTGATTTTTGGCAATCCGAAAGCCGGGACACCCGTGATGCTGAACCATCCCGATGTCGCGCTGGATTTGCCGTTCCGGTTACTCGTGCGCGAGGCAGGCGGCACGGTTCAGGTGCTGATGCACAAGATAGACAGTCTGGCCATTCCCGATGACGCCCGCGCCAGGCTGCGACCGGCGGAAACGCTGGTTCGGGCTTTGGTGGAAGGCAAATAAGCCTAACGCGCTCCCACCTGCCCCCGGTGCATCAGCATCGCATCTGCCAGCACTACGGCCATCATCGCCTCCGCCACAGGGGCGGCGCGAATTCCGACGCAAGGATCGTGGCGGCCTTTGGTGACAACTTCGGTTGACTGCCCATCGCGGGTGACGGTTTCAACCGGCGTAAGGATGCTGCTGGTGGGTTTCAGCGCCAGTCGCGCCACGACCGGCTGACCGGTGGCGATACCGCCAGCGATACCACCGGCATGATTCGACAGGAAAACAGGCAGGCCATTTTCACCAGGACGCATCGGGTCGGCATTTTCCGGGCCGGTCAACCGCGCGGCGGCGAAACCGTCGCCAATCTCCACCCCTTTCACGGCGTTGATGCTCATCAGGGCAGCGGCAAGCTGGCTGTCCAGCTTGTGATAGAGCGGGCTGCCCCAACCGGCGGGCACGCCTTCGGCCACCACCTCCACCACAGCCCCCAGGGACGATCCCGCCTTGCGCGCGCCATCCAGGGTTGCTTCCCAGCGAGTGGCGGCAGCGGCATCCGGGCAGAAAAAGGCGTTGCGGTCGATCTCGTCCGCGTCAAATACTGCGCGTTCGATAGCGTCGCCGCCCAACTCCACCAGATAGCCGCGAATCGCTACCTCGCCGCCCAGAATCACGCGCGCAACGGCTCCCGCCGCCACGCGGGAAGCGGTTTCCCGCGCCGATGAACGCCCGCCACCGCGTGGATCGCGCAGGCCATATTTGGCGTCATAGGCATAATCGGCGTGGCCAGGGCGGTATTTCTGCGCGACTTCGGAATAATCTTTCGATCGCTGATCGACATTCCGGATCATCAGGCTGATGGGTGTGCCCGTGGTTTCGCCCTGATAGACGCCGGACAGGATCTCGACCTGATCCGGTTCCTGCCGCTGTGTGGTAAACCGGCTTTGCCCGGGCCGCCGCCGGTCGAGAAACGGCTGGATATCGGCTTCGGACAGCGGCAGCCCCGGCGGGCAGCCATCGACGACAACGCCAATGGCCGGCCCGTGGCTCTCGCCCCAGGTAGTAAAGCGAAACAGATGGCCGAAGCTGTTGAAGCTCATGCCAACGCAATATCCGGCGCGTCTTCCGCCTTCATGCCGATTACATGATAGCCGCTGTCCACATGCAGCACTTCACCTGTTACGCCACCCGACAAATCGGACAACAGATAAACGCCAGCGCCGCCAACATCTTCAATCGTCGTATTGCGCTTCAACGGCGCATTCAGCTCGTTCCACTTCAGGATATAGCGGAAATCGCCAATACCACTCGAAGCCAGAGTCTTGATCGGACCGGCAGACACGGCGTTGACACGAATATTATCCCGCCCAAAGTCAACTGCCAGATAACGCACGCTGGCTTCCAGCGCGGCCTTCGCCACACCCATCACATTATAATGCGGCACAACCTTTTCGGCACCATAATAGGTCAGGGTCAGGATCGAACCGCCGTTCGGCATCATCGCCGCCGCACGGCGCGCCACCGCCGTGAAGCTGTAAACCGAAATATCCATGGACATGGTGAAATTGCTGCGCGTGGTGTCGCTATAGCGCCCGCGCAGCTCATTCTTGTCTGAAAAGCCAATGGCGTGAACAATGAAATCGATGGTGGGCCAGGTTTCCGCCAGCGCCGCAAAGCAAGCATCGATCGATTCATCCGAACCGACATCACAATCGAACAACAGGGATGATCCGAGTGATTCCGCCAATGGCCGCACACGTTTGCCAAGGGCGTCACCCTGATAGCTGAACGCCAGCTCCGCACCCTGTGCTGCCAGCGCCGATGCAATGCCCCATGCCAGCGAGCGGTCGCTGGCGACACCCATGATGAGGCCGCGCCGGCCTGCCATCAGTTGAGCCATGATACTCCTCTATTCAACCCGAAACTGTCCGAACGCGGGTTCTTACGGTCAAGCGTTGGCATTTGCCAGCGCCGCGTTCAATTGCGCGCCCATCACCAGCGCCATGCCGACGATATAAAAGAACAGCATGGTCGTCATCAGGCCGGAAAGCGCGCCATAGGTCAGGCTCATGTCGCCGAATGCGGTAATGATCGGCCCCATCAGAAGCGCGCTGCCGATCCATACGATCGTCGTTAATAACGCGCCGGGCCATTTGAGCGTTTGGCGAAAATCGGGCGGGGACAATAGCTTGTACAAAGCCCAGAGCGCGCCGAAGATCACCAGCGGCGGCAGCAGGCGGGAAATATCCATCCACCCCGGAATGATGATCCACTGCGCCAGAAATTCCCGAAGGGTCTTGAGGACAATTTGCAACACCAGTTGCGAAATAAAACCGATCAGCAAGATCACCATCGCCAACAGCGTCGCCCCGACGCTGAACAGCCGATATTGCCAGGCCGGGCGCGCGAGATCGCATTCATAGGCGCGGTGAAACAGATCGCGCAGCGTCTCTACAAAGCGCGTGACCGTCCATAATGCCACCAGCCCCCCCACCCATAATAATGGACCGGTGCGCACGGCCAGCACCTCGTTGATAACCGGGCCGAGAATGACGGCGGCCTCTTGTGGCAAGGCATCCAGCAAACCGACAATGGTCAGCTGACCTACGTCGGTGCGTCCCAGCAGGGACATGGCGGCGGTAATCAGTATGGCCAGTGGAAACAGCGTAACAATAGAAAGATAGGCGATGTTGCCCGCATGAATATTGCCGTCTTTCATGGTACGGCTGATCGTGTTCCGGGCGACAGGCCATGCGCGCGCCAGCCAGCCGGGACGATTAGCCCCGTGCATACTAGCTGGCGGGTGCCCGGGCGCGCAGGAAATCGGCGAGGGCCGTATCGTCTGCCGGCACCTCCACCAAAACCCGCGCCAGAAGATCGCCACGCGTACCGTCTTTCCGCGTCCAGCCCTTGCCGCGCAGACGCAGCACTTTCCCCGACGAAGTACCGGGCTGGACGGTCGCCATTACCTCGCCCCCCAGCGTCGCCAGGCGCTGCTTGCCGCCAAGCACGGCGGTGGTCAGCGGTACGGAAAGATCGGTGCGGACGTCGTCTCCGTCACGGCTGAATCGCGAGTCGGCCTTGATCGATATTTGCACGATGGCGTCGCCATTGCCGCCCGGCCCCGCTTCCCCCTGCCCCGCCAGACGCAATTTATCGCCGTCGGATACGCCTTTCGGAATGTTCAGATCGACGGTGCGACCGGATTGCAGGGTTATGCGCTGCGGTTTCGCCAGCGCTGCGTCCACGAAGGATATGGCGAGGCGATAGGATACGTCCGAACCCTTTGCCGGTGGCTGGCGGAAGCCACCGAAGCCACCACCACCCCGGCCCCGCCCGAACAGCTCGGAAAACAAATCGGATGGGTCGCCCTCGAACTCGAAGCCCTGCCCGCCGCGCGTGCCACCAAACGGGCCTCCGCCCTGAAATCCACCCCGGAATCCGCCGCCCGCACCGCCGCGAAAACCGCCAAAACCCTCCGGCATTTTAGGGTTGCCGTCCGCGTCGATTTCGCCGCGATCATATTGCCCGCGCTTCTCCTTGTCGGACAAGATATCGTAGGCGGCTGTCACCTGTTTGAAACGTTCCGCCGCTTTCGGATCATCCGGGTGTTGATCGGGATGGAGCTGTTTCGCAAGCTTGCGATAGGCGCGTTTGATCGTTGCCGCATCAGCGGTTTTCGGCACGTCGAGGACGGAATAAAGGTCTGCCATCGGCTGGTTTGAAACACCTGTTGCGTAAATGCCACAAAAAATATAGTCCAACCACCCTAACTCGACAAGAGTGGCTTATGTAAGGCCGATTCACGATGCACGATCCGATTTCCTTATTCTCTGCCTGGCTCGCCGAAGCCGAAACGACTGAAATCTGCGACGCCAATGCCTGCGCGCTTGCAACCATTGAGTCGACGGCCGACGGACCGTTTCCCGATGTCCGCATCGTGCTGCTGAAGCAACATGACGCTGACGGATTCGTCTTTTACAGTAATTTCACCAGCGCCAAGGGTGTACAGATGGAACGGCACCCGGTTGCAGCGCTGGACTTCCATTGGAAAAGTCTGAAACGGCAGGTACGAACGCGCGGCAAGGTGCACCGGGTTTCCACCGCGACTGCCGACGCCTATTTCGCCACCCGTCCGCGTGAAAGTCAGATTTCAGCCTGGGCGTCATTGCAGTCACAACGGCTGGAAACACGCGCACAGTTTGAAGCGAAGCTTGCCGAATTCGACCGGCGCTTCCCAGGCGAAATTCCACGACCGGATTATTGGGGCGGCTGGCGACTCGTGCCGGCCAGCATTGAATTCTGGGAAGACCGGCCCGGTCGCCAGCATCACCGCGAACGTTTCACACGCGCTGGTCAGCAGTGGGAGCGGACGCTGCTTTACCCGTGAGCGCCGCCGCCAGCCGGTTGCGGATCGCGATCAGTTGCTCGCGCAGATCCGCAACCGGCCGAACCTGTTCGGGCGTCTCCGCCGCAGCAAGGCCGTTTTCTGCAATAGCGATCATGCCATCCACGCCATGATCGGCGATCAGCTTTTGCACACCCTTCACCGTATAGGCGTCAGCGTGCAGCAACTGTTGCAGCGCCGCAGCCAGCCGCACATCCGCCGGGCGGTAATAACGGCGGTTGCCACCGCGTTTCAGCGGCTTCAGTTCCGGGAAACGCGTTTCCCAAAAGCGCAGGATATGCTGCGGAACATTCAGTTGTCTGGAAACTTCACTGATCGTGCGGAAGGCGTCCGGATTCTTCTCGATATTGCCGCTTGCCATCTTTTATTCCGCATTGATTCGCTGCCGCAGCAACTGACTGGGACGGAAGGTCAGCACGGTGCGCGGCTCGATCGGCACCTCCACCCCCGTTTTCGGGTTGCGACCGACGCGCAGACCCTTTTTGCGCAGAAGAAAACTGCCGAAGGAAGACAGTTTCACATTTTCCCCGGCGATCAAGGCTTCGGAGATGGTGTCGAGCACCTGCTCTACCAGGTCCGCGGATTCCGCGCGTGACAGCCCGATATCGCGATGCAGTTCATCGGCAAGGTCGGCCCGGGTCAGCGTTGGCACGACCTTTTTAGCGGATTCGGCCATCCTCTTATCAATCCTGTCAGGCAAAGTTGCGTATTTGGAATATGATAGGGAAAAATACGGACAGTGCAACCGTCTGTAATGGCACGCCTAGAAACGCAATAGTACCGCACCCCAGGTGAAGCCACCGCCCATGGCTTCCAGCACGCATAGATCTCCAGCCTTGATCCGGCCATCGCGTACGGCCCCATCCAGCGCCAGCGGCACGGACGCCGCCGAAGTATTTGCGTGGGCATCCACCGTCACCACCATTTTTTCCGGTGGCAGGCCCAGCCGTCTCGCTGTGGCATCCAGAATGCGGGCATTGGCCTGATGCGGAATCACCCAGTCGATATCAGATGCGGCGCAACCGGCGTCGACGAGGACCTCGTCCACCACTTCCGACAGATTGACGACCGCATGCCGGAATACTTCCCGACCGGACATGCGGACCTTACCCGGCTCCTCGCCGGAACCCGGTCCGCCGGGCACATAGAGCATATCATTGTAACGGCCATCCGAATGCAGGCGGGCAGCGAGAATCCCGCGTCCGGAATCCCATTCTTGCGCTTCCAGCACAACGGCCCCGGCACCGTCGCCGAACAGCACGGCGGTGGTGCGATCTTCCCAATCCAAAATACGACTGAAGATTTCCGCGCCGATTACCAGCGCCCGTTGATAAACGCCGGTGCGCAGCATCGAGTCGGCAACGGTCAACGCGTAGATGAAGCCCGAGCAAACGGCGGCGATGTCGAAGGCAACGCCTTTGGTCAGACCCAGCCTTGCCTGAACCGTTGTTGCGGTCGCCGGAAATATCTGATCCGGCGTGGCGGTGGCAACGATGATCAGGTCGATCGCCTCCGCCGGCAGGCCGGCGGCAGCCAGCGCATTTTGCGCTGCTTCGACTGCAAGATCGGAGGTCTTGATCTCAGCAGGGGCGATATGGCGCGCGCGGATTCCCGTGCGCTCGACGATCCACTCGTCCGATGTGTCGAGTCGGCTGGGGAGATCGATATTCGTGACGATGTTGGCGGGCAGTGCGCTGCCGGTACCGACAATCACGGAACGGCGAATATTGTTGTTCAACGCACAGGCTCCCGAAGTTTACGCAGCGCCAACGGCAGGACGCGGCCCTGGCCGATGCGCCGAGAAATTTGCCATATCCGTCTTGATGCGGGCATGAATATCCTTGATCACCAGGTCACGGGCAACGCCAATGGCATTGGCAAAGCCGCGCGCATTGGCGCTGCCATGGCTTTTTACCACAACACCATTGAGTCCGAGAAATACCCCGCCATTATGATTGTTGGCGTCCAGATGATCGCGCAGCGCCCGCAAGGCCGGGCGGGACAGCAAGTAACCGATCCGTGTCCACAAGGATTGCCGGAAAGCATTTTGCAGCAGGCCCGTTACCAGCCGGGCGGTACCTTCGGCCGTTTTCAGGGCGATATTACCGGAAAATCCATCGGTTACGATGACATCGATCACACCTTCGGCAATACCATTACCCTCGATATTGCCGGCGAAAATCAACGGCAGATCACTGCCGGCGGCGCGCAGCAAATTGGCGGCGTCGCGGATTTTCTCCGTGCCCTTCATCTCCTCCTCGCCAATGTTGAGAAGGGCGACTTTCGGGCGATCCAGACCCAGCACGGTGCGCGCGAATGCCGCGCCCATCACCGCGAACTGCACCAGATTTTCGGCGTCGCATTCGGTGTTCGCGCCCAGATCGAGCACGACCGACTCGGATTTGATCGTTGGCATCAGCGCCACGAGCGCGGGCCGGTCGATGCCTTCCAGCGTACGCAAGGCGAGCTTCGCCAGCGCCATCAACACACCCGTATTGCCAGCGGACACGCAGGCCGAGGCCGTGCCGCTTTTCACCGCATCGACGGCAAGCCCCATCGATGTCCCCCGCGCGCGGCGAATAGCCTGCCCGGGCTTGTCTGTGTTGAGGACCACGCCTTCTACGTCGATCAGTTCCGCTTCAGCGGCAACACGGGGCGCATGGGCAAGCGCTTCGCGCACAGCTTCCGCCCTGCCATAGATCCGGAAACGCAGATCGGGATAGCGTTCGCGGGCGATCTCCGCCCCCGCCACCACGATGGCCGGGCCAAAATCACCGCCCATTGCATCCAATGCTATGATCGGGTTTTTACCGGACACTCCTGCGCTCACTTCGCCTTGCCAACATTTCCCCTCGCCAGCACACCGGCGCTGGTGAGCTTTTCCCTTGAGTTATAACGCCTTGTGAGCGTCAGCGTCCAGGCATTCAGTCGGCGGCGGCGAGGACCTCGCGACCGTCATAGAAACCGCAGGACGGGCACAGATGATGCGGCAGCTTCAGCTCGCCGCAGTTGGAGCATTCCTGGGGCCGCACGACAGGCAGCGCGTGGTGGCTGCGCCGCATGTTGCGCCGGGAGGGCGAGGTCTTGCGCTTGGGGACTGCCATGAGGCACCTTCTTCCTGAACAGACAAATGCGCAAGGCGACGCCAGGCATAATTCTGCCCCGACGCCGGAACTTGCGGTAAACGAGCGCGGCTACATACTGCAATTGCAGGAAAGTGCAAGAGCAACGATAGCCGCGCATGCAAGGAAAGGAACGCGAGGATGATCATAAGCTGGATCGCCGGCGGGCTGCTCGGCCTGATATTGCTGGCGCTGAGCCTGATGGTGTCTTTTCGCCGGCGCGCGGCAGGCATTACGCTTGGAGACGGTGGCGATGCGATCCTGATCGCCCGCATGCGCGCCCAGGCCAATTTTGTCGAATATGCACCGCTGACACTGTTGCTGCTGTTTCTGGCGGAACAGACGACTTCCAGTCGCTGGCTGCCGGCTGTGGCGGCGGCGTTGCTGATCGCCGGACGCGTACTGCATCCGATTGGCCTTGGCCGTCCTGCCTTCGTGACATTTCGTATGCTGGGCATGATCGGCACCTGGTCGGCGCTGGCAATGCTGTCCGCCTGGCTGCTGGTGGCCGGTATCCGGCTTGCATGACACCCCTGCCCTGCCGCAAAGGCGGGGCATGATTCCAGCATTTCTCAGCCTTTCCGGCACCAGCCTTTCCGCCGACGAGCGCGCGCTGTTCGCCGCCGCCGACCCTGCGGGCTATATATTGTTCAAACGCAATATCGACACGCCGGAGCAGGTGCGCGCGCTGACGGATGCGCTGCGCGAACTGTCCGGCAATCCGCGCCTGCCGATTCTGATCGATCAGGAAGGGGGCCGTGTCGCCCGCTTGCGCGCGCCGCACTGGCCCGAATTTCCTCCGCCTGCCGTCTTTGGCCTCGTGTGGGAGAAAGCGCCCCTGACGGCCATGGCGGCGGCCCGCGCCAACGCCCAGGCGCTCGGGGCGATGCTGACGGCGTTGGGCATCACCGTCGATTGTCTGCCGCTGCTGGATGTGACGACGCCGGAGATGCACGCGGTGATCGGTGACCGCAGCTATGGCTCCGACCCCTTGACGGTTGCGTCGCTTGGTCGCGCGACGCTGGACGGGCTGAAAGCCGGTAGCTGCGTCGGCGTGGTGAAGCATATCCCCGGCCATGGCCGCGCGACGCTCGACTCGCATCTGGCGCTGCCGGTTGTCGATGCCCCCGCCGACACGCTGGAAGCCGATCTGATGCCGTTCGAACGGCTGAACGACGCGCCCATGGCGATGACCGCGCATATTATCTACACTGCATGGGACGCCGAACGCTGTGCGACCCTGTCGACGCGGGTCATCGGCGATATTATCCGGGGACGCTGCGGTTTTGACGGATTATTAATGTCAGACGATCTGGGCATGCAGGCCCTGGCCGGACAACCGGGATGCGACACGTTGGCGGGGCGGGCCAAAGGCGTCATCGCTGCCGGTTGTGACATCGCCCTGCACTGCTCCGGCGATTTCGCCGAGATGGCGGCGATTGCCGAAGCTCTCGATCCAATCGGGGCGCCCGCCGCCGCACGGCTGGAACGCGCCATGACATGGGCGGATGTACCGTCGACCGCCACGGTCGAAGAACTGGCGCAGCTCCGGGACGCGCTGCTGGCCGACGCCAACGTATGACTGCACGGGCCGCCGAAGCTGAACGCCCGGCGGACGCAGAACGGCTGATCGTCAGTTTCGAGCATTGGGAAGGCCCGCTCGATCTTTTGCTTGCGCTGGCCCGCGCCCAGAAGATCGATCTGGCGGCCATTCCGATTTTGCCGCTGGTTGAACAATATCTGGAGTTTATCAGCGAGGCGCGGGCGCTGAAGCTGGAAATAGCCGCGGACTATCTGGTGATGGCGGCGTGGCTCGCCTATCTGAAATCGGCTCTGCTGTTGCCGAAAGAAGAACAGCCCGAGCCGGATCCGGACGAGATGGCGGCACGGCTGCGCTGGCGACTGATGCGGCTGGAAGGCATGCGCGATGCCGCCGACAAATTGTTCGCGCGCGATTTGCTTGGCCGCGATGTACTGCGGCGTGGCGCTCCGGAAGGTTTGCGGCAACTGCGCGATTCGGTGTGGGACGTGGATCTCTACGCGCTGATTTCCGCATATGGCGCGGTTGCGGCCCGGCACCGTCACAGTCATTGGTCCCCCCATGATCGCGGTCCGCTGGTAACGCTGGAGGAAGCACTTGAACGGCTGTCCGCCAATCTGGGCCAGGCGCTCGACTGGACGGAATTGCAGACGTTTTTGCCGGATAACGAAGATCCGCGCTTGCGGCGCTCGGCTCTGGCGTCCGGCTTCGTTGCGGCGCTGGAATTGACCCGGCTGGGAAAGGCCGAGCTGACGCAGGAATCCCCCTTTGCCCCGCTGATGCTGCGCGCTCTTTGCCCAAAGCATGATTGACCCGTACCAAGCGCAACCCCTAGAGCAATTGCCATGGTGAAACCCCTTAGCGTCGCGGTCCAGATGGATGCGCTGGAACAGATCAATATCGCCGGCGATTCGACGTTCGCGTTGATGCTGTCCGCCCAGGCGCGTGGACACCGGCTGTGGCATTATCTGCCCGGCGATCTGGATTGGGTGGATGGCCGTATCATGGTGACGGCGCGCCCCGTCGAGGTTTTCCGCCCCGGAGCGGAGGGCCAACCCTATTTTCGCTGGCTGGCCGACGCCGAATATGTGGAGATGGCGAGCGAAATAGATGTCGTGCTGATGCGGCAGGATCCGCCGTTCGACATCGCCTATATTACCGCCACCCATTTGCTGGAACATGCGCAGAAAGCCGGCGTGCTGGTTGTCAATGATCCGGCGGCAGTGCGCAATGCTCCGGAAAAGCTGCTGGTACTGAATTATGCCGATTGCATGCCGCCGACGCTGGTGACGCGTTCGCTCGCGGCGGCGGAGGCATTTCGTGCCTCCCATGGTGAAATCGTGCTGAAACCCCTGCACGGCCATGGCGGAGCTGCGATTTTCCATATTGGTGGCAAGGACCCCAATCTGTCGGCGCTGGTGGAACTTTTCGGCAAGGTCTGGCGCGAGCCGTTCATGGTACAGGCGTTTTTGCCGGACGTGGCGCAGGGCGACAAACGTATCGTACTGATTGATGGCGAGCCGGCGGGCGCGATCAACCGTGTACCGAAATCCGGGGAGATTCGCTCCAATCTCGCCGTGGGCGGTTCGGCGGAACAGACTGCGTTAACGCCTGAGGAGAAGGCCATTTGCGCGCGCGTTGGCCCGGACCTGAAGCGCATGGGGCTATTGTTTGTCGGCATTGATGTAATCGGCGGCAAGCTGACGGAAATCAACGTCACCTCCCCCACCGGTATCGTCGCCATTGACCGCTTCAACGGCACCGACACGCCGGCGTTATTCTGGGAAAAGGTGGAAGCCATGCGAGATGGACGATGAGCGACTGGCTATCTATTCCCGATATTATCGCGCAATGGGGCTATTGGGGTGTGGCGCTCCTGATGTTCATCGAAACGATTTTCCCTCCCATTCCGTCGGAAATCATCATGCCGCTGGCGGGCATTGCCGCCGGTCAGGGTAAATTCGATCTGTGGCTGATGGTACTGGCGGGGACGACGGGCGCGATGGCGGGCAATATTGTCTGGTTCATCATTGCATGGAAACTCGGCCTTGCACGTTTCGAGCGTTTTCTGTTGCGCTTCGGCCGTATTTTGACCCTGGATGAGACGGAAATCCTGCGTGGCCGGCATCTGTTCGAACGTTATGGCGGTGGGATCGTGGGCGTTGGCCGGGTTATCCCGACGGTCCGTTCGCTTGTTTCGATCCCCGCCGGCCTCGTGCGAATGAATGTGCGCCGTTTCCTGATTTATTCGACGCTTGGCACGGCCCTGTGGACGCTCGGCCTGGCACTCGCCGGCTATTTTCTCGGGCAGCGTTTCGACGAAATCGACAAGGTGCTGGGCCCCTTGTCCACGGCGGTCATTGTGGTTGTACTCGCCACCTATCTCTATCGGGTGATAATGTGGGACCGGTTGAGATCGCGTCGGAACGAAGCCTGATGCGCCACAGCCGGAGACTGGCAGGCGGATGAATCCGTCCGGCCCCACGCCCGCCGAAACCGCTATACGGCGCCAAACGCTTGTCCGGCTGGCGATAGCTGCCTTGCTTCTGGCGCTGGCTGCGCTGTTCTGGTGGTTACGACCTCCCCCCGATATGGGTCAGGACCGGTCTGACGCTATCGCCGCCTTGCTGTTCGAGCGGTATGTAAAGGAAACCGGCGAACCGGCAGAACATTATGAGGGGCCACGCCGGGTGGCTTACCAGGATGGCCGGGAATATCGGTGGATCTATGTGCCGTGTGCCGACATCGCCGAGCTGCGCATCTTCATTTCCCGCCGGGGCGGCGCCAGCTTCACCCTGACACCGGATTGCACCCCCACGCGCGGTTTCGCAGTTGCCCCAAAAACAGTCTAGAGGGAAGCACCCGCGCGTTTGACAATCCTGTCACCCGCCCCTATGTAATACGAATCCCTAGCCACCCGAGACAGGATTCGCCGTCGCGCAGCGGATCATACGGATGGGTGGCTTGGGGCGTCAGGCCTGAATGCGTCGCTGCACTTCCTCTGGAACGGGGATGATTGCGGCTTTTCGCATTCCGGCCTTTTTGCGCTGACCGGGAAATGACCTCGATCGGGCAATCGTGCCGGTCGCGGAATGACAAGGATCGTGCATGTCCACCAATGCCGTTGAAGCCACCAGCGCTTCTGCTCCCCGTTTTCGTCCCACCCGTCGTATCCGCAAGGTGTTCGGTAATATCGCCGAAGCCGTGCAGATGCCAAATCTGATCGAGGTGCAGCGCGAAAGCTACGAGCAGTTTCTGCGCTCGCGGCCGGAAATCGGGTATGTGTCGGGTTTGGAAAAGACCCTGCGCTCGGTGTTCCCGGTGCGCGATTTCGCCGGCACCGCCGAACTCGATTTCGTCGGTTATGAACTGGAAGAGCCGAAATATGACATGGGCGAGTGCCGCGCACGCGGCCTGACCTATGCCGCGCCGATGCGTGTTACGCTGCGACTGATCGTGTTCGAAGTCGATGTGGATACCGGCACGCGATCGGTCATCGATATCAAGGAGCAGGACGTTTACATGGGCGACATGCCGCTCATGACCGCGAACGGCACCTTCCTCATAAACGGCACCGAACGGGTGATCGTATCGCAGATGCATCGCAGTCCGGGTGTGTTTTTCGATCATGACCGGGGCAAAACCCACTCGTCCGGCAAATATCTGTTCGCGGCGCGCGTAATCCCCTATCGCGGTTCCTGGCTCGATTTCGAATTCGACGCGAAGGACATTGTGAATGTCCGCATCGACCGCAAGCGCAAGCTCCCCGTCACCAGCCTGCTTTATGCGCTGGGTATGAACGATGAGGATATTCTTCACTATTTCTACAATCTCGTCCGTTGGGAGCGGGACGAGAAAGCCGGCGGTTGGCGCGTGCCGTTCGTGGTGGAGCAATGGCGCGGCGTAAAGCCAAATTTCGACGTAATGAATGCGGAAACCGGCGAATTGCTGTTCCCGCAAGGGCAAAAAATTACACCGCGCGCGGCGCGCAAGGCACAGAATGACGGTGTCGAAACACTGCTGCTGCCGCACGAGGAAATTCTTGGTCGTTATTCTGCCCATGATCTGATCAACGAGCAGACCGGTGCGATTTATATCGAAGCCGGACATGAGATCGATCAGGATAATCTCGACAAGCTGACCGACGCCGGTTTCGGTGAAATCGACGTGCTGGACATCGATCATGTCAACACCGGGCCGTGGATGCGCAACACGCTGATGGCTGACAAGGCCGAGGAGCGTGACCAGGCGCTCGCCGATATTTATCGCGTGATGCGCCCTGGCGAGCCGCCAACGCGCGAGACCGCCGAAGCGCTGTTCGGCGGGCTGTTCTTCGACCCGGAACGCTATGATCTGTCAGCTGTTGGCCGCGTGAAGATGAACATGCGTCTCGACCTCGACACTCCGGACGATCTGACGACGCTGCGCAAGGAAGATATCCTTGCCGTCGTCAAAACGCTGGTCAATCTGAAAGACGGCAAGGGCGAGATTGACGATATCGACAATCTCGGCAACCGCCGGGTGCGCTCGGTCGGTGAGCTGCTGGAAAACAGTTATCGGGTGGGCCTGTTGCGCATGGAGCGCGCGGTGCGGGAACGCATGAGCTCCGTCGATATTTCCACGGTGATGCCGAATGATCTGATCAATGCCAAACCTTCGGTTGCGGCGGTACGGGAATTCTTCGGCTCATCGCAATTGTCGCAGTTCATGGACCAGACGAACCCGTTATCGGAAGTGACGCACAAGCGTCGCGTATCGGCGCTCGGGCCGGGTGGTCTGACCCGCGAACGCGCCGGTTTCGAAGTGCGCGACGTGCACCCGACCCACTATGGCCGGATTTGCCCGATTGAAACGCCGGAAGGTCCGAACATCGGACTTATCAACTCGCTGGCGACATTCAGCCGGGTGAATAAATATGGCTTTATTGAAACGCCTTACCGGAAGGTCGTCGACAACCGCGTGACGGATGAAGTTCTCTATCTGTCGGCTATGGAAGAAGCGCGCCACACCATCGCCCAGGCTAACGCACTCGTAGATGAAAATGGTGTGCTGACCGAGGACCTGATCTCGGCACGAGAAGCGGGCGAGTTCCTGATGGCTCCGCGCGACCAGATCACCTTGATGGACGTATCGCCCAAGCAGCTGGTGTCGGTGGCGGCGTCCCTGATCCCGTTCCTGGAGAATGACGACGCGAACCGCGCGCTGATGGGCTCCAACATGCAACGTCAGGCCGTGCCGCTGGTGAAGGCGGAATCGCCTTTCGTTGGCACCGGTATGGAAGAAACCGTCGCCCGCGATTCAGGGGCGGCCATTGCGGCGCGCCGGGCCGGCATCGTCGACCAGGTCGATGCGGGCCGTATCGTTATCCGCGCCACGGAAGATGTCGAAGCTGGCCAGTCCATGGTCGATATCTATACGCTGATGAAGTTCCAGCGTTCCAACCAGAACACCTGCATCAACCAGCGGCCGCTGGTGAAGGTAGGCGATCTGGTGCAGCGCGGCGACATTATTTGCGATGGACCATCCACCCAGTATGGTGAACTGGCACTCGGCCGGAATGCGCTTGTCGCGTTCATGCCGTGGAATGGTTACAATTACGAAGATTCCATCCTCATCAACGAACGTATCGTCCGCGAGGATATCTTCACCTCTATCCACATCGAGGAATTCGAGGTGATGGCGCGGGACACCAAGCTCGGGCCGGAAGACATCACCCGCGATATTCCCAATGTGGGTGAAGAAGCACTCCGCAATCTCGACGAAGCCGGCATCGTGTACATCGGCGCCGAAGTCGAGCCAGGAGATATTCTCGTCGGCAAGATCACGCCAAAGGGCGAAAGCCCGATGACGCCGGAAGAAAAACTGCTGCGCGCCATTTTCGGTGAAAAGGCGTCGGACGTGCGCGATACTTCGCTGCGATTGCCGCCGGGCGTAGCCGGAACTGTCGTTGAAGTGCGGGTGTTCAACCGTCACGGCATCGACAAGGATGAGCGCGCGCTGGCGATCGAGCGCGAAGAAATCGACCTGCTGGAAAAGGACGCCGCCGACGAGCGCGCCATCCTCGACCGCGCCACTTATTCGCATCTGCGTGAATTACTGATCGGCCAGACCATCGTCTCCGCGCCCAAGGGCCTGCGGAAAGGTACTGAAATCGACGCTACGGTGCTGAACGAGCTGCCGAAACGCGAATGGTGGAAGTTCGCCGTGGCCGACGATCAGATGCAGGCCAATCTCGAAGCGTCGAAAACCCAGTGGGATGCAGCGCAAGCGGTGATTGCCGCGCGCCTCGAAGACCGCAAGGACAAATTGCAACGCGGTGACGAGTTGCCCCCGGGCGTGCTGAAGATGGTGAAGGTTTTTGTCGCGGTAAAGCGCAAGCTGCAACCAGGTGACAAAATGGCCGGACGCCACGGTAACAAGGGGGTCATCAGCCGCATTCTGCCGTCGGAAGATATGCCGTACCTTGCGGATGGCACGCCGGTTGACATTGTGCTTAACCCGCTGGGTGTTCCCAGCCGCATGAACGTCGGTCAGATTTTCGAGACGCACCTTGGCTGGGCCGCGCGTGGTCTTGGCGTACAGCTGGGTGAGATGTTGCAAGACATCCACGCACGCGGCCAGGAAGCAGCGGACGCCGCAGCCAACGGCGCAGCCGTGAACGATGTGCGGGCGAAATTGCAGGCGGTTTATGGCCGTCAGGGCGATATCGCCGACATGACCGATGCCGATGTACTGGCGACGGCGAAAAGTCTGGTGACGGGCGTCCCCATGGCGACGCCGGTGTTCGATGGCGCTACCGAGGCCGATGTCAGCCACATGCTGGAACTGGCCGGGCTGGACAAGTCCGGGCAGGTGGAACTGTTCGACGGTCGCACGGGCGAACAATTCGACCGCCGTGTGACGGTCGGGTATATCTATATGCTGAAGCTGCACCACCTGGTCGACGACAAGATCCACGCGCGCTCCATCGGGCCGTATAGTCTGGTTACCCAGCAGCCACTGGGCGGCAAGGCGCAATTCGGTGGCCAGCGCTTTGGTGAAATGGAAGTCTGGGCACTGCAAGCTTATGGCGCGGCCTATACATTGCAGGAAATGCTGACGGTGAAGTCCGATGATGTCATCGGGCGCACCAAGGTATATGAAGCCATTGTCAAGGGTGATGATACGTTTGAGGCCGGCATTCCGGAAAGTTTCAACGTGCTGGTGAAGGAAATGCGTTCGCTCGGGCTCAATATCGAGCTGCAGAACGCGGAAGAGGTCGAAAACTGAGAGCCTCCCTTTCCACCCGAATGTTTCCTCCATCAGGAGAGATAAAATGAACGAACTGGTACCTAACGCCTTTTCACCTGTGGCAAAGCCCGAAGTATTTGATCAGATCAAGATTTCGATTGCCTCGCCTGATCGCATCCGCAGTTGGTCTTTTGGTGAGATCAAGAAGCCGGAGACGATCAACTACCGCACCTTCAAGCCGGAGCGCGATGGCCTGTTCTGCGCGCGCATTTTTGGTCCGATCAAGGATTATGAATGCCTGTGCGGCAAGTACAAGCGGATGAAATACAAGGGCATCGTCTGCGAAAAATGCGGTGTTGAAGTCACGGTATCGAAGGTTCGCCGCGAACGGATGGGCCATATCGAACTGGCAGCCCCGGTCGCCCACATCTGGTTCCTGAAATCCCTGCCCAGCCGCATCGGCATGTTGCTCGACATGACGTTGAAGGATCTGGAGCGGGTGCTCTATTTCGAGCATTATATTGTCATCGAACCGGGCATGACTCCGCTGAAGAAATTCCAGCTGCTCACCGAAGACGAGTATCTGGAAGCGCAGGACACGCACGGCGAGGAAACTTTCCGCGCCGGCATTGGCGCCGAAGCGATCCGGGAACTGCTGGAAGAACTCGACCTGGAAGCGGAAAAGGTCGAACTGCTCGAAGAACTGGCCACGACGCGGTCGGTGCTGAAGCCGAAGAAGATTATCAAGCGGCTGAATATCATCGAAAGCTTCCTGGAATCGGGCAACCGCCCGGAATGGATGATTTTGACGGTAGTGCCGGTGATCCCGCCGGAATTGCGGCCGCTGGTACCGCTGGATGGCGGTCGCTTCGCCACGTCTGATCTTAACGACCTTTACCGCCGCGTGATCAACCGGAATAACCGGTTGAAACGACTGATGGAGTTGCGTGCGCCGGACATTATTGTCCGCAACGAAAAGCGGATGCTGCAAGAGGCGGTGGACGCTCTGTTCGATAATGGCCGCCGCGGTCGGACGATTACGGGGGCCAACCGTCGGCCGCTGAAATCGCTGTCCGATATGCTGAAGGGCAAGCAGGGCCGATTCCGGCAGAACTTGCTCGGCAAGCGCGTCGACTATTCCGGTCGCTCGGTCATCGTGACCGGCCCGGAACTGAAACTGCACCAGTGCGGCCTGCCGAAGAAGATGGCGCTCGAACTGTTCAAGCCGTTCATTTATTCGCGCCTCGACGCCAAGGGCCTCAGCATGACGCTGAAACAGGCCAAGAAATATGTCGAGAAAGAGCGGAAGGAAGTCTGGGACATCCTGGATGAAGTCATCCGCGAGCATCCGGTGCTCCTTAACCGCGCGCCGACGCTGCACCGTCTTGGCATTCAGGCGTTCGAGCCTGTCCTGATCGAAGGCAAGGCGATCCAGCTGCACCCGCTGGTCTGCTCCGCGTTCAACGCCGACTTCGACGGCGACCAGATGGCCGTGCACGTCCCGCTGTCCCTGGAAGCGCAGCTGGAAGCGCGCGTGCTGATGATGTCAACCAACAACATCCTCAGCCCGTCAAATGGCAAGCCGATCATCGTGCCGTCGCAAGATATGGTGCTCGGACTTTATTATCTGTCGATGGAGCGGCAGGAAGGGCATCCGCAGTTCGTTGAACTGCCGGATGGCACGAAGCGTGAAAAGTTGCCGCTGTTCGCCGATATGGCCGAAGTTCATCAGGCTCTGGCAGCCGGTGTTGTTACCTTGCACACGCGCGTGGAAGGCCGGGTATTGCAAACGGGCGAAGACGGCGCGGTGCGCGCGGAACGCTTCATCACGACACCGGGCCGGATGCTGATTGGCGAATGTCTGCCAAAGAGCCACAAGGTGCCCTTCCCCACCGTCAACCGTCTGCTGACCAAGAAGGAAATCGGCGACGTTATCGACACCGTCTATCGCCATACCGGCCAGAAAGAGACGGTATTGTTCGCCGACGCCATCATGGCGCTGGGCTTCCGTCATGCCTGCCAGGCCGGCATCAGCTTCGGCATGGATGACATGGTGATCCCTGCCGCGAAGACCGAACTGGTCGACAAGACACGCGATCTGGCGAAGGATTTCGAGCAGCAATATCAGGACGGCCTGATCACCCAGGGCGAGAAGTATAACAAGGTAGTCGACGCCTGGGCGCGCTGCGGCGATCAGGTTGCGGACGCAATGATGAAGGAAATCAGCGCGAAGCCGATCGATCCGGAAACGGGCATCGAGCGCCAGATCAACTCCATCTTTATGATGGCGCACTCTGGCGCGCGGGGGAGCCAGACGCAGATGCGTCAGCTTGCCGGCATGCGCGGCCTGATGGCCAAGCCGAGCGGCGAGATCATCGAAACGCCGATCATCTCGAACTTCAAGGAAGGCCTGACCGTCCTTGAATATTTCAACTCGACCCACGGGGCCCGCAAGGGTCTGGCGGATACCGCGTTGAAAACGGCAAACTCCGGTTATCTGACTCGCCGACTTGTCGATGTCAGCCAGGATTGCGTCGTACTGGAAGAGGATTGCGGTACGACCAATGGTCTGACGATGACGGCGATCGCCGAAGGCGGCGCTACCATCGTCGGTCTTGGCGAACGGGTACTGGGCCGCACCGTGTGTGATGACATCATCGATCCGCGCACCGATGAAGTGCTGCTGGCGCGGGATACCTTGCTGGAAGAAGCGGATGTCAGGCTCCTTGAGGAAGCCGGCATCGTCGATGTGAAGATCCGTTCACCGCTGGTCTGCGAAGCCAAACAGGGCGTTTGCGCGCGCTGCTATGGTCGCGATCTGGCGCGCGGGACCCCGGTCAATATCGGTGAAGCAGTCGGCGTGATCGCAGCGCAGTCCATTGGTGAGCCTGGCACGCAGTTGACGATGCGGACCTTCCACATCGGCGGTGCGGCCCAGGTGTCGGAACAATCGGCGGCTGACAGTCCGATCGACGGTGTGGTGGAATTCCGTAACCTGCCGGTCATCCGTAACAGCCGTGAGCGACTGGTGGCGATGGCGCCGACGGGCGGCGAAATCGCCATTCTCGACGCCGACGGCAGGGAACGTTCAGTGCACAAGGTGCCGTTCGGCTCGAACCTGTCTGTCGTGGATGGCGCAACCGTAACGAAGGGCCAACGGCTTGCCGATTGGGACCCGTATATGCGTCCGGTCATCACCGACAAGCCGGGTGTGGTGCGTTACCAGGACCTCGTCGAGGGGCAGACACTGCGCGAGGAAGTGGATGATGCCACCGGTATCGCCAACAAGGTCGTCGCCGAATGGAAAGCCGCACGCGGCAAGGAAGATTTGCGCCCGCGCATCACGCTTCTGGATGAAGAATCCGGGGAGGCCGGCCGCTATATGCTGCCAGCCGGCGCGATTCTGGCCGTGGCCGAAAACAAGCGCGTGGAAGCCGGCGATGTACTGGCGCGTATTCCACGTGAAGCCGCCAAGAACCGTGATATCACCGGCGGTTTGCCGCGAGTGGCCGAACTGTTCGAAGCGCGGATTCCAAAGGACAATGGCGTCATTGCCAAGGTCGATGGCCGGATCGTTTTCGCCAAGGATTATCGGGCGAAGCGCCGCATCGAACTGCATCCGGAAGATGGATCGGAGCCGATCATCTATCTGCTCGCAAAAAACCGGCATGTGACGGTGCAGGAAGGCGATCTGGTGCGCAAGGGCGACTTTATCGTCGATGGACCGGCCAACCCGCACGACATTCTGGATGTTCTCGGCGTAGAGAAGCTGGCTGAATATCTGTGCGCGGAAATCCAGGAAGTCTATCGACTGCAAGGCGTGAAGATCAACGACAAGCATATCGAGACGATCGTTCGCCAGATGCTGCAAAAGGTTGAAATCACCGATGATGGTGACAGCAACCTGCTGAAGGGGGAACAGGTCGACCGCACCGAAATGGACGCCGTCAACGCGACCCTTGTGGCGGAAGGCAAACGACCAGTGGAAGGCAAGCCGGTGCTGCTGGGCATCACCAAGGCGAGCCTGCAAACCCGCAGCTTCATCTCGGCGGCGTCGTTCCAGGAAACGACGCGGGTACTGACCGAAGCGGCAGTCCAGGGCAAAACCGACACGCTGGTCGGGCTGAAGGAAAATGTCATCGTTGGCCGCCTGATCCCGGCGGGCACCGGTGCGGCGCTGAACCGGATGCGCGTAACGGCCAACAGCCGGGATGCCGCGCTGCGGGCGCAACAGGCGGCGATTGCGGCGGCGACGGAAGCTGGCGCCGACGCCTGATTCCGATAAAGGGAATGGCCCGGGATGGCGAGAAGCCACCTCGGGCCACTACTCATCTGCAACGCAGGCAATTTCAACGTGGTGGTCGCCGACCGGGATGGCAGATCACCCCTCTAAGAGAGCGCGGCGACCCATTTTACCGGTGGCTCCATCCGCGTGATTCCCGAACCGGTCGCCTGGGCGACGATGATCGCCGGCTTTGGTCTGATGGGTATCGCCGCCAGCATCGCCGGCTTCCCGCCCCCACATCGGCCAACACTTTGAGGACCCTGAGGTTAATCCAACCTCAGGGTTTTTCCTTTTTCAGTAAAAGAGAAAGGGCGCGGAAGCCCAGCTCCCACGCCCCGAAAGACTGCTATGCCGGAGGTCACAACCTCCGGCATTAAAATCAGGCTTGCTCTTCGCCCTCGCCTGCTGCTTCACCGGCATCACCACTTTCTTCAGCGGTTGCACCCGGTTCGGCGTTCGGATCATATTCTTCGGTGAATCCAGCCTCGTCACGTTCGAACATATCCGCCGTCACATCGACACCCTGAGCCTGCAGTTCGGCCTCCTCGGGTGAACGGGCGACATTGACCTTCGCTGTCACCGAAACTTCCGGGTGCAGCACCAGGCGCACTTCGCTGATCCCCAGCGTCTTGATCGGACGATCGAGAACGACTGCGTTCCTGGAAACCTTGTGGCCGGCTTCATCGAGCACCGCGGCAATGTCTCGCGCCGAGACAGAGCCATAAAGCGCACCGGCGCTCGATGCCTGACGAATGAGCACGACCGACACGTCGGTCATGGTTTTCGCCTGCTCTTCGGCGCCTTCACGCCGTTTGGCGTTATCAGCTTCGATCTGGGCGCGTTGCGCTTCGAACTTCGCCTTGTTGGCTTCGGTGGCGCGCAGCGCCTTGCCGCGCGGCAACAGGAAATTGCGCGCGAAGCCCGGCTTTACCGAGACTACTTCGCCAATGCGACCGAGCTTTTCCACCCGTTCCAGCAAAATTACATCCATGGGTGCGCCCTCCTTACTTCACGAGGTAGGGCAGCAGGCCAAGATGGCGCGCCCGCTTGATGGCCTTGCTCAGCTCGCGCTGCTTCTTGGCGGATACCGCCGTGATGCGCGATGGCACGATCTTGCCACGTTCGGATACGAAGCCTTGCAGCAGCCGCACATCCTTGTAATCGATCTTCGGTGCATTGGCGCCGGAAAACGGGCAGCTCTTGCGCCGACGGAAAAACGGGCGTCCCATTACCAATTGCCTCCTTCGCGCGCTTCACGCGGGCGGCGTTCGCCCCGATCCTGACGGTCGCCACGATCACCCCGATCCGAACGGTCGCCGCGATCACCCCGTTCCGAACGCTCGCCGCGTCCGCCACGTTCCGGCTTGCGCATGACGGCTGACGGGCCATCTTCCAGCGCATCGACGCGAATCGTCTGATAGCGAAGGATGTCTTCGTTCAGCGCAGCCTGACGTTCCAGTTCCTGGATCGCCGCCGCCGGCGCCTCGATGTTCAGCAGAACATAATGCGCCTTGCGGTTTTTCTGGATGCGATAGGCAATGTTGCGCAGGCCCCAGTATTCGTGGCTGACAACCTTGCCTTCAAGCTCGGTGATAATCTGTGTAAATGCCTCGGTGAGGCCTTCTACCTGCGCCGGCGCCAGATCCTGGCGGGCGAGATAGACATGCTCGTAAAAGGGCATGGCTCGCTTTCTTGTCGGCCGATCGCTGCATCCGCGCCCATCGCGAATACCCTCCGGCTTTCGGGTGAAGCCAGTGCGTCTGGCATAATCCCGAGCGAATCACAAGCAGCTATTCAGCCAGCGTCGCAGTTTGCGCCATCCCGGCGAGATGCGCGAGCATCGCCAGTGACGGCGGCCCGGACTGACGGGCGCGTTGAACGGCGGCATGCGTATGGCTCACCCGTGCTGCATGGGCGGCGATCCACGCGTCCACAGCGAGCCTCGGGTCGCTGCCTTTCGGCGCCAGGCGGCGAAGCAGATTGACCCGCGTCTGCTCGATGGTTCGCAGGGTCGTTGCCACGAGCAGTCTTTCCCACATATCATCCGGCGCAAGCGTTGCGATCACGCCACGCACCCAATCCGTCCCCAGTTCCTGGCTGATGCGCGTAAGAGCTTCGGCAGTCGCGATCTCATCCAGTTCGAGATCGCGAGCGAGCGCGACGACGCTGATGGCGTTGGGCATGATATGCAGCACGGCCAGCCGGTCGGCGATATCCATGGGGCTGCCGGCGGCTGCCAGATGATTGCGCGTGCGGATGCGGTGCGAACGAACTTCCGGCCTCAGCAGCGAATCGAATTGCGCGAAAATCCGCCCGATACCGGATTCCAGGCGGGCGACGACGTCGGCCGGCCGATCCGTACCGGGCAGGCGGCACAGATCGCGCACCAGCGGCCAGGTGACGGCCTGGGCCTCGGTATGCAGTTTCAGCCGCAAGCGTTCGGCAATGTCGGCGGTGTCGATCATTCGCCACAAACCCGGCAGATCGAACAACGTGCGCGCTGCCACGAAAGACCCGACCGCCTGGGTATTCGCACAACCTGGCTCGCTTGCAACCGCATTGGCCAACGTCAATCCGCCACGGTTGACCAGCAGGTTCGCGGCTTTGGTTGCCGCCAGTTCCCGGCGCAATGGATGCGCGGCGATTTCGTCAGCGAAACGCTCCCGCATGGTGGCAGGGAAAGCCATGGATACATCGGGATCGAGTAACGGGTCGACCGAAACGGGCGACGTCACCAGCGCCTGTTTCAGATCATTTTTCACCTCGGACAGCAGCACCGCCAGTTCCGGTCGTGTCAGGCCGGTTCCGGTGCGAGCGCGCTCGTCAATATCGCGCGCGTCGGGCAAATTCTCGGCCTGCCGATCCAGCCCCGCGGTTTCCAGCGACTCGATCAGTCGCGCGTGTGCGGGCAACTGCGCCGCTGCGGACGCCTCCGCCACTGAAAGCGCGCGCGTTTGCGCAACATTATCCGCCAGCACCAGTTCCGCGACCTCGTCCGTCATCGCCGCAAGCAACGCATTGCGGTCGGCGCGCTGCAGTCGGCCTGCACGCTCAGCCAGCGACAAGGCAATTTTGATATTGACCTCATGGTCGGATGTGTCGACGCCGGCGGAATTATCGATGAAATCCGTGTTGATACGACCGCCCTTACGCGCATATTCGATGCGGGCCGCCTGGGTGACGCCCAGATTGGCCCCTTCGCCGATGACCCTTGCCCGCACATCCTTGCCATCCACCCTCAGCGCATCATTGGCGCGGTCGCCTGCATCCGCATGGGATTCATCGACGGATTTGATATAGGTGCCGATGCCACCAAACCATATCAGGTCCACCGGCGCGCGCAGGATCGCCGCCATCAGTTGCGCCGGATCGAGGCTTTCATCCTCGACGTAGAGCAGCGTCCGCACCTGCGGCGACAGCGGAATGCGCTTCTGACTACGCAAAAATACCCCGCCCCCCTCCGAAATCAGCGCGGGATCATAATCGGCCCAGGAAGAACGCGGCAAATCATATAGCCGCCGCCGCTCCTGCCAGCTTCGTGCCGGATCGGGAGACGGATCGAGAAAAATATGCCGGTGGTCGAACGCCGCGACCAGGCGAACCGTCTTTGAAAGCAACAGGCCATTTCCAAACACATCGCCAGACATATCACCAACGCCGGCAACAGTGATGGAATCCGACTGAACATCGACACCTGCTTCAGCGAAGTGGCGGGTAACGGACACCCACGCCCCGCGCGCGGTGATGCCCATTTCCTTATGATCGTAACCCGCCGACCCGCCCGACGCGAAGGCGTCCCCCAACCAGAAGCCTTCCGATTCAGCGATGGCGTTGGCGGTGTCCGAAAAGCTGGCGGTGCCTTTATCCGCGGCGACGACCAGATAGGAATCATCGCCATCGAGCCGCACGACATCGGCAGCCGGGATCACCCGTCCGTCAGGGGCGCGGTTGTCCGTGATCGACAATAGTGCCCGGATAAACACCTCATAGCTCGCTCGTCCTTCGGCGAGCCAGGCTTCCCGGTCTTCGGCTGGCGACGGCAGATGTTTGGGATAGAAGCCACCTTTTGCGCCAGTCGGTACGATGATGCTGTTCTTCACCATCTGCGCCTTCATCAGGCCCAGAACCTCGTGGCGGAAATCGTCCCGCCGGTCCGACCAGCGCAAGCCGCCTCGCGCAATCGGCCCGCCGCGCAAATGCACCCCCTCCACGCGCGCTGAATATACCCAGATTTCCCGCCAGGGGCATGGTTTGGGCAGCCCTGGCACCCGCGCGCTGTCGAGCTTGAACGCCAGCGCCTGTGGATGAGCGAGAAACGCATTGGTCCGCAATATGGCCATGATCAGGCCATGCATGAGCCGCAGGATACGATCATCGTCGATCCCCTGTACCGCATCGAGCGCGGCAACGGCCTGGTCCCCGATGGCGTCCGCATCGCCGACGCCGCCCAGGCGGGCGCGGAACAGCGCAACCAGCGCCAGCATGACATCGGGGTTCCGCCGCCCGGCATCCACTGCCGTGCTGAAACCATAAGAAAAGCCCGTTTGCCGTAAATAGCGAAACCACGCGCGGAACCAGTTGGCTTCTTCGGCGGTCAGCCCGCACGCGGGAATCAGCGCGTTGAAGCTGTCATTTTCCTGATCGCCTTCCAGCACAGCAGTCAGCGCTGGCCGCACCAGTTCGCAAAATGTTTCGAACCTGGCCGGCGGCGATGGTAGTTCCAGCGTAAAGTGGTGGATCCAGCCGCGTGTGGCGCCCGCCAGTTCCCACGGCATTTCCTCGATCACGCGGAAGCCGAAATTTTCCAGAATCGGCACCGAGTCGGACAAAGGGATAATCTCATGCAGCCGATAAATCCGTGCCTGCACAATATGTGGCGGGTCGTCCGGCCGGCGGAAGAGCGCCACGCGTCTCTCCTTCGGGCTGGAAAGGCCTGCCAGCCGCAATATTTCCTCGGCAGCGTCCGCAGGCGTGAACTCCGCGCGATAGCCCGGCCCGAATGCCTTGCCCCAGGCGAGCGTCAACCGGGCTGCGCGGATGGCGTCGGCACGTGTGGTAAGTTGCTGCTCCAGCTCATCTTCCCAACCACGGGTCAACTGGAGCAGACAGGCGCCCAGCTTCGCCTGATCGGGCGGCTGCGTTACATCGTCCAGCGTATAATGCACCCGAGCCAGCGGCTCGCTCCCCAGTTCGACATCGAAACTGCTCAGCCGCCCGCCCGATTCCGCCACAAGATATTCGCCAAAGCGCTCACGCAGCCGGGAACTGTAATCGTCGCGGGGCACCCAGGCGAAAATGGACGCGCCGCCCGATACCGGATCATGGCGAACAAATACCTCCGGCCGTGGCCGGTTTTGCAGCGACATCAGGGCGGTCGCCATCTCCAGCAATTCCGGGGTCGAAAGTTGCAAGAGTTCGGCGCGCGGAAACGCCTCGATCACATGGACCAGTGCTCGCCCGTCATGGCCGCGCGGCTCCAGCCCCAATTGCCGCGTCACCTCCGCTACCCGGCGGCGTAACAACGGCACACGATTTGCGCTCTCGCGCAGGGCCGCGCTGGTGAACAGCCCGAAGAATTGCACCACCCCCTGCACCTGACCGCTATGATCGTAACGGCGCACGACGACGAGATCGAGCGGCTGGATGCGATGCACGGTGGAAATCAGCGGCGAACGGCGGACGAGAACCGGTTCCAGCCAGGCCTCGTCGGCGATGGCGGGTGGATTCCAGCGGTCGGCGTGGCGCATCACGCCGAGGCGGGTTTCGCCATCGATCGCGCCAATCAGCGTAAAATTGTCCTCCACCAGCCAATCGAGAAACGCGATGGATTCCGCCACCACATGCGGCGCGAGCGGCGGCGGCGATTCGTCCAGCGCCTGACCGGTGGCGCGCACCAGCGCCAGCATGGCTTTCCAGTCTTCGACCGTCGCGCGCGCATCGGCATACAGATCGTCCAGCCGCCGGGCCAGCCGGGCGCGTTTTCGCGCCGGCGCACGGCGCGCTTCCAGCAACACCAGCGATTCGCGTGGCGCGTCAGGGTCGTCAATGCTGATCAGCCCGCCGGTTTCATCCCGCCGCACCAGTAAAATGGGGTGAAACAGGCGTTGAATATCCAGCCCTTCCGCACCGATGGCGGCGCTGACACTATCCACCAGAAACGGCATATCATCTGTCAGCAGCGCGATCGGCATGTGCCGCTGCCCTGCCCCGCCTGCCCCCGCGCCGATGTAGATATTATGTGTGCCCGGCTTTCGCTCCAGCAGGACATTCATGGCCGTATCGACAAAACCCTGCCGGTCTGCATCCGACAGGCCCTCTCCTTCAACAGCAGGCGTAACGCTGAAAATCAGGGCGTCGAGCTGTGCTGCGAGCGTTCTCGTATCGATGGGCATACCGGGCCTTTTCCCGTGCAAAAACAGGGGCGATGGTATGCGACACTTTGCCTGTCAGCAAGGTGCGCCTTAATCGTTCCCGTGCCGCGCCATCCAGTCAAACGCCTCCGCCAGTTCGCGATGCAGGGCGGCCGTTTCGCTGACCGACAACAGCCGCCGCCAACTGGCAATCATAATCACAGCGCTATTCCCGTCCGCCGCGGATAGCGGCAGCGCAACGCCCCGCATCAACAATGGCGGGGTTCCGGTGCCTGTGGCGGGTGGGGCGCTGTCGCTGTCACACCGGGCGATCGTTCCCGCCCGTACCGCTTCCGCCGCCAACGCCGCGAAGCGTGCAGAAAGTCCGGCGGAGGACTTCGCATCGGCTGTCACCTGCCCGGTCTTCACCATATCGAGCGCCCGTACCGCCTCTCCAACATAGAGGATCTCCGCCCTGACCGGCAGGCTCGTGGTGGCGAGTGAGGCGGCTTCGGCGGATGGAAAGACCATCAGCACGGACTGGGCCAGAAAGGGCGGAGCCAGAAGCGGCGCTGCATCACCCACGCCGGGCATCAATGCATCGCCACGCAACTGATTCCACAGGATCTCCGCACGCCGCACGAGGCGACGCTCCACCCCGATCAACGGTGCGGCGGACCGATCCGTCGCACAATCTTCCGGCAGGATGGCCGCCCCGGGCGGTGTGACCGGATGGGCTCCCCATGGATCGATCTGCAACCGATCCAGCAGCGCCCGTATCGCCTGTCCCCCCAATTGCTCCATCTGGCGCACCTTCCGCTTTTTAACCCTTCGCGATAACGGCTGAAAAACCCGGCAGTTTACCGGCACGCTTGCCGACGGAACCAGCCAGCCATTTCTTGCGGTGCAGCAAATGACCCTTGTTCCGCCCGCGTGGCGTGGGTATCGGAGAAGCTATGGAACCGATCATCAGTGCGAAATGGTTGCGGGCCGAAATCGGCAAAAGCGACCTGCGCGTCATCGACGCTACCTGTTTTCTGCCCGGCGCGGAACAGGATGCGCGCAGCGCCTATGAAGAGGCCCATATTCCAGGCGCGGTGTTTTTCGATCTCGATGAAGTCGTGGATAACGCTTCACCGTTTCCGCACATGCTGCCGCCAGAACCCAAATTCGCCAGCCGGACGCAGGCCCTTGGCCTGGGCGATGGTTCGCGCATTGTCATCTACGATAACAGCCCGCTACATTCAGCGGCACGCGCTTGGTGGATGTTCGGCGTGTTCGGCATTCCGAAAGTAAGCGTCCTGAACGGCGGACTGGCCGCATGGAAAGCAGTGGGTGGCAACCTCCAGTCCGGAAACCCCGACCTGCGTCGAAGACACTTCACGCTGCAACCCGATTACGCACGGGTGCGCAATCTCGACGATATGCGGGAGATCGTTCGCACCGGTTCCGCCCAGATCGTCGATGCCCGGTCCCCGGCGCGATTCGCTGGCGTTGATCCGGAACCGCGCCCTGGTCTTCGTTCCGGTCATATGCCGGGCGCGATCAACCTTCCCAATGCCGAACTTTTCACCGCCGATGGCTGCTACAAGGATGAAGCCGGTTTGCGCGCGGCCTTTGCCGCCGCCGGGGTTGATCTCGCCCGCCCGATCGTCGCCACCTGTGGCTCGGGCATCACTGCCGCCAATATCGTGCTGACGGCGACACTTCTGGGCGCAACCGACGTTTCGCTCTACGACGGCAGCTGGGCGGAATGGGGCGCACAGCCGGATACGCCCGTAGTTACAGGCTCCTGATTGGCCGACGACAAGCCCTCTGACGCCGCACCTGCCACATGGGCGGCGACCGCCGGCCGGCGACCGGAATGGACCGCCAATCCGGAAGGCACCGGAGGGGTCGTTAACCCACCCGTCTGGCGCGCCTCTACGGTGCTGTATTCATCCATTGCTGCAATGGAAGCCGCCAACCGCGACCAGGACGGCACTTTATTCTATGGCCGCAAAGGCACTCCTACCACCTGGGCGCTGCGCGAGGCATTGACCGGGCTGGAGCCAGGGGCTGCCGGCACCATGCTCTATCCCTCCGGGGTCGCCGCCATTGCGGCGGCAATATTGACGGTGGTGAAACCTGGCGACCATATCTTGTTGCCCGACAGCGCCTATGACCCGACTACCGCTTTCGCCTTTGGCCTCGGCAAAAGACTCGGCGTCGAAGCCGAACCTTATGATCCGCTGATCGGCGGCGATATCGCCACATTGTTCCGGTCGAATACCGCCCTCGTGCTGCTGGAAAGCCCGGGCTCCCTCACGTTCGAGGTGCAGGATATCCCGGCAATCACTGCGGCCGCGCGTGCAGCCGGTATCCCGACGTTGCTGGATAATACCTGGGCGGCCAGCCTGTTCTTCAAGGGGATCCCCGCCGGTTGCGACATGGTGGTACAGGCGCTGACCAAATATGTTGGCGGCCATTCCGATGCGATGATGGGCAGCGTCAGTGCCACCCCGGATTTCTTCCCGCGCTTGCGCAGCACCGCCTGGCACCTGGGGCAATGCGTCTCCGGGGATGAAGCGTCTCTGGTGCTGCGGGGTTTCCGCACCCTGCCCTTGCGGATGGAGCGGCAGCAGCAAACCGGCCTGGAACTGGCGCATTGGCTCGCCAGCCATCCGCTGGTGGATCGCGTGCTGCACCCTGCCCTGGCCTCCTGCCCTGGCCACGAACATTGGAAACGGGATTTTACCGGTGCTGCCGGCCTGTTTGGCGTCGTGCTGAATATCGGGAACCGCGAGGACGACGCAGCGCTGTTTTGCGATGAACTGCGCTATTTCGGTCTGGGTTTTTCCTGGGGTGGCTATGAATCGCTGCTGATCCCGACGTCTCCGGAAAAGCTACGGCGGGTGACGCAATTCGAGACGACAGGCTTTTCCTTCCGCATCTCCGCCGGGCTGGAAGAGCCGGCCGACCTGATCGCCGATCTGGATCGGGCCTTGCAGCGCATCGCCGGAAAATACGGGCAGGGTTGAATTCAGTCGGCTTCGTTGCCGATTTCCGCCTTCGGATACACCCCCAGAACCCGCACCCACCGGGAATGAAACGCCAGTTCTTCCAGCGCCCGCGCAACTGGCGGATCTTCCGGTGCGCCGATCACGTCGATCAGGAATTCGGCGGCCGTGAACGCGCCACCCCGCAAATGGCTTTCCAGCCGTGTGAGGTTAAGACCGTTGGTGGCGAAGCCGCCCAGCGCCTTATACAGCGCCGCCGGAATATTTTTCGTCTCGAAGGCGAGCGTCGTTTTAACCGGCACATCCACGGGCCGCGTACCCGGCAAACGAGAGAGTATCAGGAAGCGGGTGCGGTTATGGCTCGCGTCCTGCAGGCCGGTCACCAGCGATTCGCAACCAAACAACTCGCCGGCCAGTTTCGACGCAATCGCCGCGACTGTCGGATCGCCCTTTTCCATCACATGCGCGGCAGCTGCAGACGTATCGACGAAACCCACGGCGCGAATCCGCATTTCCTTCAGGCGGTGGCGGCACTGGCCCAGCGCCTGGGCATGACTCAACGCTTCCCGCACATCAGACAGCTTTGCGCCCGGTACTCCCAGCAGGCAATGTTCGACCTTCACATAATGTTCGCCCGTAATATACAATCCGGACTCGGGAAGCAGAAAATGCACATCCGCCACCCGCCCGTGCAGGCTGTTTTCCACCGGAATCACCGCACGCGCCGCCACACCGTCGATCACGGCATCGATGGTTTCCTCGAAACTGTAACAGGGCAACGGCAGCGCATCGGCTATCGACTCGACAACCGCCTGATGCGAATAGGCTCCCGGAGCTCCCTGAAACGCCACCGCCAGATCCGGCGCAGCGCGCGCTTCGGCGCGCATGGAATCCACAAGTGTCTGAGCCGGGCCGGGGTAGTTTTGCATAGTGTTGACAGATTTGCGGCACCGGCACGGTTCCCGTCAACCGCTTCGTGATTGTACGCCCTGCGGCAATCCGTATCCACGCGGACAGTTGCCAAGGGCATACCAGCCTGTTTATGAGCCGGTTTTGAAAAGCGGGCATTGCCAGAATGCCGCCCGATGGAGACGGATGCGTGGACAGCTACGAGTTTAACAAGATTGCTGGCTGGGTATTGGCCGCGATGGTGGCAGTTTTGGGAATTTCCATTCTCACCAGCTCCCTGTTCTCCGTCGAATATCCCGAGACGACCGCCTATGAAGTGCAGGGCGTCGAGGAAGAAGGTGGCGCTGGCGGCGCCGCTGCAGCGGAAAAGCCGATCGCTGCTTTCCTGCAAGCGGCGGACCCGGCGCGCGGCGAAGTGCAATTCCGTAAATGTGCGGCCTGCCATACGATCGACAAGGGCGGCGCAACCGGCATTGGCCCCAATCTTTATGGTATCATCGGATCCGAGCACGCCCATATTCCCGGCTTCGCCTATTCAGCGGCCATGGAAGAAACGAAGGGAAAAACGTGGGATTGGGAGAGCCTTTCCAAGTGGATCGAGAATCCCCGCGCCTATATCCCCGGCAACAAGATGAGCTTCGCCGGTATTGGCAAACCGGAAGACCGGGCCAACCTCCTCGCCTATCTCAACACCAAAAGCGACAGCCCGCAGCCGTTACCCGAACCCCCGGCCGAGGAAGCCCCCGCCGCCGAAGGTGATACGGCAGCGGCAGTTGAAGGCGAGGCAGCAGCAGAAGGTGTGGAAGCCGCCGTCCCCGAGGAATCTGCCACCAACGCGGAAGCCGGCCCCGCCGTCTGATTCGCGCCTGAGCGTTGGGCAAGAATGCCGACGGACTATTCCTCCGCCGCCGGCAATTCGGCGCAGACAATTTTCCACGCTTCTTCCGCCGTTTCGACAAACCGGAACAGATCGAGATCTCCCGGGCTGATCACACCTTCTTCGGCCAACGCCTCGAAATTGACGACGCGGCCCCAGAAACTTTTGCCAAACAACAGGATCGGCACCGGGGCCATTTTCCCGGTTTGCACCAGCGTCAGCAGTTCGAACAGCTCATCGAACGTACCGTAACCGCCGGGGAACACCGCCACCGCCCGCGCCCGCATCAGAAAATGCATCTTGCGCAGCGCGAAATAGTGAAACTGGAAACTCAAACCCGGCGTCACATAAGCGTTAGGCGTTTGTTCATGCGGCAAGACGATATTCAAACCGATTGATGGCGCGCCGGCCTCGAATGCGCCGCGATTGGCCGCTTCCATGATCGAGGGTCCGCCGCCCGAACAGACAACAAGTTCACGGCGCTGCGAGTCGCCGCAGGTGCTGCCCGCCATCGCGGCCAGCCTCCGGGCTTCGTCATAATAGCGCGCCTTCTCCGCAAGCAGTTCGGCCCGCTTGCGCGCGGCCGGCGTGGTGGCTGCCGCCATGAGCGCTTCAACCTGCTCAGGCGCCGGAATACGCGCTGACCCGTAGAAGACGAAAGTCGACACGATTTCCGCCTCGTCCAGCAGTAGCTGCGGCTTCAGCAATTCCAGTTGAAAGCGCACCGGGCGCAGATCCTGGCGCAGCAGGAAATCTGTATCCTGAAACGCCAGCCGATAGGCCGGATGTTCGGTCTGTGCAGTTGGAGTCGGATGCGCGGCGATTCCGGCCTCTCGCCGGGCCGGCTCAAAAGATGTGTGTGTGTTTTCGGTCATATTCGACGCCGATAGCGGCAAATTGGCCTGAACGCCACGATCCGCGGGCCTTGACTTATTTGAGCGCAGGCTTATTCCAGTCAGCGGGCCACGCCGCCCCAACGCGGCGCGTGCTCTCTGTGAGGAGAGAATATGACTGCTTCTGTTCCACGGCCGCAAATCCGGCCTGCCCGCCCGCATTTTTCGTCTGGCCCGTGCGCCAAACGTCCGGGCTATGATCTCTCCGCCCTGCCAACCGATGCTCTTGGCCGTTCGCACCGCGCGAAAATCGGCAAGAGCCGGTTAAAGGACGCGATCGACCAGACCCGCGAAATTCTGCAGGTCCCCGATACACACCGCATCGGCATCGTCCCTGCATCCGACACCGGCGCCTATGAAATGGCGATGTGGTCGCTGCTCGGCGCCCGCCCGGTAACGGCGGTCGCGTGGGAAAGCTTTGGCGAAGGCTGGGTGACGGATGCCGCCAAACAACTGAAACTCGATCCGGTTGTGCTGAAAGCCGGCTATGGCGAACTGCCGGATTTATCCACCGTCAATCCCGCTCACGACGTACTGTTCACCTGGAACGGCACAACTTCGGGTGTGCGCGTTCCGAACGGCGACTGGATCCGCGACGATCGCGAGGGCCTGACGCTTTGCGACGCGACGTCTGCCGCCTTCGCGCAACCGCTGCCGTTCGAAAAGCTCGATGTTGTCACGTTTTCGTGGCAAAAGGTACTCGGCGGTGAAGGTGCGCATGGAATGCTGATCCTCGGCCCCCGCGCCGTTGAACGGCTGGAAAGCTACACGCCACCCTGGCCGCTGCCGAAAATCTTCCGCATGACCAAGGGCGGCAAGCTGATCGAAGGCATTTTTGTCGGGGAAACGATCAACACTCCGTCGATGCTGGCGGTGGAAGATTATCTGGATGCGTTGCGCTGGGCGAAATCCATTGGCGGCCTTGCGGCGCTCCATGCCCGCGCCGACGCCAACGCCGCAGCAATTGATCGCTGGGTGCAAAAATCCGACTGGGCCGGGCATCTGGCCGTCGACCCGGCCACGCGCTCCAACACCAGCGTGTGTCTGACGGTGAAGGGCCCTGCGGAACTGTCGAAGGCCATTGCGACACTGCTCGAAAAGGAAGGTGTCGCTTACGACATCGGCGCCTATCGCGATGCGCCCCCGGGGCTGCGCATCTGGTGCGGCGCTACCGTCGATACCGCCGATGTAGAGGCGCTGACCCCCTGGCTCGACTGGGCCTATGCCCAAAGCATCCAGGGCTGATCCGACCGGTTTGCCCGCATTTTCGGGCCAGAAATAAAGAAGTACTGCCATGCCAAAAGTATTGATTTCCGACAAAATGTCGCCGCTCGCCGCCGAAATATTCCGCGCGCGTGGTGTTGAAGTCGATGAAAAGCCGGGCCTTTCAAAGGAAGAACTGGCGGAGATCATCGGCGAATATGACGGCCTTGCTATCCGCTCGTCCACGAAGGTGACGTCGGCACTGCTGGATGCCGCCACAAATCTGAAAGTCATCGGTCGCGCCGGAATTGGCGTGGATAACGTTGATGTGCCCGCCGCAACGGCGCGCGGCGTTGTCGTGATGAACACGCCGTTCGGCAATTCGATCACCACCGCCGAACATGCCATCGCGCTGATGTTCGCGCTGGCCCGGCAACTGCCCGAAGCCGATGCCTCCACCCAGGCCGGGAAATGGGAAAAGAACCGCTTCATGGGGGTTGAATTGACCTCCAAGACGCTCGGCCTGATCGGCTGCGGCAATATCGGCTCTATCGTCGCTGATCGTGCGCTTGGCCTCAAGATGAGGGTCATAGCCTATGATCCGTTCCTGACGCCCGAACACGCGCAAAATCTCGGCGTTGAAAAGGTCACGCTCGATGAATTGCTGTCGCGCGCCGATTTCATCACCCTGCATACGCCGCTGACGGAAAGCACCCGTAATATCCTGTCGGCAGAGAATCTGGCGAAGGCGAAAAAGGGCGTGCGCATCGTTAATTGCGCCCGTGGTGGCCTGATCGATGAGACGGCGCTGAAAGCAGCACTCGATAGCGGCCATGTTGCGGGTGCAGCGCTCGATGTGTTCGCGGAGGAGCCCGCCACCCATTCGCCACTGTTCGGTACGCCGAATTTCATTTCGACCCCCCACCTGGGCGCATCCACGGCAGAAGCCCAGGTAAATGTGGCGATCCAGGTGGCGGATCAATTGTCCGACTTCCTGCTGACCGGCAGCGTCACGAACGCCCTCAACATGCCGTCCCTGTCAGCAGAAGAAGCGCCGAAGCTGAAGCCCTATATGGCGCTGGCGGAACATCTGGGGATGCTCGTCGGCCAACTTGAATCGGAAGAGTTGCGCGGTGTGCGCGTGGAAGCCGAAGGCAGCGCCGCCGAACTCAATATCAAGCCGATGACCGCTGCCGTGCTTGCCGGTTTGATGCGGACCTTCTCCGACACGGTGAATATGGTCAACGCGCCTTTCCTCGCGCGGGATCGCAATATCGAGGTCGCCGAGGTCCGCCACGATCGTGACACCGATTATCAGACCTTGCTCCGGGTAACCGTGCGTACCGCATCCGGCGAGCGTTCGGTGGCTGGCACGCTGTTTGCCGCCGGTGAGCCTCGCCTGGTCGAGATTTTCGGAATCAAGGTCGAGGCTGATTTCGCGCCGCAGATGCTGTTCATCGTGAACGAAGACAAGCCGGGCTTCATCGGTCGTCTCGGCTCGACGCTGGGAGCCGCGGATGTCAACATCGGCACCTTCCACCTCGGTCGCCGCGCTGCCGGTGGGGAGGCCATTGTGCTGCTATCCATCGACCAGAAACTGCCCGAAACGGTGCTGGCCGAAATCAAGGCGCAACCTGGCGTCCGGACCGTGAAAGCGCTGAACTTCGAATGACGGGAGCCCTGCTCCCGGAAGGGTTCCACGACCGGCTGCCGCCAGGTGCGGAAGCCGCTGCCCATGTGCTGCGCGCTATTCTCGATAGCTGCGCAGCCCATGGCTATGACCGGGTGCAGCCGCCGCTGGTTGAATATGAAGCCGGGCTGGCCCTGTGGCTGGGTAAATCGCCCGGCGCCGGCCTGTTGCGCTCATCCGATCCGGCGAGCGGCGCGGGGCTGGCCTTCCGTCCCGACATTACCGGGCAAATCGCCCGTATCGCCGCCACGCGCCTGGCGTCTGTGCCGCGCCCCTTGCGCCTTGCCTATGCTGGCCAGGTATTGCGTGCCCGGGGCAGCCAGATCGATCCGGCACGCGAGCGTACCCAGGCTGGCGCGGAACTGATCGGCGCGGATAGTGTGGTGGCCGTCGCCGAAGTGCTGAAGATGGCCGTGGAAGCCCTGACGGCAGCGGGTGTTACGGGCATTTCTGTTGATCTCACTCTCCCTGAACTTGTGCCAGCGCTGGCTGCCGGTCCGTGGCCCGTAGCCGACGCATCCGCCGTGGCGACAGCATTGGACGCAAAGGATGCAGGCCGGCTGGCCGAACTGGGCGCGTTGCAATACCGGCCCTTGCTGGATGCAGCCGGTCCGGCGGGCACCGCCTTGCCTGCGTTAAAGGCATTGCGCATCGAAACGTCGCTGTTTGACCAATTAGCCGAGCTGGTTAACTGCCTTGACGGCGTGCGCGTCACGGTCGACCCGACCGAACGCCACGGCTTCGAATACCAAAGCTGGATCGGTTTTTCATTATTCGGTGAAGTCAATGGCCAGCCGGTCCGCGGTGAAATCGGTCGGGGCGGGTCCTATCGCGTCCGCCACCCCGATGGTCAGGATGAGCCGGCATGCGGCTTTTCCGTCTATCTCGATGGGCTGGTGGATGCCGGGCTCGGTGTGCATGACGTGCGGCGGGTATTCTTGCCATTCGGGACGCCGGGAGAAACCGGCATCCGGTTACGCGCCGAGGGCTGGGCTACCGTCGCCGGACTCTCGCCGGAAGACTCCGGTAACGGCATAAGCAATATCTGGGACGGCGCGTCCATCATTAGCAGGAACTGATTTTATGGCGAATGTGGTGGTCATCGGCGCGCAATGGGGCGACGAGGGCAAAGGCAAGATCGTCGACTGGCTGGCGGCCCGCGCCGATGTCGTGGTGCGCTTCCAGGGCGGGCATAATGCCGGCCATACGCTGGTGGTGGGCGAGTCCGTTTATAAATTATCCTTGCTGCCATCGGGCATCGTGCGCGGCACCCTGTCGCTGATCGGTAATGGCGTTGTGCTCGACCCCTGGGCGCTACGCGATGAAATTGGCCGTTTGCGGGAACAGGGTGTCGCCATCACGCCGGAAAATCTCCAGATTGCTGATAATTGCCCGCTGATCCTGCCCTTCCACCGCGATCTGGACGCGCTGCGCGAAGATGCGTCGGGCGCGGGCAAGATCGGGACTACCCGTCGCGGGATAGGCCCCGCCTATGAAGACAAGGTGGGCCGTCGCGCGCTGCGCGTATGCGATCTGGTACGCCTGGATGATGCCGCGCCGCAAATCGACCGGCTGCTCGCCCATCATAATGCCTTGCGCGCCGGTTTCGGCGTAGAAGCCATCGATCGCGCCCGCCTGCTTGCTGATCTGGAGGAAATCGCGCCGGTCATCCTCCCCTTCGCGGCACCGGTCTGGCAAACGCTTGCCACCAAGCGGCGGCAACGGGCGCGCATCCTGTTCGAAGGCGCGCAGGGCGTATTGCTCGACGTCGACCATGGTACCTATCCGTTTGTCACTTCCTCGAACGTCGTCGCCGGTCAGGCGGCTGCCGGTTCGGGCCTGGGCGCCAATGCCCTGTCCTATGTGCTCGGTATCGTAAAAGCCTATACCACGCGCGTCGGTTCGGGTCCGTTCCCTACCGAACTCCAGGATGAAACCGGCGAGCGTCTGGGCGTACGCGGGCGCGAATTCGGCACCGTCACGGGGCGCAAGCGCCGCTGCGGCTGGTTCGACGCAGCCCTCGTCCGTCAGTCTCTGACTCTTTCCGGTGTGGATGGAATCGCCCTGACCAAACTCGACGTGCTTGACGGCTTCGACGAATTGAAAGTCTGCACCGGTTACAAGGTGCGCGGTCAGACGCTCGATTATTTGCCCGCCAGCGCCCGCGATCAGGCTGAAGCCGAGCCGATATATGAAACGCTGGAAGGCTGGCAGGAATCGACACAAGGCGCGCGCAGTTGGGTCGATCTGCCGGCTGCCGCTATCAAGTATATCCGCCGGATCGAGGAACTGATCGACTGTCCGGTGGCGCTCGTTTCGACCTCGCCGGAACGCGACGATACGATCCTGGTGCGCGACCCGTTTCGGGATTGATTGGCCGGAGGCGTCCGCCCCCGGCCATTCCTTACGCGGCGCGCGCGCGGATAATTTTCTCCGCCAGTTCCCAATCCTGCATCCGGTCCACATCGATCGGGCCCTCGGCAAAGGGCAGCACCACGGGCGCAGTGCGTACCCCGATAGCCCGGGACAGGAAGCGCAGGAACGCGCGCAAGGACGTCAGCCGACTCTTGTAAACGAGGAACGCAACCAGACCGAAAGCGCCAATCAGCCTTCGGGGTTTTTTACCGAACTGGCCGCCGCTGTTGAAGATACGCGGCCCTTCCAGCGCTGCCGGCGTCAATAACGCATAAAGATTGCAGCTGGAATAGCCGCCGTCGCGGAAACGGTGGAAAGCGCGATTGCCTTCGGGATATTTCGCCAGAACATCGTCCGCCGAAGTCAGCGCGATGGCTGCATCTTCTTTGACCTTATCCAGTTCATCGCAAAAATACCGCACCATCTCGCCGGTGTGCAGCGCATTATCGCCAGTGGTGATAATCAGCGGCAACGCCTCGGGAAATTCCTCACATACCGCCGAAACGCTTGCCCCGATATTCTCCCGCGACGGCATATAAACGATACGATCCTCCGCGCCTAAAGGCGCCAGCGAGGTTCTCGCTTCGTCGATACTCCCGGCCTCGATCGACACGATCACCCGGCCAACCCGACCACTATCCAGCACGGATCGCACGACCCGCACCAGCATTGCCTGACCGGCGATGTCGATAAAGGCCTTGTGGGATACTCCGCCCGCGACCGCCAGCGGATCCTGATGCCCACGGCTGGCAGCCAACACCAATGCAGTATAACGTGTGTCGTTCATCTCAACTTCTTGTTCCTGCGACGTCCGCCAGTTTCAACCCCCGGCGCAGCGGTTGCATCAATGGTGTCAGGTTAGCCAGGTTCGGCAAATCGGCGAGCGCATTATGGATTTCTTGCCCGGCGGCCTCTGCCACAATCCCCTGCAAACAGCCATGAAATTTACGCCAATATTGCTCGATGGTGAAGGGGGCCGCCAGACTGCCGACCGGCATCGACACCGCCGTTTCCAGCCGTTGGCCATCCGTCAGGGTAACGACGACGCGGGTAGGAAACTCTCCCTCGGCCTTATCGACCGGATGGCGATGGATGCGCGCAAACAATGCCCGAACATCGGGACGCTGCACCATGACATCAGTGAAATCGGCGAGCGTGCAATTGCCGGATTGCAAAACCACTGCCACGCCATACTCCAGTGAAAATTTCGCCTGCAACGCATCCTGCGGATCCGTGTACATCAGATTATTGAGGTGCGTTTTGGGCGCATGGACATCGATCGCCGCCACGTCCGCCGCCGTGAAACCGTGGCGTTCGCGCAATTCTAGCACAGCATCCATTGCCCGATGGGCGCTGCCGCAATTGGGAAAACGCTTCACACGAAAGCCGTTGGCAAGAATCAGCAACGGTTCCCCCGGCTTTGCCGTTTCGAACCGCAGATTTTGCCCGTGTTCGATATGGGTCAGCCCATCGCGCAACTGTTCATAATCCGGGCCGACCATCAACCGGTTCATACCTGTCGGACCGTCGAACGTATCAAGGCCGGCATCGACCCCCGATCTGGCAAGGCTCGCCGCGAGAACGCCGGATTTTGCTGCAAGCCCGGCGTGCAACGGCTTCGCCATCGTCCCAAACTGGGACATAAAACCCGCTGCCATGCTGGTCGCCAGTGATAACGCATAGCCTGCCTCAGCCGCTGGCAAACGCAGTAACCGTGCGGCGGCGGCCGCCGCACCTATTGCGCCAACCGTTGCCGTTGCATGCCAGCCACGGTTGCGGTGCGGTGGATTGACCCCCTGCCCCACCCGGCCCAGAATCTGTAATCCAGCGATATAGGCGTCCAGACAAGCGCGTCCAGACGCCCCCTCCTGTTCAGCGAGCGCAAGAATGGCCGGTACAAGAACTGCCGTGGCATGGGCTTTGGCCGGATCGAAATTATCGTCGAAATCCAGCGCATGCGCCGCCGTCCCGTTGACCAACGCTGCCCAGGGAGCAGCCAGCCCCCCGTCCTCGCCCGGCACCGTCGCCGGACCTGCTCCCCATCCGCGGACCGTAGCAAGAACATGACGCGTCACCGGTTCCACCATTCCGGGAATCAGCACAGCAATGATGTCGATAAACTGACGATGCGCTGATTCCAGCGCAGATTCCGGCCAGGAATCCGGCGTTTCCGCCAGCCAGCGGCCCCAGGCAAGAACTGGATTATGCTCCATCCCGGTTAAATACCTTGGCGCGGACTCAATGCAATATCAAACCAGACGCAAACGCCGCGACAGTGAGCCAAAAGCCGCACGATCTTCTGCCGCGAGACCAAAACGCAACGCCCCCCAGGTCGAGATTGCCCAGATGGAAATTAATAAAACAAGCCCCGCGATGCCCGGTACGAGGACCTGCACAACTCCCATCAAGCACACGCCCGGCAAGGATATTGCCAGCCCCCGCGCCAGCAAGTGATCGAAAGGAGACAGTCCCTCCACCTGCAACGCCAGCAAGGCGGCGTAGCTGGACGTCAGGATACCCGCCGCCACCGCCAACGCCATGCCGGTGGCGCCCATATCCGGAACCAGCCACAGCGCAACACCCAGCCACGCGAGGATCGCCAATGTGCTGTTCAGTGTCGGCAAGGCGCGATGGCCCACCATCTCCACTAGCGTCGTGGCCGGTCCGGCAATGGCCTCGACCGCCCGCGCACCGGCAAGGATAATGAGAACTGGCAATGCCGCTGCCGCCTCCGAAACATAAATCCGAAGAATCAGCGGTCCCGCAAACACCACCAGCCCCGCCAATGGCACGACCAGGGCCGCTGACGCCCGCGCGGCAAAATGATAGAGTGGTTTCAGCTCCTGACGATTGGCCCTGGCGCCCGCCGCCGCAAAAGGTGCAAGCACATATTGGAAGGATTGCCGCACAATATGAGGAATCGTCGAAATCTTGCGACCAATCTCGAACAGACCGGCCGCCGCCGCACCCTTCCCGCCTGGAATCAGCAAATTCAACAGTAGCGGCGGCGCGTCGATCAGTGCCCGACGCGAGAGATTGGATGGAAGCAACGCCAGGCCAGATAACAGCACTTCACGTACCAACGTTACCGGCATCGGCGCACGTACCAGCAGGCGGAGATCATAATGCCGCCCCAGCAACCGCCACGATAAAACCGCTACCAGCATCAGTGAGCACAGATGCGCCACCAGCAGGCCAGTCACGTGCAACCCCAGGAAATAAAAGCCGGCCGCAAACAGCAGCCGCGCCAGTTGCTCCCAGAAAATCCGGATGCGGATTTCAGCACCAAACCGGCGGCGCGCCCGCACCGCCGCCGTCGCTACCTCCACGAAAGTCCATAATGGCAGTGCCCAGGCGAACAGCGCAATGCCATCCGCAAGTTGGGTTGCATGTTGTGATGAACCATAAAACAGATCCGCCAATCTGTTGGCAAACAAGTGTATTACACCAGTCACCAACAAAGCCGGCACGACAGATGCAATCAGCGCAATCTTTACGGCCGCATGCACGCGTGTTTCGGCCTCCGCTGACGGGACGATGCGCTGTAATGCCATGGGCAGCGACAAATTCACGATATTGGTGATGAAATTCACCCCACCCCACAGGGCTGCGTAAACACCATAGGTGGATAGCCCGAACAGCCATACGTATAACGGCTGGGCGATTGCCTCGATCGCCGCGCCACCCCGTGCCAGCCCGGCCAGACCGGCACCGCGCGCGACTTCACCTCGCGAGCCGGTCAGCGGATTGCACCCTGGCGCAGAAGGCGCGGCAACAAAACCAGCGCCGCCAGCAATGGCCACCGCCTGTGCCAGGGTTTCAGCATTATTTTCGTGCCCGAATGGCGGCCGATTTTCCATGCGAGATAGTCAATGCCGCCGCCGAACGTCGTACTCGCCTTGGCCAGCCGCGCGAGCGTGAGAAATTTGCCGCGCCGACGAAAACCACGCCATGCCGCAACTGCCTCGTCCTCACTCACTGTCTTGTTGACGGCCGCGCGGGCGACGCTGCCAAACCGGCGATAGCGCTCGTTGTCGACGTCCACGATCTGGTCAGGGCGCCCGCCGCGCTCAGCGCGCAACTCGCTATCGTAAGTGAGTTCGAACCCACGCCGCCAGACCGTCAATTCATCGGCATTCGAGCCCGCCACCGGCAACGTCCAGGTAAACAAGGCAGGGGCCGCACGCGCCACGCACGCAATAGCGTAATCCGCCGACTGCCCGTCCCGCGCCCACACAAGCCGCGAAGGCTGGGCGAAACGCGCCCACACGGACACAGTGGCTGCGTCCGGTCCACATTCGCGCCAGAAATCCGCCTCGTTTAATACGGCGTATTTGGCGATCATTCCATCCTGTTCAAAAGGATAGACATTCGGCGGCAATATTTGGTTTGCGAATGCCTGCCAGCCCCGCCCGTAAGCTGCCCGATAATCAGAAACGATCAGGTAAAAATCCAGCATCAGACCATCGAGCTTCTGCAGCCACAGGCAGGAACCGTAGAATAATACCGCACGGGAAGCGTCGCTATGGCGTGCCGCGATTGCTGCCGCCATGCGTGTCACCAGCGGGTCGACCGGAACGGATAATTCCTCGCGAACCAGTTGCGACAGATCCGTCACAATCTCAGCCAAGACGCAGAAAAGGCAAGCTTATATCCGATCTCAACGTGATCGGCTGGCCCGGATTGGCTTCAAATGCCTCGCCATCCAGAATCAATTGCGCCTGCTCACCTTCGATCAGGATCTCGTCGGTGCTGTCCAGATGGAACCCACGCGCGTCATGGCCGTCGTGCCGCCCGGTGATTGCCGCAAGCAACGCCTGGAACAACGCGCGCGGTCGTCGTTCGATCAGAAGTAACCGCAGCCGGCCGCTGCTGTTCTCCCCGGCGTCCGGCTCTCCCCCGCGCATCAGCAACCGGTGCAAGGTCGTTACCATCACGACCTGGTAACGACCTTCAAACATCCGCTCGGGCGTTGAAATACGAATGGGCGACGGGCGGGGAGGCAGATATCTGGATTGCAGGCCGGTCAGCATGGAAACGAGGGCTGCCAGACCGGCAAGCCCATGGCTCACGCTGTTGGACATGCCCATTGGATATATTTTGTGGCGGCAGTAGAGAATAATATCCGCCAGGCCCGCACCGCCCAGAAACATGCCAAGCACGGGGCGCGCATCGGGATCGCCATCGGTCAGCGATATCATGTTACGGCGGACGATATGGGGCGTCATATCCGGCTGGCGCGCGATAGTCAGCACGCGTTGCAGGGCGGTGAAGGTGTTGCTTCCGGCGCGCAAATCATGCGCGATGAGATTTGTTTTTCCACTGGGCAATACGGCGATAGGCGGAGGGTTCACACCGAAAACATCGCCAAGCACGGTCAACACCGCCTGCACTGTGCCATCGCCGCCGCTGATCGCCAGCACACGCGGGCCGGTTGCGGCGATTTCCGTCAGAACACCCGTGATTCCGGAAGTTTCGCCCAACTCAAAATGCGCGACATCCGTGTGACGCGCACAAAAGGCGCGCATCCTTGGTAGCAAGGATTTATTACCGCTGGACAGCGGGTTCGAGATGACAGCCACCGCAACCATATCAGCGGGAGCCACCTCTGGCGGCATCCGATTTCGTGCAGGATAGCGCAGGCAGGGTTATCGCCCTGTCAAGACAGCGCATGGCCCGACGCCTGATTCCCGGCACTCCGGGCCATAGCAATACATACATTCCCGACGATGCTCCGCGGATCGGCGATTCCGGAACGATCCCGTAGCAGACAATAGGACAGTTTGCTACGATCACCCACTGCGCCGTCCTGCCGTTGGCCACGCATCAAGTCAACTATTACAGGAAGCTTTGCGGATCGATATCGATGGCGAGTCGTACGTTGGCCGGAAGTTCCACCCCGGCCAGCCATTGCCGCAGATAATCTTGCAAGGGCGAGGTGCGGCCGGCATGCACCAGCAAACGATGCCGATGGCGGCCCCGCAACATCGCCAGCGGAGCCGGCGACGGTCCCCATACATCGATGCCCGCCGCCACGGGCGCCGCCGCCGCAAGGCGCCGTGCCACATCCGCCACCGCCCCGGCATCGACTGAGGAAAGGATCAATGCCGCCAGCCGGCCAAAAGGTGGCATGCCGGCGGCCAGCCGCGCCTCCCGCTCGGCTTCGAGAAAGCCGGCGCGGTCTTCGCGTTGCAGCGCCTGCATGACAGGCGCCTGCGGCTGGTGCGTCTGGATAAAAACCTCGCCGGGCAGTGCGCCCCGCCCCGCCCGACCGGCAACCTGCGCAATTTGCTGAAAAGTCCTTTCGCCGGCACGCAAATCGCCGCCCGAAAGGCCCAGATCCGCGTCTATCACGCCCACCAGAGTAAGTTTCGGAAAATCATGCCCCTTCGCCAGCACCTGGGTGCCGATCAGGATGTCGACTGCACCATCCTCCACCGCTTCCGTCAGCGCCGCCGCATCGGCGCTGGTGCGCAAGGTATCGGATGTCACCACCTGCACCCGTGCCGCCGGCCAGCGCGCCATGACTTCTTCAGCCAGCCGCTCCACACCCGGCCCGCAAGGCGCGAGCATATCTTCCGCGCCGCATGCCGGGCAGGCCTTCGGTGTCGGGACGCTGTGTCCGCAATGATGGCATTGCAATTTGCCTGCATGGCGATGCTCGACGAGCCATGCCGTGCAATCGGGGCACTGAATGCGCTCTCCGCAGGCCCGGCACAGCGTCAACGGCGCATATCCCCGCCGATTGAGAAACAGCAAGGATTGCTCGCCCCGCCCCAGCCGGTCTTCCAGCGCCCCGGCAAGCGGCGGCGCAATCCATTTCCCGCGTGGTGGTGGCGTTTTCACCATATTTATCAGATGAATATCAGGCATCCTTGCCACACCATGCCGTTGGGGCAAGGACAGAAGCTGATAGGTTCCGCGCCGCACCTGTTCCACTGTCTCCAGCGCCGGCGTCGCCGTCGACAATACCACCGGAATCTCCGCAAAATGCGCCCGCATCACCGCCACATCGCGACCGTGATAGCAGACGCCATCCTCCTGTTTGAATGCCTGATCGTGCGCCTCATCGACGATGATCAGGCGCAAATCCGGAAAAGGCAGGAACAGGGCAGACCGCGCCCCCACCGTCACGCGCGCATCACCGTTTGCGATGGCGGCGAAAGCCTGGCGCCGCGTGGCTGGCGTCAGGCCTGAATGCCAGGCAGTCGGCGCGAAACCGAAGCGGGTTTTGAATCGCGCCAGCCAGCTTTCCGTCAAGGCAATTTCCGGCAGCAACACCAAAGCCTGCCCGCCGTCGGCGATTGCGGCCGCCACACCTTCGAAACAGGTTTCCGTCTTGCCCGACCCCGTGACCCCATCCAGCAAGAAAGGCCGGAATTTTCTATCCTGAACCGTCGGGCGCAAAATGTCAGCGGCGGCCTGTTGCGCTTCCCCCAGTTGTGGCCCAGCTGGCACCGGCGGCCACGCCTTCGGCTGGTTCGCCGCCGGTTCTATCTCCTCCAGTATGCCCGCCTGCACCAGGGCGCCAAGTCTCGACACGGTGGCGTCCGTAGCTTCCGCCCATTCTTTCAGGGTTGCCGGCCCGAAATCCTCCATGGCAACCATCTGCCCGACCAGCGCCTGTCGCGCCTCACCGCGAATCACCGGCGGGATTGCACCCATGCGGTAGCGGGACACTGGCTTTGGCGGGGCCATGAACGCTTCCTGCGGCAGCACCATGCGCAACACCACGGCGGGCGACGCCATATAATAATCTGCCGTCCATTTAACCAGTTGCCGGAGAGATTTCCCAATCGGTGGCAAATCCAGAACAGCCGCCACCGGCTTCAGCTTCGCGGCGTCCACGGACGGTATCGCAAAAACCCCTTCATCCCATACCACGCCCCTCACCCGACGCGGACCGAGCGGCACCGAAACGACAGCACCCGGCTTCACGCCCTCTGGCACCAGATATTCCAGAACCGCGGGGCCATAATGGGCAAGGAGGACGGGTGCGCGCATTGACGTGGCATAGGGTTTGCGCGCAATGGCCTCAACTGCCAGACCGGAGCTCCAACAGATGAAATTTTTTGCCGATACCGCCAACACCGCTGAAATTGCCGAACTCGCCGCGGCGGGGCTGGTCGACGGGGTCACCACCAACCCCAGTCTGATCCACAAATCCGGGCGCGATTTCCTGGAAGTGGTCAAGGAAATCTGCGGCCTGGTCGAAGGCCCGGTTTCCGCTGAAGTCGTCGCAACAGATTACGATAACATGCTGCGTGAAGCGGATATTCTACGCAACCTCGCAGACAATGTTTGTGTCAAACTGCCACTGACTCTGGATGGCCTGAAAGCCTGCCGCAGGCTCACGTCCGAAGGCACCCAGGTAAATGTCACCCTGTGTTTCGCCGCCAATCAGGCGTTGCTGGCAGCGAAAGCGGGGGCAACCTTCATTTCGCCTTTCGTAGGGCGGCACGACGATATCGGTTTCGATGGCATGGCGCTGATCGAGGATATCCGGCTGATTTACGACAATTATCTGTTCGAGACACAAATTCTGGTAGCGTCTGTCCGGCACCCGGTGCATGTGCTCGATGCCGCCAAAATCGGTGCCGACGCTATCACCGCGCCGCCGGCTGTATTGAAAGGATTGGCCAGCCATCCGCTGACGGACAAGGGCCTGGCCGCATTTCTGGCTGACTGGGAAAAAACCGGCCAAAAGCTCGGCTGATGACTGGCGAGGTGTTGCTGCAATGCTGGTTGCGCCATCTGGAGAATGAGCGACGCTTGTCTGCCGAGACATTGCGTGCCTATGCCGCGACCATCCGGCGCTTCCTCCAGCATATCGCGACGGCCCATGGCCGCCGGCCCGATCCCGCCCTGCTGGAGGAACTGACGACAGCGGATTTTCGCGGCTTTCTGGCTGCGAGGCGCAGCGACGGCCTCGCGCCGATCTCCGTCGCGCGGGAATTGTCGGCGCTGAAGGGCTGGATCGGCTGGCTACGGCACCGCCATGGCGCAACCATCCCCGGTATCGAAGGCGTAGCCGCCCCACGCGTGCAAAAAGCCCTGCCCCGTCCCTTGTCGCCCGCAGATGTGCGTGAACTGGCGACAGCGACCGGCGACATGCATGACGAACCATGGATTCAGGCACGGGATACCGCCGTTTTGCTGCTGCTTTATGGGGCGGGCCTGCGTATCGGCGAGGCATTATCGCTGACGGCGGATATTCTACCCCTGTCTGATAGTTTGACCATCACGGGCAAGGGCCGCAAGCAGCGCATGATCATCCTGCTGCCCGTCGTGCAGGAGGCCATCGCGGCGTATGTACGCCTGTGTCCGTGGACGTTATCCGCCAGGAAACCGCTGTTCCGGGGCAAGCGTGGTGGACCGCTTGCCGCGTCAGTATTGCGGCTGGCGATGCGCCAGGCGCGGACGGCGCTCGGCCTGCCCGAGAGTGCCACGCCGCACGCACTGCGCCACAGTTTCGCCAGCCATTTGCTGGCCCGGGGCGCCGATTTGCGCAGTATCCAGGAGTTGCTCGGGCATAAATCCCTGACATCCACGCAGATTTACACGTCCGTCGATGCAGCGCGATTGCTCGATGTGTATCATAACAGCCATCCGCGCGGCTAGTGCGCCTCGACCTTTCCATCATAGCTGATACATAGCCGCCATGATGGCGCGCGACCCGGCTGAAATCCTGCATACTGTTTTTGGCTTCTCATCCTTTCGCGGCGTGCAGGAAGCGGTCATCGCGGATGTCTGTTCCGGGCGTGACGTGGCGCTGGTGATGCCGACAGGGGCCGGAAAATCCATCTGTTATCAGGTGCCTTCGCTCGTGCGCCCCGGTTGCGGCATTATCGTTTCGCCGCTGATCGCGTTGATGGCCGAACAGGTGCAGGCGCTGAAATTGCTCGGTGTGCGGGCGAAGGCGCTGAACAGCCAGACGGAAAACCAATGGGCGGTCATCCAGAAATTTCGTGCCGGTGAACTGGACATGCTGTACGTCGCCCCCGAACGCGCGAACAGCGAGAGCTTCCATCGTCTGGCCAGCGAGGCGAAAGTGGCGTTGCTGGCGATCGACGAGGCGCATTGCGTCAGCCAGTGGGGGCATGATTTTCGCCCGGATTACCGCCGCTTGCGCGGGCTGGCCGATATTCTTCCACAAGTTCCGCGCATTGCCCTGACGGCCACCGCCGACGCGATGACACGAGCGGATATTTGCGCACAACTGGGCATCGCGCCCGACCGCCTTACGATCGCCGGTTTCGATCGGCCCAACATCCGCTATCAGGTGCGACTGAAACGTCAGCCGCAGATGCAATTACTGTCGTTTGTCAAAAGCCAGACGGGCAAGGCGGGAATCGTCTATTGCCAGACCCGTGCGGAAACCGAACGCACCGCTGAAGCGCTGAACAGCGCCGGCGTGCCTGCGCTGGCCTATCATGCCGGACTGGACCCGGATGTCCGCCGCCGCAACCAGCGACTGTTTCAATCCGCCGACGATATGGTGATGGTGGCGACCATCGCGTTCGGCATGGGGATTGACAAGCCCGATGTCCGCTTCGTCGCCCATATGGGCCTGCCAAAATCGATCGAGGCCTATTACCAGGAAACCGGTCGCGCCGGACGGGATGGCGAACCGGCCATCGCGCATATGCTATGGGGACCGGACGATATACAGCGTGCCCGCCAGCGGATCGATGCAAGTACTGTCGACGAAGAGCGCAAGCAGCATGAATATGGACAGATCTCGCGACTTGCGGCCTTTGCTGAAACACTGCGCTGCCGGCGTGTGCCCTTGCTCACCCACTTCGGTGAGGCGGAACCGCCCGCGTGCGGAAATTGCGACAATTGCCTGGAACCGCCCGCCCTGCGCGATGTCAGCGAACCCGCACGAAAACTCCTGTCGGCCGTTTACCGGACGGGGCAAATGTTCGGCCTAAGCCATCTGGCGAAAGTATTACGCGGCGCAAATGACGAACGCGTGGAACGGCACGGTCATGATAAATTGTCGGTGTTCGGCATTGGCCGGGATCTCCACGAGACACAATGGATGCGGCTGGGGCGCAAGCTCGAAGCGGATGGCGTCATGGCGCGCGACGCGCAACATGGCGGCTTGCGTCTGGCCGATTCAGCCCGTCCTATCCTGCGGGGCGAGTCCCGGGTAGCGGTGCGGGCCGAAGATTGGGAACCGCGACGCAAAGACCGGTCGCGCGACGGCGTTGCGACGGAAATCAACAGCCTTGCCCCTGCGGACGAAAAGCTGTTCGCGGACTTGCGAGAATGGCGGCGCCAGCAGGCAGCGACGGATCAGGTGCCAGCCTATGTGATATTCCACGACAGCACCTTGAAAGCCATCGCCGAAGCACACCCGCAAAATCGCTCTGACCTTAGCGGCATATCCGGCGTCGGTACCGCCAAAATTTCCCGCTATGGCGATGCAATTCTGAAAGTTGTCGCCGATAGCTGCTGAGGATTCCTTAATGAACGGTCAAGGCAGACGGGCGTACTGTCAACAGATTATTACAGGAGACCGACGATGAAACAGGCCTTGGCTGTTGTTATGATCGCTGCGATGGGAGTTACGTCCATCTCGGTTCCGGCTGTCGCCAAAGACAAGCGGGAACGGACATATTATGAATATGACGGCCGCTATTATCAAACGCGTGCCGAGTGCAAACGCGCCAAGAAAAAAGCCAAAACCAGAGGCGCTGTGATCGGTGCGGTCGCCGGTGGCGCTGGCGGCGCACTTCTGGGCGGCAATCTTGGCGAATCGGCGCTGGCTGCAGGCGCAGGGGCGTTGGCCGGCGGCATTATCGGCAATGAGACCAAAAAATGCTGAGCCACGGGAACCCCTGATATTCTACAGGATTATCTGAATATTTGCAGGAGAATGATGGTGAAACTGCCTGTATTGACCGGATCTCTGATGGCGGTTGCGCTGCTTGGCGGTTGCGCGTTGAATGATTATGGCGGTGGCTGGCAATATGGCGACCGCGTCTATGCTTCGCGCCAGGAGTGTCTCGACGCCAAGAAGCGCGCTAAAACGCAAGGAACGGTTGTCGGCGCGCTCGGCGGTGCGGCGGCGGGCGCGGTGCTGGGCGGAGACCTGGGCGAAACCGCACTGGCCGCAGGGGCGGGCGCGCTTGCCGGCAATGTGCTGAGCGGACGCAACCGAAACTGTTAAGCCGCAGGGCGGGCTTTGGCCTGCCTTGCGCCGCAAGGATGTGCCGCTTAAATAGAGAGTATGCCTGACATTCGTCTTTCCCCTTCGGCCGCCGCCCGGGTCGCGGCTATTGCCCGAAAGCAGGGCCGTGATACCCCGCGTCTCCGCTTGTCGGTGGACGGCGGCGGTTGCGCCGGTTTTCAGTATAAATTCGAGTTGGCGGATGAACCGCAAGCGGACGATCTGCTGGTGGAAACCGATGGCGTCGGCTTGCTGGTGGATAGTATGAGCCAGCCATTTCTCGAAGGCGCGGTCGTCGATTTTGTCGAGAATCTCGGCGGCGCGGCGTTTCAGGTCGTAAACCCGCAGGCATCGTCCAGTTGCGGCTGCGGCACCTCGTTTTCGGTGTGAAAATTGCCAGCTTCAATGTGAACGGGATAACCGCGCGATTGCCCCGCCTGCTCGAGTGGCTCGAAGCCGCGCGTCCGGATGTAGTGTGCCTGCAGGAAATCAAGGCGGAGAACGGGAAATTCCCGACTTCGGCGATTGAAGCCGCCGGATATCATGCGCTGGTGCATGGGCAGAAAGGCTTCAACGGGGTTGCGATCCTGTCGCGCGAACCGGCGGAAGAGCAATCACGGCTGCTGGCGGGCGATGACGAAGATGTGCAGTCCCGCTGGATCGAGGCGCGCGTAGGGGATGTGCATGTGGCATGTCTCTATCTCCCCAATGGCAACCCGGCGCCCGGGCCGAAATATGATTACAAGCTCGGCTGGATGGAGCGTTTGCGCGAGCGCGCCGCCGAATTGCTGTTGACGGAAGCGCCCGTGGTTTTGGCCGGCGACTGGAACATTTGCCCGACAGACCACGATCTTGCCCGTCCCGAGATGATGGCCGCCGATGCGCTGTGTCTGCCGGAAAGCCGGGCTGCATGGCGCAGAATCATGATGCAGGGCTGGACCGATGCGATTCGGGCCCGCTACCCCCACACCGAACTTTACAGCTATTGGGATTATCAGGCCGGCGCCTGGCCGAAAAACTGGGGCTTGCGGATCGACCACTTACTGCTATCGCCCGCCGCCGCCGACCGCATGTTGGATGCCGGTATCGATCGCGAAGTTCGCGGCGGTGAACGGGCGAGCGATCATGTGCCCGTCTGGATAGAGCTGGACTGAAATACCCCGGCAGGCACAACCCGCCGGGGTATTTTATATCACTCGAACTCGAGGATGGCCGAGTCTACTGCCAGGCTGTCACCGGGGGCGAAGTTCACCGCTTTCACCACGCCCGGGCGCTCGGCGCGCAGAATGTTCTCCATCTTCATGGCTTCAACGACTGCCAGCGGCTGTCCCGCCTGAACGGAGGCCCCCACCTCTACATGTAGCGCCGTCAACAGGCCGGGCATCGGGCACAGCAGGAACTTCGACATATCCGGCGGGATCTTCTCGATCATATGCCGGGAAAGTTCCGCCAGACGCGGTGTATAGACGCGCAGATGATGCGACGCCCCGCGCGCCGTGAAACGCCAGGCCCCACGCAACCGCCTGACCTGCACCGACAAGGGCCGCCCATCGATAACAGCTTCAACCAGACGCTGGCCCGGCGCGTAAGGCGCTTGTACCGACATCGGGACGCCATCAACGACAACACTGCTGTCGTTCAGATACACCTTATGTTCGCTATCCTTGAACTGCACCACCAGTTCGGAGCCTGGAACCGGTCCGCCATTCAGTTTGCCATCGATCTCGGCATTGCGTTCGTCGTTGGCGCGCGACAGCAGCGCCGCTACCGCCGCAAGGCTCCGCTTTACTTCAGGTGTCACCGGCGCGCCGGAAAAGCCTTCGGGGAATTCCTCGGCAATGAATCCGGTCGTCAGCCGTCCTTCGCGAAAGCGCGGATGCTGCATCAGGGCCGACAGGAAATCGATGTTATGCCCCGGCCCTTCCAGCTCGAAGCGATCAAGCGCCGCAACCTGCAAATCGGCGGCCTCATCCCGCGTATGCCCCCAGGTGATCAGCTTGGCGATCATCGGGTCGTAAAACATCGAGACTTCGCCACCCTCGATAACGCCGTCATCCACGCGAACACCATGGCCGGGCGCAGGCGGACGATAACGCACAAGCCGGCCCGTCGATGGCAGGAAGCCGCGATAGGGATCTTCGGCATAGATACGGTTTTCGATAGCCCAGCCGGTCAACTTCACATCTTCCTGACCAAAGGCCAGTTCCTCGCCGGCGGCGATGCGGATCATTTGCTCCACAAGGTCCAGCCCGGTGATGCATTCCGTAACCGGGTGTTCGACCTGCAAACGCGTATTCATTTCCAGGAAGTAGAAACTACGGTCTGCCCCGACGATCAGCTCCACCGTACCGGCGGAATAATAGCCCACTGCCCGCGCCAGCGCCACGGCCTGCTCGCCCATTTCACGGCGCATTTCAGGCGTCACGAACGGCGACGGCGCCTCTTCGACCACCTTCTGGTGACGGCGCTGGATCGAACATTCACGCTCGCCCAGATACAGGATATTGCCATGCTGGTCGCCCAGCACCTGAATTTCGATATGACGAGGCTGTTCAATGAATTTCTCGATGAAAACCCGGTCGTCGCCAAAGCTCGACAGACCTTCCCGCTTCACGCTCTCGAAATTCTCGCGCACATCCTGTTCGGACCAGGCAAGACGCATGCCCTTGCCGCCGCCGCCCGCCGACGCCTTCATCATCACCGGATAGCCGATGCCATTGGCGATTTCGACGGCATGATCGGTCGATTCGATCTCGCCAACAAAACCCGGCACGACGCTGACGCCTGCGGCTTTCGCCAGTTTTTTGGATTCGATCTTGTCGCCCATGGCAGCAATGGCTTTTGGCGGCGGACCAACGAACGAAATGCCCGCATCGGCGCAGGCTTGCGCGAAGCTTTCCCGCTCGGACAGGAAACCATAGCCGGGATGGATGCAATCCGCACCCGTATCCTTCGCGGCCTTCAGGATAAGATCAGCCCGAAGATAGGATTCAGACGCCGGCGGCGGCCCCAGGCGCACCGCTTCGTCCGCCATCAAGACATGCGGGCTGCGCGCATCCGCGTCCGAATAAACGGCGACCGTCTTCAGCCCCATTTTGCGAGCAGTACGAATCACGCGGCAGGCAATTTCGCCACGATTGGCGATCAGAATCTTTTTCAGCATCGAACCCTCTTGTTCGCCAATATTTCCGTCTATTCCGCGGCTTCGTCGCGTGGCGGCTGGTTATGGCCAAGCAACCGCAAGACTTCTTCGGCTGCGGCCACCAGATTGGTGCCCGGCCCGAAAATCGCCTGAACCCCGGCCTCGCGCAGGGCATCATAGTCCTGCGCCGGGATGACGCCCCCGGCAACGACCTTGATATCCGCCCGACCGGCATCTTTCAGCAGGTCGATCAGTTCGGGGATCAGCGTCTTGTGGCCGGCCGCAAGGCTGGATGCACCGACAACATCGACTTCTTCCTTCAGCGCCAGATCGGCCGCCTCGCGGGGCGTCTGGAACAATGGTCCGGGGACAATGTCGAAACCGAGGTCGCCAAAGGCCGAAGACACCAGATTGGCGCCGCGGTCATGCCCATCCTGGCCCATTTTTGCGACCAGCATTTTCGGCTTCCGGCCTTTACGCCGCTCGATGGCGGCAACACCCTCTTTCAACCCTGCCCAGCGCGCGTCGTCACCATAAGCGCCGCCGTAAATGCCCTTTACCGGCGTCGGCTGCGTACCGTAGCGACCGAATACATCTTCCATCGCCTGACTGATTTCGCCAAGCGTCGCCCGTTGCCGTGCGCATTCGACCGCGAGGCCTAACAGATTTTCCTTGCCCTTCGCGCCTTCCCGCAGCGCATCGAGGGCGGCCTGACAGGCGGCTTCATCCCGCTCAGCCCTCATCTTGTTGATACGGGCAATCTGGGCATCGCGCACGGCATGGTTGTCGACATCGAGAATCTCGATCTCTTCTTCTTCCGCCAGGCGATATTTGTTGACGCCGACAATTACTTCTTCGCCACGGTCGACCCGTGCCGCGCGCGCCGCCGAGGCTTCCTCGATCATCGCCTTCGGCCAGCCGGCGGCAACAGCCTTCGCCATGCCGCCATCAGCTTCGACGCGCTCGATAATCTCCCACGCGCGGTTCACCAGCTCTTCGGTCAGTGCCTCGATATAATAGCTGCCGCCCAGCGGATCGACGACATTGCACATGCCCGTCTCTTCCTGGATGACGATCTGCGTGTTGCGGGCAATTCGTGCCGAAAAATCCGTCGGCAATGCAATGGCTTCATCCAACGCATTGGTGTGCAGCGATTGCGTACCACCCAGCATCGCGGCCATCGCCTCGATCGTGGTGCGGATTACGTTGTTATACGGGTCCTGCTCGGTCAACGAGACGCCCGAGGTCTGGCAGTGGGTGCGGAGCATTTTGGACCGTTCGTCCTTTGCCCCAAGATCCGTCATCACCCGGTGCCACAGCTTGCGCGCCGCGCGCAGCTTCGCCACTTCCATGAAGAAATTCATGCCGATGGCGAAGAAAAAGCTGAGCCTCCCGGCGAATTTATCGATGTCGAGGCCGGAAGCCACGCCATATTTCACATATTCGCGGCCATCGGCGATGGTGAAGGCGAGTTCCTGCACCTGCGTCGCACCGGCCTCCTGCATGTGATAGCCGGAAATTGAAATGGAGTTGAACTTCGGCATATGCGCCGAAGTATACGCAAAAATATCCGAAATAATCCGCATCGACGGCTCGGGCGGATAGATATAGGTGTTGCGGACCATGAATTCCTTCAGGATATCATTCTGGATGGTGCCATCCAGTTGCTCCTGAGGCACGCCCTGCTCTTCCCCGGCAACGATGAAGAACGCCAGAACGGGAATAACCGCGCCGTTCATCGTCATCGACACCGACATTTTGTCAAGCGGGATACCGTCGAACAGGATTTTCATATCCTCGACGCTATCGATGGCAACGCCTGCCTTGCCGACATCGCCCGGCACACGCGGATGGTCGGAATCATAGCCCCGATGGGTAGCGAGGTCGAACGCTACCGAAAGCCCCTTTTGGCCGGCCTTCAGATTGCGATGGTAAAAGGCGTTGGATTCTTCGGCTGTCGAAAAACCGGCATATTGGCGGATGGTCCAGGGGCGGCCGGCATACATGGATGCGCGGACACCGCGCGTAAACGGCGCGAAACCGGGCAGTCCGGGATCGATTTCCTTCACATCTTCCTGTGTATACAGCGGCTTTACGGCAATGCCTTCAGGCGTATGCCAGGTAAGATCGCGGCCTTTCACCTCTTTCGCGGCGGCGGCGGCCCATTGTTCGACTGTCGGTTTATCGCTCATGCGTGCGCGCCTTCCTTCGGCGTTTCCATGATTTCTGTCAGCACTCCACCCATGTCTTTCGGATGGACGAAAAAGATCAAGGTTCCATGCGCCCCGATGCGGGGCTCGCCCAGAACTCGTGCGCCCTTGCCTTCAAACCAGGCTTTGGCGACATGAATGTCGGGAACTTCATAACAGACGTGATGCTGACCGCCAGCGGGGTTCTTTTCCAGCCACTTTCCGACAGCGGAATCAGGCGAAGTCGGCTGCAGTAGTTCTACCTGGGTCCCCGCCGTACCATTTTCGCCGGGCGTATTGACGAAGCACACCCGAACCTGCTGGCTTTCCAGCACAAACGGCTCAGTGATATCGGTTGCGCCCAACACATCACGGTAAAAAGCGATGGTAGCGTCGAGATCCGGTGTCGCGACGCCAATGTGATTCATACGGCCCAGTTTCATCCTCGCCTGCCTTTGTTATGCGGCTGCACCTTGATTACAACGGGATGTTGTCGTGCTTTTTCCACGGGTTTTCCAGATGCTTGTTCCGCAGCTTCCGCAAGCCCAGCGCGATGCGGCGCCGGGTGGAATGCGGCATGATCACTTCGTCGATAAAACCCTTGGAGGCCGCAACGAAAGGATTGGCGAAGCGCGCTTCATATTCCGCCGTGCTGGCAGCAATCTTTTCAGCATCACCGGCGTCTTTACGGAAAATAATCTCCACCGCGCCCTTGGCGCCCATCACGGCGATTTCCGCCGTCGGCCAGGCATAGTTCAGATCCCCCCGTAAATGCTTCGAACTCATCACGTCATAGGCCCCGCCATAAGCCTTTCGGGTAATGACGGTAATCTTGGGAACGGTGGCCTCGGCGTAGGCAAACAGCAGTTTCGCGCCATGCTTGATGATGCCATTATGCTCCTGCGCGACGCCAGGAAGGAACCCGGGGACATCCACGAAGGTAACGATCGGAATCTCGAAGGCATCGCAAAAGCGCACGAAACGCGCGGCCTTTTTCGAGCTGTTGATATCGAGAACCCCCGCCAGCACCATCGGCTGGTTGGCAACGATACCCACTGTCCGGCCTTCGACGCGCCCGAACCCGATAATGATATTGCCTGCATGTTTGGGCTGCAGTTCGAAAAAATCGCCCTCGTCCACGACCTTGGCGATCAATTCATGCATGTCATAGGGCTGGTTGGCGCTCGGCGGAATCAACGTGTCCAGGCTGTTTTCCAGCCGGTCCCACGGATCGTCCGTGGGGCGCTCCGGCACACCTTCGCGATTCGATGCCGGCAGGAAATCGATGAAATCCCGCGCCGCCAACAGCGTCTCTATGTCGTTTTCGAACGCCACATCGGCAACCGAAGATTTGGTCGTGTGCGTAACCGCCCCGCCCAATTCTTCCTGGGTGACGATCTCGTTCGTAACCGTCTTCACCACATCCGGCCCGGTCACGAACATATAGCTGGAATCCTTCACCATAAAGATGAAGTCCGTCATCGCTGGTGAATAGACCGCGCCACCGGCGCATGGCCCCATGATCAGCGACAATTGCGGAACCACGCCAGACGCCAGCACATTGCGCTGAAACACCTCGGCATAGCCGGCGAGGCTTGCCACACCTTCCTGGATACGCGCGCCGCCGGAATCGTTAAGGCCAATGACCGGCGCACCTACTTTCATCGCCATATCCATGATCTTGCAGATCTTGGTGGCGTGGCGTTCGGAAAGTGCGCCGCCGAATACGGTAAAATCCTGGCTGAACACGAAAACCAGCCGGCCGTTCACCGTGCCGGAGCCGGTAACCACGCCATCGCCGGGAATCTTCTGGTTTTCCATGCCAAAATCGACGCAATTATGCTCGACAAACATGTCCAGCTCCTCAAAGGAACCTTCGTCCAGCAGTATTTCCAGCCGCTCGCGCGCGGTCAGCTTCCCGCGCCGGTGCTGCGCCTCGATCCGGGCTTCGCCGCCACCCAACCGCGCAGCAGCACGCCGCCGTTCCAGTTCCTCGATCGTGGAAGACAAGACCTTAATCCTTCTGACAACAGGCCGCGCTTGTCGCGAAGATGGCCGATAGACGCAAGTGCAATCTTGCAAAGTTGCAGGGGTCGATTCTGCAGATTATACCGGTGCCATGTCTTCTGTTTCCCGACCTGTTTTTGCCGGACATCGTTTGCGTGAGTTACGCCGCAGCGTCGGCATGAATCAGGCTGATATGGCACGAAAGATCGGGATCTCTGTGCCTTACCTGTCCCAAATGGAGACGGGAGAGCGCCCGCTTACCGCCCCCGTATTGCTGGCGCTGACACGTGCTTTTCCTGCCCAGTGGACCATGGGGGACCCTGAAGACGCGGCCATATTGCTGGCCGAAACGCTGGAGGCTGCCGCAGACCCAAGCGTTCCCGCGGCCCGTCTGACCGCTGGCGAGGCCGAGCGTGGCCTGCGGCAACAGCCGCTGATGGCGCAGCGCATGGTCGCCCTGCACGCTGCATTTCGGCGTTCGCAGGAGCAATTGCGCATCCTCGACGATCAGGTCGAGGCAGGAGCCGGCGAGCCGCACCGCCTGCCGTGGGAAGCCGTGCGCGACTGGTTTCACGCGGAAAGCAATTACATCGACCGCCTCGACAGGGAAGCCGAAACGATCGCTGGCCAACTGCCCGATGGCGATCCGGCAACGGTGTTACGGGAGCAATTATGGCGGCGTTTTGGTGTAAGCGTGGTGTCGCTGGCGGATCATGAGGGTCGATTGCGCAGTTTCGATCCCGCCGCGCGGGAATTGCGGGTGGATCGTTCGCAGCCGCCGGAAACCACCCTGTTCGCGCTGGCGCACCAATATGTGCGCCTGCAATTCGCCGACAGCATTGCCGGAATCGTCGAACAGTCGGGTATTGCCCCTGACGCCGGGCGGCAGTTGCTGGCGGCGGGCTTGGCCAATTATGCCGCCGGCGCGCTCCTGATGCCTTATAGCCGCTTTCGTGCGGCGGCGCGGGTCTGCCGCCACGATATCGACCGGCTGCGCCAGAATTTCGGAACCAGTTTCGAGCAAACCTGTCATCGTCTTTCAACGCTGCAGCGTCCCGGCGCGCCGGGGATTCCTTTCTTTTTCTGCCGGGTGGATATGGCCGGCAATATTACCAAGCGCCATTCAGCCACGCGGCTGCAGTTCGCCCGCTTTGGCGGCGCCTGCCCGCTGTGGATCATGCATGAAGCCGTCGCCATCCCGGATCGCATTCTGGTGCAGCATGCCGAAACACCGGACGGCATTCGCTATATGATTATGGCGAAGGGCCTTGTGAAACCCTCTGGCAGCTATCGTCGGCCACCGCGCCGCTATGCCGTCGCGCTTGGGTGTGAGGAAAGCCATGCGCGGCAATTTATCTATGCCGACAGCCTGGGCATTGGTGGCACGGCGACGCCTATCGGCAGTTCGTGCCGCATTTGCCCCCGCGCCGACTGCGATCAGCGCGCCTTTCCGCCGGCGGCCAGCGAAATCCACATCGAACCAAATGTACGAACGGCGGTTCCCTACAACTTTCGATGATATGGCCGGGTTATCCGGCGATTACGTCGGCATATTCGGGTTTGCGGCGAGCGACCGCAACGATGAATGGACATACCGGAAAGGCCTTGCGCCCGCTGGCCCGCAGCAGATCGAATACGCCCGTCACCAGTTTTGAGCCGATGCCCTTGCCCTCCCAGGCGGATGGCACCCCTGTATGAGTGAGGTGCAAAACGCCGTCTTTCTCGACATAGTCGACAACCGCCAGATCGTCTTCACCCAGAGGCATTTCGAAGCGCTTTTGCGCTGGGTTATCCTGAACTTCCATGCCCGTAAGTCTCCGCCGGGGAACAGAGACTGTCAAGCCCCTGTTCCCCGGCCCTTACGTTCAGAATTTGGCGGTTACGCCAAAGGAGAAGCTGCGACCCAGATCATATTTATTCGTATAGATCCGGCTTGCACCCAGTTCCTGATATTCGCGGAAGCCGGTTCCGGTCAGGTTGCGGGCCTCGAATTTCAGTTCCAGCGGAAAGCTGCCGAAGTCGATTTCCTCGCGCAGCACCAGATCGAGCCGGATACCGGGCTTTTCGATAATATCCGGCGTTGCGCCGGGTCCCCGCTGGGCAACGCGCGTGCTGGCATAGGTGAACAGCAGCGTCTGTTCGGAGAGCGTGCCCTCACGTTGCAGGCCGATCTGGACGTTGCCGATATGATCGGATTGCCCGGTCATCGCCTCGCCGTCCGTAAACAGGTCGGTAGCCGGTCTTTCTCCCCCGCCTGCATTTACCGGATAGGTGACGTCGCCTTCACCAACCTTGATTTCAGATTTCGTGTAGGTGTAGTTTCCGGAGAGAAGGATCCGCCGATCGGTCAGCCAGCCACCAGCGTCGAGCGGAATGAACTTTTGCACCTCCGCCTCGGCGCCGTACAGTGTGGCTTCAGGGGCGTTGGCGAAGGTCGTATAGACAGTACCGCCCTGCTGGAAGGATACTGTCTCAATCGGACGATCGATCTTCTTCCAGAACGCGCCTACCTGCAGCCGCTCGTCACGGCCCATATACCATTCATAGCGCCCTTCGACGTTGACCAGTTCCGAGTCGACGAGGAACGGGTTCCCGAAGGATGTACGGTCCGTATCTGTATCCAGGTAGGTTTGTCGGGCCAATTCGCGGAATTGCGGGCGGGCGATCGTTTTCGACCCCGAAAAACGCAACTGCATGTCTTCGGCGAAGTTCCATGTTACTGTGGCCGCAGGAAGCCAATAACTATTCTCTATCCTGGTCGGAAGAAGCACTTCACTCCCGGCGCCGGTTCCGAACAAATCCAGCGGCGTAACAAACATCTTGCCGTCTTCGTAGCGCACACCAGCCGTGACACGAAGACCGTCAGCCAGTTCGGCCTCAATCTGTCCATATCCCGCGTGAACCTCAAGTCCGGCGTCATAGGCGGCAGCGCCCAGCGCTCCGGAACTTTCGCGTAAACGAACACCGAAATTATAAACATTAAAGTCGGACAACAGATAATCGGGCCGTTGCTGCGAAACTTCGGCGGGCAGTATGCTGTTCGATTCATAGGTGAAATCGCGACGTACCGCACTGCGCGTATTATCCGTGTAGGCATAGCCCGCCGTTACGGTCAGTGGGCGCGCCGTGGGCGCGTCCCACGCCAAATCGACGCCGCCTGCCCAGATTTCATCGCCAAGATTGGAGAAAGCGATAGTGCTGCCGGTGCCGTTGGTACGGAGATCGTTAAAATAATCGCCATATTCTTCGGAATAACGATAGCTGTTTACGCGTTCATATGGAGATTTACGGTGTGATTTCGCCCAGGTTCCACGCAAGTCAACATGGAAATCACCAAAATTGAAATCACCCACTGCCGATGTGGAGAACAATTGCCGATTAAACCAGCTTGTGTAATTGCGCGACACCCGGTCCGATCCAACGTTAATTTCGTTGATACCGTTCTGGATCCGCGCTTCTTTCAGCGTATCGCGAATGAAAACATTGGTAAGTCGAACACTATGTTCGCCGAATTCAGCGCCAATGCCGACAAGAGCATTCACTTTCACCCGGTTTTCAGTCGACATGAACTGATAATCCTGGTTAGGGATCAGCACCTGCTCACCGTCGACCACCGAAATACCGGTGACTGACTGCTGAAGACCGCCGCGGGTTTCCCACTCGTTCGACCAGTTGCCGGAAAAAATCAAACCGATCCGCGATTCGCCGATATCCCAGCTTTTACCGCCGGTGAAACCCACCGAGAAATTGGCAGGAATATCATCGTTGCGCTGAATGAGATTGGTGTTGGCATTGGAAAGGCTGGCGGTGATGGTCTTCAGTTCATCCGGGCTGAACGTCGCCGGGCCGATCAACTTGCCCGCGCTCATCGCATTGGCAAGCGGTGTAGGAATACTGCGGGCGCCATTATCGAAACCGGTCCAGTCCGTGCGGGAACCATAATAGGTGTAACCGGTCTGCAGCGTGGTTTCGGTATTCCCGCCGACAGAGCCGGATATGTTCAGGAAGGATTCTTCGGGAATGGCGCGTGTAGTCAGGTTGATGACGCCGCCGCCAAATTCACCGGGAAAGTTAACGGAATAGCTTTTCTGGACCATGGTGGATGCCAGGATATCGGTCGGGAAAATATCCAGCGGAACCACCCGGCGTAATGGTTCCGGGGATGGAATAGGCAAACCGTTCAACAGCGCGAGCGAATAGCGCTCCCCCAGACCACGGACATAAACATACTTGCCGCCAACAACCGACAGACCGGTGACCCGTTTCAGCGCGCCGGCGATATCGCCTTCGCCGCCCCGGCTCATGTCTTCCATGGAAAGCACCGATACCACGGAAGGCGTGGCACGGATCGGATTGGGGATATGCCGTCCGATGACGACAATATCCTGACCCGACAAGCCACCGCCCGGTATCGAAATGTCGGCCTGAGGACCGCCCTCGGCCTCGGTCGCCGGCTCATTTTCGCCACTGTCGGGCATTTGCTGCGCACTGAGCGGCGCTGCTCCCAGCGCAGTCGACGCCATGAGCAACATGGCAAGGCTCGGCTTTTCCATCGGAAGTCCCCCGGACATCAAAGAAGGGTTGCGGGACGCCGCAAGTGCGCCCCGCAACAACACAGATAACCTTAGCGAATCGGGCGGGCCGCCGCGGTGCAGCTCGTTTGCCCCGGAAGTCCGCAGGTCCAGCCGGCAAACCAGGTGTCGGCCGCATCACGGAATGCACCGACATAATCGGTATTCACCAGGAACGGATTCACCGCCGAGAGCGTGGCGAAGGCCGGAACCGCATTTTCATTGGCGCCCGGGAAATAGGTGTTGGTCAGCGTGGAGGTGCCGCCCAGCACGTTATTGTTGCCGGTCAGAATATTAATCACTTGCTGGTCGGTCACGCTGCTGCTGCTGTGACCAATGCCGCTGGCCTTGGTGCAAGACATAAAGACCGAAGCGAAGACCGGCGGGCCTTCTTCCTCAATCGCCGGATTGGCGGCGGCGATCGTTTGCTGCCCGCGCAGTTGCACGCAGGCGGATGCGGTCGTGCTGTTGATTACGCCATTATACAGGCCATAATCCGTGCCGCCACGCATCATAACAACAGCCCCGGTACGGTTTCCGAGGAAGGTGAAGTTCGCGAACACCGGCCTCGAACGCGGGGTCAGCAGGTCGTTGCCGTCGCTTTCGGCCTCGATCACGAAATCACCGCCTTCGGTACGCTGCTGGACCAGCACGAACTGGTTCACCCCGCGATAACCGAGATCGGTGTCGAGCGAGTCGTCGTCGATACCCGTCAGAACCAGATATTTGCCGTTCACGGTGCCACCGAACCACTCGATGCCATCGTCCGAGCTGTTGTGGACCTGAACGTTGCGGATCGTAGTGCCCGAACCGACGCCGGCGAGCGTAATACCGTTCAACTCGTTGCCGGTCGTGACTTCAAAGCCAGAATAGCGAACCTGAACATATTCGAGACGGCCGGAATTGTCGTTAGCCGTTGCGCCACCGTAGAAACCATCGGCACCCTCAACCTGGCTTTCGCAACCCGCTGTGCCGCCCTGGACGCCAACGCCGATGCAGGTGTGGATGGGAGCACGGCCCAGAATGACGAGACCACCCCACTGACCGATGGAGGACGCGGTGGATTCGCCGCGCACGTTGGCGGCGCTGGTAAATACGATGGGCTTCTGCGCTTCACCAACGGCACGAATTTGCGAGCCGCGCTCGATCAGCAGAAAGTCCGCGCCGGATTCGCCAAAGATCAGAACCCCTGGATCGATCGACAAAATGCCTTGCGCGCCACCCGCCTTGTTGCCGTCACCGCCGACATCGCTGCCGACCCGCACACCACCGGAAAGCGAGTAGATCACGCCTTCGACGTTAGGCAGATTCAGATTGCCGGTAATCCGGCCACTCAGCTGACAGTTGCGCAAACCTTCAAAAATGCCGGCATTGGTTGTGCCGGTCGGGCAGGTGGTCGGCACTTCGCCCGGTTCATTGGGATCGGGATCGGGATCGGGATTAACCGGCGGAGGCGTCGGGTTGACCGGCTGGACAATCACTCCCTCTCCGGGAGAAGCGACATCGTCAGCGCCGCAAGCTGCAAGCGCGAACGCAGCGGAACCGATCAGCAAAAGTGCACGAAGCTGAGACATGAATCCCCCTTTGGAATGGGCCTGTGAAGCGGGGCGCAAACGGGACCACCCGCGATCCGCACCCTGCGCTCTGGGCCGCCTTAGCTGTTGTTCATTGCAGAATGATGCCAATCAGGAGACAATATGGTTGCATATTTATTAAAGTTTTATGTCATCCTCGGGCGCAGGCGACGCAAATGCGCAGAATATGTTAATGCTACTCTGTCGCGGGGCGTTTATGCGGTTGCCGCGTACGCTTTCGCATGACAAGAGGCCAGGCGACGGGGCATGACGGGCGAGCAGGCTGACGTGCAAGCGATGGCGACACAAAAGTTTTATATATTTGCGCCATGTCCCGCGCTGTTCGTAGATTCCACAAGGTTCTGTTTTATTTTTTCCCTCTTCACCCATGCCTGCCGCTTCCGTCGGGGCGCTCATCCGAATCGGATCGCATGAAGGATACCCGGTCATGGCGAATCCGGCTTCATATGGGCCATGTGCTGGTTTTCAGCCTGATGTTGCTCGTCCTGTGGCTGGGATTTCGGGCGGTTTCAGCCTGGCTGGCGCCACAGCCACCAGTGCCGGCGTTCCATGCGCCATTCATCGCGGAAAGAGAACAACTCGCCGCAATCGACCCGTTTTTCGCAAGTTCCGCAGGTGGAGAAAACCTTCCCGTCACCGCCCTGCCCTTCAGCCTGCACGGGATTCGCACCGACAGCGCCACCGGGCGTGGCGCTGCTATCATCGCCACGGGCGAGGGGGAGCAGAAGGTTTATCTTTCGGGCGAGGCCGTGAACGATGACGTGACCCTGGCGGCTGTCGCCATCGACCATGTCGTTCTGGAGCATGGCGGCGCGCGGGAGACCTTGTGGCTCGATTCCGGGGGCGACGGCCAGGTGCAGCGCTATGATCCCGGCGCCGATGGCGTTATGTCCGTGCCCGCCGATGGCGATGAGATGATGACTGGCTCCGATGTACCGGATTTGCCGCCGCCTTCTGACCATTCCGCCGATTAATTGCCTGCCAGACAAAGTGAGCCAATGAAAATACGCCCTGCCCGTCCCCTGATGCTGGCGCTGTTGCTGTCGCTGGCCCATCCCGTCGCCGCGCAAACGATGGTCAACCTGCGCGACGCCGATATTCGCGCGTTTATTGACGATGTCGCCAAGGTGACGGGCAGCAGTTTCGTGATCGACCCGCGCGTGCAGGGCAAGGTGTCGGTCGTATCGGAACAGCCCCTGGGCCGGGCAGCCTATTTTGAACTGTTTCTGGCGACGCTTCGGGCGAACGGCCATGTGGCGGTGCCGATGGGCAACGGGCAATATCGCATTCAGCCCGCTGAAGCGGGAGCCGGGGCGGGTGCGACCGCCGACGGCACGCGTTTTATCACCAGCGCCATCCCGCTGACGTCCGTCGATGCCGCCCAGGCAATCGAGTCACTGCGCCCGATATTGTCCCGCAACGGCGCCGCGGCAGCAAATCGCGCCGGCAATGTGGTGATCGTGACCGATTTCGCCGATAATATCGCCCGTATGCGCACGATCCTGGGTCAGGTGGATCAGGATCGTTCGACGGCCACTATCGTCGCGCTGACCAATGCCGGCGCGCGCGATCTGGCGCAATCGCTGGGCGCGCTGATGGCGCCCGGCGAAAGCGGTCGTGCGGCGGTGACGGTCGTGCCGGTCGATGCGTCCAACGCCATCGCCATTCGCGGCGAGCCGGCGCAGGTGCAAAAGGTCGCGGCTATGGCGCGCGACCTCGATCTGAAAGCAGCGTCCGGTTCGGAAGTGCGCGTAATTTTTCTGCAACATGCGGATGCCGCATCGGTGATGCCGGTGTTGCAGCAATTAATGGGCCAAAGCCCGACGACGAGCGGATCGGCCGCCGCCACCGCCAGCCTCGCCGGAACGCCATTTGGCGGCGGGGACCGGCAAGGCGGTGGCGGTGCACAGGATAGTGGCCTGGCGACGCCGGCATCGGCCCCTGCGGCAGCGCTTACGGCAAGCAATGTCGGCGTGGCGGCGGGCGACCCGCGCAAAAGCGCGATCATCGCGCGATATGAGGGTGCGAACGCCATCATCATCTCGGCGAGATCGGAAATCCAGCGGCAGCTGGGCGAGGTAATTCGCCAGCTCGATACCCGCCGCGCCCAGGTTCAGGTGGAAGCGATTATCGTCGAAATCTCCGACACTGCCGCGCGCCAGCTTGGCGTGCAATTCATGCTGTCGGGCACCAACGGCGCTATCCCCTTCATGGCGACCAACTATTCGAATGCCGCACCCAACATTCTGGCGCTGGCCGGAGCCGTTGCTGCGGAGCGCGGCATCATCCCGCCCGGCGGCGCGGCGGATGCGTTGACGGAAGCGGCGGTTGCGTCGCTGTTGGGCGCGGGTGGCGGCCCCGCGCCGATCGGCGGCAATTTCGGCGGTCTCGGCCAATCGGGCAACAGCATCTTCGGCTTTATCATCAATGCGGTAAAAAACGACGTCAATTCCAATATGTTGTCGACGCCATCCGTGCTAACGCTCGACAATCAGCCGGCGCGGATTCTCGTGGGGCAGGAAATTCCCGTGACAACCGGCGAAGCGCTCGGCAATAATCTCGATAACAGTTTCCGTACCGTGGATCGCCAGGATGTCGGCGTGCAGCTGGCGGTGAAACCGCAAATCAATGCGGGCGGCACAGTCACGATGGCGATCAAGCAGGTGGTATCGTCCATAGCCTCGACTGTGGCCGAACGGGATTTCGTGCTGAACAAGCGGGAGATTGAGACCTCGGTGACGGTCGCCGATGGCCAGATTATCGCGCTGGGCGGCTTGTTGGATGATAACGAACGGAGATCGCTGCAAAAAGTACCGTTGCTCGGTGATATTCCCGGCATCGGCGAACTGTTCAAATCGCGCAACAATTCACGCGTGAAAACCAATCTGATGGTCTTCATTCGCCCCTCCATCGTACGTAACCAGACCGAAAGCGACGCGCTGACCGCCAACCGCTGGGACAGCATCCGCCAGGATCAGATTCGCCGCGATGGTGCGTCCTCGCTGGATGCGATGGCCTACGATTATCTGCGCACCCTGCCGCCTTATCAGCCGCACCCATTTCCGCCCGCGAAGCCTGCAGCAGTCGAAGCCCCCGGCGAACCCCGGCCATGATCCTCGCCCCGCCGCTTCTGCCCTATGCCTTTGCGCGTCTGCATGGCGTGCTGATCACCGCCGATCGCGAGCGTCTGGCGTTTACCGCTGACACGAAACCGGCGGCCATCATCGAGGCGCGCCGGGTGGCGGGCCATGCGCTGACCCCACAACCCCTGTCGGTGGAAGCGTTCGACCGGCTGCTGTCCGAAACCTATGCGACCGACGGACTGTCAGCGATGGCCGATGCGGCGGCGGCGACCAGTCTCGAATCACTGGCGCGTGAAACCGCCGACCTGCTCGACAATGATGACAGCGCCCCGGTGATCCGGCTGATCAACGCGCTGGTTGCCCAGGCGGTGCAACAGGGCGCGAGCGATATCCATCTGGAACCGGCGGACGAAGGCATGGTGGTGCGACTGCGCCGCGACGGGGTGATGGAAGAAGTGTTACGCCTGCCAGCGGCAGTCGCGCCGATGCTGGTGTCGCGGGTGAAGGTGATGGCACGGCTGGATATTGCCGAGAAACGCTTGCCGCAGGATGGCCGGATTTCGCTGACGCTCGGCAATCGCGGCCTCGATGTGCGGGTTTCGACGTTGCCGGCGCGCGGCGGTGAGCGGGTAGTGATGCGGATTCTCGATCAGGCGTCTGTGGCCCTGTCCCTCAACCAACTCGGGCTGGATGCGGCGACGGAAAAGGCGCTGTCTTCGGCGCTGACCGCGCCGAACGGCATATTATTGGTGACGGGGCCGACAGGCGCGGGAAAGACGACGACGCTCTATGCCGCGCTGAAACTGCTGAACGATGGCAAACGCAACATTCTGACGGTGGAAGATCCGGTGGAATATGCCGTGCCAGGCGTTGGCCAGACGCAGGTGGATACGCGCGTCGGCCTGACCTTTGCACAAGGGTTGCGGGCGATCTTGCGGCAAGATCCGGATGTCGTGATGGTCGGCGAAATCCGCGACCGTGAAACCGCCGAAATTGCCGTGCAGGCGGCGCTGACCGGGCACCTTGTGCTGTCGACCGTGCATGCCAATTCCGCCGCCGGCGCCATTACCCGTCTGCGGGATTTCGGCGTGGAAACCTTCCTGATCGCCGCTACCTTGCGCGCCGTCGTGGCGCAACGGCTGGTGCGGCTGGTCTGCGGCAATTGCGCCACGGAGGAACCGCTGGCCCCGGCGCTGGCGGCCCTGCTCGATCTGCCCGCCGGAACCATGGGCGCCAAGGCGAATGGCTGTGACCAGTGCCGCCATACCGGCTTCCAGCGCCGCCAGGGCCTGTTCGAACTGATCGCCGCCGATGCGCCGGTTCGCGCCCTGATTAACGATGGCGCCAGCGAAGCACAACTGGAAGCCGCAGGTCTACGCCGTTCGCTACGGGAATCCGCGCGACTGGCTGTATTGCAGCGCCAGACGACGCCGACTGAAATATTGCCGCTGTTTCAGGGCGGGCCAGAGTATGAGGCCGCTGCATGACGGCGGCGCTGCCGTTCTGGAAACGACCGATCACATTTGGCCGGACAAACGCCACGGCTGCGCCCACGCTGAAGCTGCAAGGTCGCGCAACGCTGATCCGGCAACTGGCGACGCTGACGGCGGTGATGCCGGTTTCGGATTCCGTGGCCACGCTCGCCCGCCAGCCTGGTGGCCGCGCCGAGACGCAGGTTTTGCAGCGCACCCATCGCGCCCTGCAGGCCGGCAGCCCGCTGGCGACAGCCCTGCCCGCCTCCGCCTTTCCGGCGGAAATCCGCGCCACGATTGCGGCGGGCGAGGCGTCCGGTCGCTTGTCCCTGTTGCTCAATCGCCTGGCAGACATGCTGGAGGCGCAGGCAGCGTTGCGCTCGCGGCTGATCTCCGCGCTGGCCTATCCGGTGCTCTTGTTGCTGGTGGCGCTTGGCGTGATTGTGGCGATGCTGGTGTTTGTGGTGCCGGCCATTGCCGAACAGCTTGTACAAAGCGGCGCGCCGCTGCCGTTCCTTACCCGCGCGGTGCTTGCCGTATCGCAAGCGGTGCGAGACTGGTGGTGGATACTGGCGCTATTGCTGATCGTCTTGCTTTGTGGCCTGTGGCTGGCGTTACGCCGGCCGGAATGGCGGGCGTGGCTGGATGCGATGTTGCTGCGCCTGCCAGGCGTCGGGGGCTGGCTCTCGGCGCTGGAAGCTGTGCGGTGGGCGCGACTGCTGGCGACGATGCTGGGTGCGGGGCTACCGCTGGCCGAAGCACTGCAACTCACTGCGCCAACATTGGGCAATCAGGCATGGCGCGACGCGTCGCTGAAAATTGCCGCCCAGGTGCGCGCCGGAAGTTCCCTTTCCGCCAGCCTGCCGCTGTTGCCACACGCGCCAGGGCTGCTGGTGTCGCTGGCCCAATCGGGGGAAGCGTCGGGCCGCCTCGGGCCGTTGCTGGAAAGCGCCGCCACATCACTCGACCGGCAGTTATCGGACCGCAGCCGAACCGTGCTGGCGCTTGCCGAACCGGCGATTATCGTAGTGCTCGGCGGGCTCGTCGGCCTCATCATCCTTGCGGTTCTGCTGCCCATCCTGCAACTGAACACTTTGGCCGGAAGCGCGATAGGAACGTCATGAAACATCGGAAACCCGCCCGCCGCGAAGCGGGCTTCACGCTCGTTGAGTTGCTGGTCGTGCTGGCGATCATCGGCCTGCTGACCACCGTTGTGGTTATCAATGTGTTGCCCATGCAGGGCCGCGCCCAGGTGCAAAAGGCGAAGGCCGATATTGCGCTGCTGGAACAGGCACTGGAATTCTACCGGCTCGACACCGGTCGCTACCCGACCACCGAACAGGGCCTCGCCGTGCTTGCCACGCCGACCGCCACCGGTGCGACGATCAAGAAACTGCCGGATGATCCCTGGGGCCGGCCCTATCGCTATGTGCTGCCCGGCCCGGATGGACAGGCGTTCCAGATTTCGTCGCTGGGCGCGGATGGTGAACCGGGCGGTGAAGGCCCTGACGCCGACATCCGGAGCGGCGACTGATCCATGTACGCCGCGCGCGGCTTCACCCTTGTGGAAGTGCTGGTGGCGTTGCTGCTGCTCGGCCTTGTCGGGCTGACACTGTTGCGCTTCCAGACCCTGCAAATCAACGCCGCCAGCCGGCTGGGGCTTGCTGCCATCGCCCGGCTGGAGGCGGATAATCGCGCCGTCGATCTGCTCGCAGCATCCGACGTGCCCGAAAGCGAATTGCAAGGCGTCAGTCAGAATGCCGGTCGGCAATGGCATTGGCGGGCGGTGCCCGGCCCGTCGCCCGATCCGCAAAACGTGCCCGGTCTTGCAACAGTCACCATCAGCGTTGCCGCCGCCGCCGATCAACCGCCGCTGGCCACCCGCCAGATATTGAAACGTCGCACGCCATGAAGCGCAACGGTTTTACGCTGGTCGAGATGCTGGTAGCGCTGATGCTGTTCAGCTTCCTCACCATGGCGATCACTTTACTGGGCGGCAACGCGACGCGCAGCTTCCTGTTCACCGAAACCGCGCTGGCCGAAATCGAGACGCTGGAACGCATGCGCCGACTGCTCGCGGCGGATCTGGGCCAGGCTGCCGCACGGCCCACACTGGGCGCGGACGGCGGGCAATTGCCAGCCTTCACGCTTCTGCCTGATGGTTTTGTACTGGTGCGCCGCGACCCGCCCGGTCAGGTGCCCGGCATCCGGAAAATCGCCTGGGGTTATAACGGGCAGGATTGGTTGCGGCAAAGCTTCCCTGCTATCGACGGCGCACCACCAGGTGAAGCGACGGCGCTCGTGCATAACGTCCGTGCCGTGCAGCTGCGGGTTGTCGGGCGGAATGGCTGGCAGACCGAATGGCGACCCCGGCGGCCCGAAGAATTGCCACGCGCCATCGAACTGACGCTGATTCGGGGCGACGGCATTCCCGTCGTCATGAAGTTCATGGTGGCTGCATGAGGCCGATACGATCCACGGAACGCGGTGCGGCGCTGTTTGCCGTGCTGGCGATGCTGGCATTGCTGGCCGGTTTTGCCACCCTTGGCCTGCAACGCCTGCGCGCCGCGACGGATCGCGTCAGCGACGCGGAGGCGCAAGCCCAGGCGATGCTGGTAGCGCAAAGTGGCCTTGAGGCGGGCGCGCACACCATACACCGGTTAAAGGCACTATCGCGCCAACAGCCGGAACTGCTGACGGCTCCGATAACAATCCGGATCAATGACGGTAGGGCCATATTGCGTTTTGCCGACGCCAGTAGTTGCTTCAACCTCAACAGTCTGGCCCCCGGGGCACGCGGAACCCGCCCACAAACATCTCCCGCCCAATTTGCCAAATTACTGGGGGCAGCGGGCGTGCCGCCAATGGAAACGCGGGAGATCGCCAACGCGACGGCCAAATTACTGGCAGAAAAACGGCTGCTGTGGGCAGATGCCAGCGAATGGCTGACCGTCCCCGGCATTAAAGTCGAATATTGGGCCGCTGCCGGGCCGTTACTGTGCGCGTTGCCCAACCGCGAGGCGACCGCAATCAACATCAATTTCATACGCCCGGAACAGGCGCCCCTGCTGGTTGCCGTCGGTATGGAGCCGGACGAAGCCCGCCGCGCGCTTGCCAACCGCCCGCGGGAAGGCTGGACCAGCGGCGGCCAGTTTTTCGAGGCTGGATCATCGTCCGGAACGCCCGACACCTCCGGCGCGGAGGTCGTCGGCATCAGCAGCCGCTGGCTTACTCTCACCATCGACGCGAGCCATGGCGACGCTACCGTGCGCCGGCGTTATTTGCTTGACACGATTGCCAACCCGGCACGCGTCGCCGCCAGTTACTGGCTCCCACCCGGAGATTCCGCATGACCCTGTTGCTCGCCACAGAAGATGGCGTGGAAACGCTCGCCAGCGGCGCGCCGGACAGCCCGATCATCGGCGTGATTCCCGGCGATGATGTGGCGCTGCACCGTATCGACCTGCTGGAAACGACACCGGCCCGCCGTCGGGCGGAAGCGCACATGCGCGCGACCGACCTTGCCGCCCGGCCACTGGACGAACTGCATCTGGCGCTGGCGGATAGCGGCCACGGGGACGCGGAAGGTGGGGGTTGCTGGCTGGCGATCATCGATCCGGAGCAGATACAGGCACATCTGGCGCATTTTCAGGCGGCGGGTGTCGAGCCGGCGCATATCGTACCGGCGGCGATGCTGCTCCCCGAAGCGCATCATGAAAAAACTTCCACCGCCACCCTGGGCGGGCTGACGCTGGTGCGCGGCGCAGATTTTGCTGCCGCCATGGAACCGGCCCTTGCGGCTGCAATCGGAAACGATGCTGCGCCGTCGCAATTCGAACCCCGTCACCCGGCGCAACCGCCGCTGGATTTGCGCCAGGGTCCATTCGCCCCGAAGGTGCGCTGGTGGCGGCTGGGCTGGGTGCGCGTACTGGTGCCAATCCTCTTACTGCTTGCATTATTGCTGGCGCTTGCGCCCTTGTTGATCACGCAGGGTCGCGCCGCCGCCATTGCCGCCGCCGAAGATGCCGCCATCATCGAACTGGCGGAACGCGCGCTTGGCCAACGTCCTGATGATGCGGCTACGGCGGTTGCTGCCCTCTCCTCCGCTCGCATCGCCGCCGAAGGCAGTGCGATCACACCGCGCATCGGATTTGCCGGACATAGCCTCGCCACCACAACCGGTGCGAGGCTGGACAGCGTAGCCCTTGACGATGGCGAGTTGTTGTTGACGCTCGCGGGCAACGCCAACGCAATCAACGCCGCCAGCGCAAAACTCCTGGACGGGCCGTTTGCCGCCAGCGCCGATGGCGCGACAGTGACATTGGGCCAACGCCGTCCGCCCGTCGACCGCGTGGCGGCGGCACAGGCGGATGCCGCCATTCTGATTGCTCATCGTCGTACTGCCGTCGTAGCGGAAAACGCGACGCCCGCCAGCATCGCCACGGCCGTACTGGTGAAGGCGGGGCTTGCCGATACCGCCACGCTCACCGCCACGGACACACGCGTAACGCTGGACATCCCCGCAGCGCGATCCGCCATCCTGTTGCCGCTTGTGGCCGATATCGAAGCCGCCAACGGTCGTCTTGTTGAACTGTACATTGGCCGCAATCAGGATGAGACCCTGAACAGCCGGCTGGAGATTTCCCGATGAACCTGCTCATCGCCGCCGCCGCCTCCATCGTTCTGCCGGGACTGCCGCTGGAAGAATTACCACAGCAAAAGTTGGAATCTGGTCGGTGCGTTGCCTTCTTGTGGACGCGCACCACCCCGCCGTTGCGCGTCGCCATGATCGACGAAGCCACCTCCAGCTTACGGATTCGCAAGGACAGCAAACAGCGGGATTTGCCCCATAGCCAGCCCGGCTATTATCGCGCGTCAGACATCAGCATCCGCGTGGACCTCGATTTTGCCCCCGGTTCCACGATACCCAACGGCGAAATTATCCGCCAGGGTGCTATCCGCATTGAACAGCCTGGCAAGGACACGCTGGTCATGCCCGTTGGCGGGGTACGCGCCTGTCAGTAAAAGATTTCTGACACGAAACACCTTATCGGAATTGCACCTGCAGCGCAGGGCTGCTAGAGCACCCGTCCACACATCGGCGGCCCGATGGCGGAGTGGTTACGCAGAGGACTGCAAATCCTTGCACGCCGGTTCGATTCCGGCTCGGGCCTCCATCTTTCGAGCAGCTTTATTCCCACTCGATGGTGCCGGGCGGCTTTGAGGTATAATCATATACCACCCGGTTGATGCCCTTTACTTCATTAACAATTCGTGTTGCGACACGGGACAGAAAGCTGGCCTCGAAGGGGAAAATGTCCGCAGTCATGCCATCGACCGACGTTACGGCGCGCAAGGCGCACACGCGGTCGTAGGTCCGTCCATCGCCCATCACCCCTACAGTGCGCACCGGCAATAATACGGCGAAGGCCTGCCAGATGCGATCATACAGATCGGCGGCGCGGATTTCTTCCAGATAGATTGCATCTGCCTGGCGCAGGATATCGCAGCTATCCCGGTCGACCGCGCCGGGGATACGAATCGCAAGGCCTGGTCCCGGGAATGGATGACGGCCAACAAAAATTTCTGGCAGACCGAGCTCTCGCCCAAGCACCCGCACTTCATCCTTGAACAGTTCCCGCAGCGGCTCCACCAACTGCATGTTCATCCGCTCCGGCAAACCGCCGACGTTATGATGGCTTTTTATCGTTACCGACGGTCCCCCGGTGAAGGAAACGCTTTCGATCACATCCGGATAAAGCGTGCCCTGACCAAGAAAATCTGCGCCACCAATGCGCCGCGCCTGTTCCTCGAACACATCGATAAAAGTCTTGCCGATAAACTTGCGCTTGGCTTCCGGATCGGTGACACCTGCCAGCCCGGCCAGAAACCGGTCTGCTGCATCGACAGCAATCAGCGGAATATGGAAATGGTCACGAAACAGGCTGGTAACCTGAGCGGCTTCGCCCAGCCGCATGAGTCCATGATCGACGAATACGCATGTCAGATGATCGCCGATCGCCTCATGAATCAGTACGGCAGCCACGGCGGAATCTACCCCGCCCGACAGGCCGCAAATGACCTTGCCCTCCCCCACCTGCTCGCGGATTTCGGCAACCTTCATCTGCCGGAAATTCGCCATCGACCAGGTGGGTTCTGCGTTACACAGCTTCAGGACAAAGTTCTCGATTAACTGCCGCCCGTCAGGGGTATGCAGAACTTCCGGATGGAACTGCACGCCATAAAATCGCCGATTCTCGTCGGCGATGAAGGCGTGCGGCGCTCCCTCCGTGCGCGCTACAACTGAAAAGCCTGATGGCAGCGCTTCCACGCGGTCGCCGTGGCTCATCCAGACGACATGACGTTCGCCTTTGGTCCAAAGGCCTTCGAATAACCGGCAAGGAGCGACGATTTCAATTTCCGCGCGCCCAAATTCCCGCTTGCCACCTGATGCCACGCTTCCGCCGAGCGCGCGGACCATTGCCTGCTGCCCATAGCAAATGCCCAGCACCGGCACCCCGGCATCGAGCACCGCGTCCGCCAGCGCCGGGCTCGATTCTGCCGTGACGCTCGCGGGCCCTCCGGAAAGAATGACACCTTTGGGCATGATCCTGGCCAGTGCGGCTTCCGCTCCATGAAACGGCACCACCTCGCAATAGACGCCAGCCTCTCGCACGCGACGCGCAATCAGCTGCGTCACCTGGCTGCCAAAATCCAGAATCAGAATATTATTGTTGCGATCAATTACGGACATGCTGCTTCCTGGGGCAATTCGCCGTTCGCGTCCAGAGGATGCCGGTCAGGTGCCTGCCTGCGGCAGTTCCAGCGAGACCGGGGCGCGGGCGATCGTTGCGAGTGTTTGTCGCCAGCGATCATCCAGGGAACGCGGACGCCGATCCGAGCGATCAACATAGCAATGGGTGAAAAAGCCTTGCGCCGCCGGTTGCGGATTCCCATCCAAAAACAGTCCGATATCGTAGCGCACCGAACTGTTACCAATATGGGATACAGAAATTCCCGCCTGGACCTCCGACGGGAACGCAACGGGTCGGGCGTAGGTGCAGCCAGTTTCCACAACGAGACCGATCAGCATCCCCTGCTCGATATCGAGAAGCTTTTGCTCGACCAGCCAGGCATTTACCGCCGTATCGAACCAGCTGTAATAGACGACCGCGCTGGCATGACCATAAATATCATTATCCATCCAGCGGGTCGCGATGGAGCGCCAGGCGCGGTAATGTCGGCGGCTGCGTAACGAACGACGATCGGACACGGCATTTACTCCCTGTCCTCCCCTGCGGGCCGCTTTAACATGCTCCCGGCAAAAGTAAATGCCGGAAAGCAACTACTGCGATCAGGCGGCGTCTTCCGGAGCCGGACCGCTATCCTGTCCCTTGGCGGAAACATCCCGATCGACAAACTCAATTACGGCCATCGCTGCCTGGTCAGACGCACGGAAACCCGCCTTCACGATGCGAATGTAGCCACCCGAACGTGACGCATAACGCGGCGCGAGCACATCAAACAGCTTCACCAGTTGCGCATCGTCTTGCAGACGCGCGTGCGCCAGACGACGGTTCGACAGACCGCCCTTCTTGGCGAGCGTCACCAGCTTTTCAACATATGGACGCAATTCCTTCGCCTTGGGCAGCGTCGTGATGATCTGTTCGTGCTTCAGCAGCGCCGCGGACATATTCCGCAGCATGGCCATACGATGGCTGGTCGTACGACCCAGTTTGCGGTGAGCTACTCTATGACGCATTATCTTCTCCGTTCGTACGGGGGCCGTGCGAGGTACCCCGGTCCTGGCCGGGCGCCAGCCCGGCCTTGTGCTGCATTATTGAAAAGCTAGAATTCCTGCTCCAGCTTCTTCGCGAGATCCTCGATATTCTCCGGCGGCCAACCGGGAATGTCCATGCCAAGCCGTAAACCCATCGAGGCCAACACTTCCTTGATCTCATTCAGGCTCTTACGGCCAAAGTTTGGCGTCCGCAGCATTTCCGGTTCGGTTTTCTGCACCAGATCGCCAATATAAATAATATTATCGTTCTTCAGGCAGTTGGCCGACCGAACCGACAGTTCGAGTTCATCCACCTTTTTGAGCAGATTACGGTTCATCGTGACATCGACGGATTCTTCGTCCGCGGCAACCGCCATGGTTGCCTGAACCGGCCGGGCTACCGGCTCTTCAAAATTGATGAAAAGTTGCAACTGATCCTGCAGGATTCTAGCCGCATAGGCGACTGCATCCTCGGGTGTCACCGAACCGTCCGTCTCGACTGACAGCGCCAGCCTGTCGTAATCCAGATCCTGACCAACACGGGTAGGCTCTACCTTGTACGCCACCTGACGCACCGGAGAGTAAATGGCATCCACCGGGATCAGCCCGATCGGCGCATCCGCCGGACGATTTAGCGCGGCCGGAACATAACCCTTGCCGGCTTGCACGGTCAGTTCCGCATTAAAGGTTGCACCATCATCCAGCGTACAAATCACCAGATCAGGATTTGCAATAGCGATATCTCCCGACGTAACAATCTGACCGGCAGTCACCTCGCCAGGCCCCGTCGCCGAGACGGTCAACCGCTTGGGCTGGTCACCCTGCATCCGTACCACAATTTGCTTTACGTTCAATGTGATGTCGGTGACGTCTTCACGGACGCCCGGCAAAGACGAAAATTCGTGAACTGCCCCATCAATCTTGATCGCTGTTACGGCCGCTCCTTGCAGGCTCGACAGTAAAACGCGCCGCAATGCATTTCCCAGCGTCAACCCGAATCCGCGCTCCAGTGGCTCCGCGACAAAAATTTTTCGCGCGCCGGCGCCACCGGATTTTACATCCAGCGCCTCCGGCTTCTTAAGTTCCTGCCAGTTCTTCGCATAGGCTGCTGACACGTTTCGTTCACCTTCGCCCTGGCGCGGCATAGCCGCGCACTTCATCCATTCCGTGTCCCGCGAACACAGTAGCCGCGAACAGAGTGACCAGCGCCTGACGACGCCCGCCCTCGTTCAGACACGCCGCCGCTTCGGAGGACGCACACCATTATGCGGAATCGGCGTCACATCCCGAATAGATGTGATCTGAAATCCGACCGCCTGAAGGGCCCGCAGGGCCGATTCACGGCCGGACCCCGGCCCCTTCACTTCAATTTCCAGCGTCCGAACACCATGATCGGCCGCTTTCTTACCTGCATCTTCCGCCGCAACCTGGGCTGCGTAAGGCGTCGACTTGCGGCTGCCCTTGAAACCCATAGCCCCGGCCGACGACCAGGAAATGGCGTTACCCTGCGCATCGGTGATCGTAATCATCGTATTGTTAAAACTGGCATTCACATGCGCGACGCCAGACGTGATATTCTTTCGCTCGCGGCGTTTCAGCCGTGCCGGTTCCCGTGCCATTATTTTTTCTTCCCTGCGATCGGCTTCGCCTTGCCCTTGCGGGTGCGCGCATTGGTATGGGTGCGCTGTCCGCGGACGGGCAGGCCCTTGCGATGGCGCAGACCACGATAGCAGGCGAGGTCCATCAGGCGCTTGATATTCATCGCATTGTCACGGCGCAAATCGCCTTCGACGGTGTAGTCGCGGTCAATTGTCTCGCGAATTTGCAAGACTTCCGCGTCAGTAAGGTCTTGAACCCGGCGCTCTGGCGCCAGGCCCAGCTGCTCCCTGATCGCGCGCGCGCGCGTCCGGCCAATGCCATGAATATAGGTAAGCGCGATTTCTACGCGCTTGTTGGTGGGGATATTTACCCCTGCAATACGTGCCACAAACTACTCCTGCTCCACGGGATGCCCGGGCGCGGCGTCCCATCTCTCTGCGAGCCCAATCTTCCCTTTCAACCTGTAGCGATGCGCCCAAATACAGTGCGCTGATGCTTCAGCTTGATAATAAGGGAATCGGAACGGCGGTGGTTAGCCGCTCCTGAAAAATTTGTCAATCCAGGCTGGTCATCCTGTCACGGAGGAAAGACTATCTCTTGCTGTCCAGCCAGTCGCTGATCTCCGCTGACACCGCTTCCATCGAACCCATGCCGTCAACGGGGCGCACAAGACCCAGCTTCTCATAGTAAGGAAGGATTGGCGCTGTCTTCCCGCGATATTCCAACATTCGGGTCCGAACGGTCTCTGCATTGTCATCAGGGCGTCGCTTGAAGTCATGACCCCCACAAACATCGCATGTGCCTGCTACGCGCAACGGCTTGAAGCGGTCATGATAACCTGCCCCGCAGCTGGCGCAGCTAAAGCGTCCGGTAATCCGGTCAATCAACATTTCCTCATCGACAACCAGTTCAATGACATGATCGAGTTCGCGGCCATGCCGTGCCAGGATCGTCATCAGGGATTCAGCCTGGGCAGCAGTCCGCGGATACCCGTCGAAAATCACGCCGGTAGTCGTCGGCAATGCGCCCAGAGCTTCACCGATCAGGCCGGATACAATCTCGTCTGAAACCAGCTCGCCCCGGTCCATCACCGTCTTTGCCTCCAGACCAAGCGGTGTCGCACCTTTCACGGCAGCGCGCAGCATGTCCCCGGTAGACAATTGTACCATCCCACGTTCACGCACCAGACGTTCCGCCTGAGTACCCTTGCCAGCGCCCGGAGGTCCCAGAAGAATAATGTTGATGCCCCTGTCCGCCATGCTCAACGTCGCCCTCCGCGCAGCTTCGATTTTTTCAGGAGCCCTTCATACTGATGAGCCAGCAAATGACCCTGAATTTGCGACACTGTGTCCATGGTTACATTCACCACAATCAACAAGGACGTACCGCCAAGATAAAATGGCACCGCCATCCGCGCGATCAGAAACTCCGGTAACAGACAGACCAGCGTCAGGTAGGCAGCACCAACCACCGTGATCCGTGTCAGGACATAATCCAGATATGTTGCCGTTTTCGTCCCCGGTCGGATGCCTGGAATAAAACCGCCCTGCTTCTTCAGATTTTCCGCCGTGTCTTCCGGGTTGAACACAACCGCCGTATAAAAAAAGCAGAAGAAAATGATGCCTGCCGCATACAGCAGCATATAGAGAGGCGCACCATGCTGAAGCGCGGTAGTTACCGTGAGCAGCCAGTCGGATTGGCCTGCGGCGCCCTCTCCCATGAACTGCGCTACGGTCAGCGGCAGCAACAGAAGCGACGATGCAAAAATCGGCGGGATAACATTCGCAGTGTTCAGTTTCAGCGGCAGATGTGAACTATCGCCCTGAAACATCCGGTTCCCGACCTGGCGTTTCGGGTACTGAATCGGCACACGCCGTTGCGCGCGCTCCATCAGGCAGATGAACGCTGTCACCACCAACACCAGCACCAGAATGATGAACACGAAACCACCGGAGATTGCGCCGGTTCGCAACTGTTCAAACAGTCCCCCGATCCCGATTGGAATCTGCGCGACAATACCGGCCATGATGATCAGCGATATGCCATTACCTATGCCCCGGCTGGTGATCTGCTCACCCAGCCACATCAGGAACATAGTGCCACCCAACAGGGTGATCATCGTGGAAATCCGGAAGAACCAGCCGGGATCGATAACCGCGGACATGCCTTCGGCGGAGCCCCACCCCTCAAGGCCAACCGCGATGCCGTAACCCTGGAAAATGGTGAGCACCACCGTCCCGAATCTGGTGTATTGGTTCAGCTTTTTGCGCCCGCTTTCGCCCTCTTTCTTCAATGCCTTCCACGGCTCATAGATCGAGCCCATCAACTGCACGACGATCGACGCGGTAATATAGGGCATGATGCCGAGCGCGATGATCGACATCCGCTCCAGCGCACCGCCCGAGAACATGTTGACGAAATCGAGCATGCCGCCCGCCGTTCGGTCGAACAGTTGCGACAATGATTGCGGATCGATCCCCGGCAGTGGCACAAACGAGCACAGTCGGAACACAATCAGTGCTCCGACCGTAAACCATAACCGCTTCTTGAGCTCCGTCGCTTTGGAGAAATTGGCAAAACTCAAATTCCGGGCAAGCGAATCGGCAGCAGACGCCATAATCTATTCCTGTGCTCCTGTCCCGTACGCAAGGCGCCGGGAGCGAAGTGCTGATGTATAGCGAGCGCCACCCGAAAGAAACCCCGGATGGCGCTTTGCCGCAATCAGTCTTCCGCCGTCTCGCGCGACGCCGCCCGTTTGGCGGCCTTTTCGCTCAGGGCGACCGAGCCCCCCGCCGCCTCGACAGCGCTCCTTGCGCCAGAGGTAAAACCGGAAACCGTAAGAGTCAGGCTCGTTTTCAGTTCGCCCTTGCCAAGCAAGCGGACGCCGTCCCGGAGCTGATTAACCAGCCCTGCGGCTACAAGCGCCGCTTCGTCAACCGCGGCGCCTGGCGTCAGCTTTCCGGCGTCAATCGCACGCTGCAGCGCCCCGACATTGACTTCCGCAAACTGCAAGCGGTTAGGCTTGTTGAAGCCGCGCTTCGGCAACCGCATGTGTAGGGGCATCTGACCGCCCTCAAAGCCCTTGATTGCCACGCCGGAACGGCTGGTCTGCCCCTTTTGGCCACGCCCGGCTGTCTTGCCAAGCCCGGAGCCTATACCCCGTCCTACACGCACCCGGTCTTGCCGGGCGCCGGGATTATCACGAAGTTCATTCAGTTTCATGGCACTCGCTTTCGCTAGTTTCGCGCTATTATTAACGTCAGGTAGACGCTTAGTCTTCGACCTTCACCAGATGCTGTACACGCGCGATCATGCCGCGTACCGCAGGGGTATCTTCAAGTTCACGCGTGCGATTCATCTTGTTCAAGCCAAGGCCGATCAACGTCGCACGCTGGTCCTTGGTCCGCCGGATGGGCGACCCGATCTGGGTTACTTTCACAGTTCCCGATGCCATCACCATTCTCCTCAGGCAACCACTGCGTCGGCATCCGCCGCCGCCTGCGCGGGCGTAATGTCTCCGCGCCGCGCAAGCAGATCAGCAACCTTGCGACCGCGCCGCTGTGCGACGGAACGCGGGCTACTTTGGTCGGTGAGCGCCTCAAGCGTCGCACGGATCATGTTATAGGGATTGTTCGATCCGACTGACTTCGACACCACATCGGCAACGCCAAGCGATTCAAATACAGCGCGGATCGGACCACCGGCAATGATGCCCGTACCCGCCGTGGCGGAACGCACATAAACCTTGCCTGCTCCGAAATGACCGAAACCGTCATGGTGCAGCGTCCGGCCTTCCCGCAATGGCACGCGGATCATCGCCTTGCGCGCCGCTGCGGTGGCCTTGGAAATCGCTTCCGGCACTTCCCGCGCCTTGCCATGACCAAAACCGACGCGACCCTTGCCGTCGCCAACGATCACCAGGGCCGCAAACCCGAAACGCTTGCCGCCCTTCACGGTTTTCGAAACGCGATTGATGTGCACCAGCTTCTCGATCAGTTCGGGGCCTTCATCCGCCGCCGGTTGATCGCGCCGGCGGCGATCACCGCGCTCCCGGTCACCACCGCCACGACCGCGACCGCCACCCCGACCGCGATCTCCGCGGCCTGGTCGCTCGTTTCCACCTGGAACAGCCGCCGCTGTTACCGCTTCCGCGTTCTGGTTTACTTGCTCGTCGGCCATGTCAGAACTCCAATCCGGCTTCGCGCGCCGCGTCCGCCAGCGCCTTCACCCGTCCGTGAAACAGGAAGCCCCCACGGTCGAATACCACCTTGCTGATGCCGGCCGCCTTCGCCCGCTCAGCCAGGCGCTTGCCTACCTCGCTCGCAGCGGACACATTGCAGCCGGTGCCCGAAAACTCCTTGTCGAGGCTTGATGCCGCCACCAGTGTACGCCCGGCGGAATCGTCGATCACCTGCGCATAAATATGCTGCTGTGACCGGTGCACCGACAAACGTGGCCGGCCACCGGCGCGCGCCAGCAATTGTGTGCGCACGCGGCGCCGCCGGCGTTGGAACAGCGAAAGTTGCTTGCCCATTATTTCTTCTTCCCTTCCTTGCGGAAGATGAACTCACCGCGATACTTGATGCCCTTGCCCTTGTACGGCTCCGGCTTGCGCCAGCGACGGATTTCAGCGGCGACCTGTCCCACCTGCTGCCTGTCCGTACCGGAGATCTCCAGCGTCGTCTGATCGAGCGCCTTGATCGCGATACCTTCCGGAATCGGATACTCGACATCGTGGCTGAAGCCCAGTTGCAGCTTCAGTGTCTTGCCGGCGACCGACGCGCGAAAACCGACACCCGAAATTTCGAGCACCTTCGTAAAGCCTTCGGACACGCCGACGACGAGGTTGGAAACCAACGTCCGTTGCATGCCCCAAAAGGCTCGCGCCTGCCTTGTGTCGTTGGCCGGCTTCACGCGGATTTCCTGTCCATCGATCGCATAGCTGATGTCATCCACAAGCGACATTGCGAGCGAGCCCTTCGGACCTTTCACCGAAAGCTGACCGTTATCCAGGGCAGCGCTGACGCCAGCCGGGATGGCCACGGGTTTCTTGCCGATGCGAGACATGATCAGAATACCTGGCAGAGAACTTCGCCACCGACATTTTGCTGACGCGCTTCCGCGTCAGACAAAACACCCTTGGGCGTCGAAACAATGGTGATGCCAAGGCCGTTACGGACCCGTGGCAGCGATTGCGAACCGGCATACACGCGGCGGCCGGGCTTCGACACCCGGGACAGGTGCTGGATCGCAGCCTCGCCTTCGAAATATTTCAGCTCGACGCGGATGCTCGGCGTCGGTCCGCCGGTGTCTTCCTGCGTATAACCGCGAATATAGCCTTCGCGTTGCAGCACATCCAGAACGCTTGCGCGGAGCCTCGATGCCGGCGTCAGAACGCTGTCCTTCTTGGCCGACTGGCCATTGCGGATACGGGTGAGCAGATCACCCAAAGGATCGGAAATGTTCATCGGTACAGTCTGCCCTTACCAGCTCGACTTGGTGACGCCAGGAATCAGGCCCTTGTTGCCCAATTCACGCAGCATCACCCGCGACAGCTTGAACTTGCGATAGTAGGCCCGGCTGCGCCCGGTCAGTTCGCAACGATTCCGCACCCGCGTCGGGTTTGCATTACGCGGCAATTCCGCCATTTTCAGACGGGCCAGCAGACGCTCGCCGTCGTCGCGGCTTTCATCGTTTGCGATCGCCTTCAGCTTCGCATATTTGCCCGCATATTGCTTCACCAGCGCCTTCCGGCGCTCGTTCTTGTTAATAGAACTCAGTTTCGCCATGACTTAAGTTCTTTCCTCCTCAAGCGGCCTGCTGGCGCGCTTCCGCGTCGCCAACAAAGGGTACCCCGAAATTACGCAGCAAGGAACGCGCTTCGTCGTCCGTGCGGGCAGTCGTGGTAATGATGATGTCCATACCCCGGACCTTGTCGATCTTGTCGTATGAGATCTCCGGGAAGACAATCTGCTCTTTCAGACCAAAGGCGTAATTGCCATTGCCATCGAAAGATTTGGGATTGACGCCCCGGAAGTCCTTCACGCGCGGCAGAGCGATTGTGATGAGGCGGTCAAGAAACTCATACATACGATCGCGCCGCAGGGTGACCTTGCAACCGATCGGCATGCCTTCGCGCAGTTTGAACGACGCGACCGATTTCTTGGCGCGGGAAATCACCGGCTTCTGACCGGCAATCGCCATCATCTCAGCCGCCGCTATCTCGACCTTTTTCTTGTCCTGCGTCGCTTCGCCAACGCCCATGTTGATGACGATCTTGTCTATCTTCGGCACCTGCATGTGGTTTTTGTAACCGAACTCCTCGGTCAGCGCCGCCCGGATCTGCTCCTCATAGAGCTTTTGCAGGCGGGTCTTCGCACGTTGTTCAGCCATTCAGCACCTCGCCCGAGCCTTTCAGGACCCGCACTTTCTTGCCATCCCGCACTTCGAAGCCGACACGCGCCGGCTTTCCGGTTGTCGGATCCTTGATGGCCACGTTCGACACATGGATCGGCGCTTCCGAGCGCCGGATCCCGCCCTCCGGATCAGCCTGGGTCGGCTTGACATGCCGGGTCATCATATTGACGCCCGACACCACGACCTTGCCGTCCTTCGGCATGGATTTCACGACCTCGCCTTCCCGACCCTTGTCCTTGCCGGCCAGGATCACGACGCGGTCGCCCTTGCGAATTTTCGCAGCGGACATGTTACAATACCTCCGGCGCCAGCGAGATGATCTTCATATGGCCAGACGCACGCAATTCACGCACGACCGGACCGAAGATACGGGTGCCGATCGGCTCCTCATTCTTGTTAATGAGAACCGCGGCGTTGCCGTCGAAGCGAATAACCGAGCCATCCGGACGACGAATATCCTTGGCAGTGCGAACGACGACGGCGCGATGCACATCGCCCTTCTTCACGCGACCGCGCGGCTGGGCTTCCTTCACCGACACAACGATGATGTCGCCAACACCGGCGAAACGCCGCTTGGAGCCGCCGAGCACCTTGATGCACATGACGCGCTTCGCGCCACTGTTATCGGCAACATCCAGATTGGTTTGCATCTGGATCATGTCAGTTGACCTCTTCCACGGTGACGACAGACGCCACCTTCTCCAGCACGCGCCAGTTCTTCAACCGCGAAACCGGCGGGCATTCCTCGATCCGCACGATGTCGCCTTCGCGGATGGCGTTGGCTTCATCATGAGCATGATATTTCTTCGAACGGCGAATGATCTTGCCGTAGAGCGGGTGAGCAACCTTGCGCTCCACCAGCACCACAACTGTCTTGTCGCCCTTGTCGGAGACCACTGTCCCCTGCAATACGCGCTTAGGCATGGGGCCTCCTTGTCAGGCGTTCGACGCCTGGGCCTTGACCCGGGCGTTCTGTTCGGTCTTGATCCGGGCAATGGTGCGGCGCACCTCCTTCACCCGGCTCGGTTTTTCCAGCTGCTGTGTCGCCGACTGGAAGCGCAGATTCAACTGCTCCCGCTTCAGACCTTGCAGGTCAGCCGACAGATCCGCATCGCTGCGTTCTTTAAGATTCGCACCGGCCATGCTCAGGCCTCCTTCGCTTCACCCAGGCGGGTGACCATTTTTACGCGGATCGGCAATTTGGCGGCGGCGCGCTCGAAAGCACCAACGGCCACGTCATGCGGCACGCCGTCGAGTTCGAACATAATACGACCAGGCTTGACCCGGGCTGCCCAGAACTCCGGGGCGCCCTTTCCAGATCCCATCCGCACTTCGGCTGGCTTGCTCGAGACCGGAACGTCCGGGAAAATCCGGATCCACAACCGGCCTTGGCGGCGGATATGACGGGTAATGGCGCGGCGTGCGCTCTCGATCTGGCGGGCGGTAATCCGCTCCGGCGCCATCGCCTTCAGGCCATAAGCACCGAAGTTCAGTTGCGTGCCACCCTTGGCGTCGCCATGAATACGGCCTTTGAAGGCCTTGCGGAACTTTGTCCGTTTAGGTTGTAACATCTTTCGTTCGCCTTCAGACAGGGATTGTCCCCCGATAAGGCGACGCTAATATTTTAGCGTCGCTTACCGTGCGGGACGTACTCCCGACGTTTGGGATTCCAGCATCAATCGGTCCTGCGCCAGCGGATCATGGCCCAGGATTTCGCCCTTGAAGATCCATACCTTCACGCCGCAGATGCCATAAGCGGTTTCGGCACGCGCTTCGGCATAATCGACATTGGCGCGAAGCGTATGCAGCGGCACGCGACCTTCGCGATACCATTCAACACGAGCGATTTCCGCACCACCCAGCCGACCCGAACAGGTGATCCGAATTCCCTCGGCGCCCAGACGAAGCGCGGACTGCACCGCCCGCTTCATCGCCCGACGGAAGGCGACACGGCGCTCCAGCTGATCGGCCACCCCTTGCGCCACCAGTTTCGCATCGATCTCCGGCTTGCGAATCTCGACAATGTTGAGCGAGACCTCACTCGACGTTTGCGTCGAGACAGCCTTCTTCAGCTTCTCGATATCCGCGCCCTTCTTGCCGATGATCACACCGGGACGAGCGGCGTATATCGACACGCGGCAAAGCTTCGCCGGACGCTCGATCACCACTTTGGAAATCGCAGCCTGCGGATGCCTCTTCATGATGAAGTTGCGGATCTTCAGATCTTCGAGCAGCAGCCGGCCATACTCGTCCCCGCGTGCATACCAACGCGAATCCCAAGTCCGGTTGATTTGCAGGCGCAGACCGATGGGAGAAGTTTTCTGACCCATGGATTATTCTCCTGCCTCTGCGGTGTCGCGTTCCTGCACGACAATGCGAATGCGGCTGAACGGCTTGACGATACGCGAGGAACGACCACGGGCCCGCGTCACAAACCGCTTCATGCTCAAAGCCTTGCCGACACTCGCCTCCTTCACCCACAACTGGTCGATATCCAGATTATGGTTGTTTTCCGCGTTCGCGATTGCTGATTGCAGGCATTTCTGCACATCGACAGCCATCGCCTTCCGGGAGAAGCTCAACAAGGACACGGCCTCGTCCGCCTTGCGGCCACGAATGAGACCAGCCACGAGGTTCAGCTTGTAGGCCGAACCACGCACCGTCGTCGCAATGGCAAGCGCTTCCCGCTCACCAACCTTGCGCCCAGACTGGGGTTTCGCCATTTTCGCCTTACCTCTTCGATTTCTTGTCAGCAGCATGACCCGGGAAGCTGCGCGTCGGCGCGAACTCGCCCAGTTTCATGCCTACCATTTCTTCGGACACCGAAACCGGCACAAACTTCTTGCCGTTATAGACGTTGAACGTGTGCCCGACAAATTGCGGCATGATCGTCGACCGGCGGGACCAGGTCTTGATCGGACCCCGGCTGCCAGACTCCACCTTCCTCAGCAGGTGGAGATCCACGAACGGACCTTTCCAGACGGAACGTGCCATCCCTTACCTCTTTTTCTTCGCATGACGGGAACGGATGATCATATTGTCCGTCGCCTTGTTGGACCGGGTCTTCGCCCCCTTGGTCGGCTTGCCCCACGGGGTCACCGGATGACGGCCACCGGATGTCCGGCCTTCGCCACCACCGTGCGGGTGATCCACGGGGTTCTTGGCAACACCGCGTGTCAGAGGCCGTTGCCCCATCCACCGCGACCGGCCCGCCTTCGCCAGCGACTGGTTGGAGTTGTCAGGATTGGAAACCGCGCCGACCGTCGCCATGCACTCGCCGCGCACATAACGCTGCTCGCCAGAATTCAGACGAATAATGACAAGACCACGATCGCGCCCGACCACCTGAATGAAGGTGCCAGCCGCACGCGCCAGTTGCCCGCCCTTACCCGGCTTCAGTTCCACATTATGCACGATGGTGCCAACCGGAACCTGGCCGATTTCCATGGCATTGCCTGGCTGCACGTCGACTTTCTTGCCCGCAACCACGCTATCGCCGGGGGCGAGCCGTTGCGGCGCAAGAATATAAGACTGCGTACCATCCGGATACGTGATCAACGCTATGAACGCGGAGCGATTGGGATCATATTCCAGACGCTCGACCGTCGCCACAGCATCCCACGTCCGTCGCTTGAAATCGACGATCCGGTACTTTTGCTTGTGACCGCCACCGATCCCGCGTGCAGTAACATGCCCCTTGTTGTTACGCCCGCCGGAACGGCTCTTGCCTTCCGTCAGCGCCTTGACCGGCTTGCCCTTATACAGGTTCGCACGGTCAACCAAAATCAAGCCACGGCGTGCCGGGCTGGTCGGGTTATAATGTTTCAATGCCATGGCGTCAGATACCCGTCGTCACGTCGATCGTCTGACCTTCGGCCAGCGTCACGATTGCCTTCTTGGCGTCCGAACGGCGATAGGGGCGACCCCGCCACCGCTTCGTTTTGCCCTTGCTTACCAGCGTGTTGACGTTTTCGACCTTGACGTCGAAAAGCGCTTCCACAGCCGCCTTTATTTCGGGCTTGGTGGCCGTCTTCGCCACCTCGAACACCACCTGATTATGTTCAGCGATCAGCGTCGCCTTTTCCGTGATGACAGGCTTCACCACCACATCGAAATGCCGCAGGTCAATCGCCTCTGCTGTTTTAGCCATTGAAGCGCGCCTCCAGGCTTTCGACCGCCGCGCGCGTCAGCACGAGATGGTCATGGTTGAGAATGTCATAAACATTCGCGCCGATAGCGGGCAAAACGTCCACCTTGTAAAGGTTACGGCTTGCGAGCGCGAAGTTCACATCGACAGCTGCGCCATCAATGAACAGACCAGTTTCGATGCCGAGCCCCTTCAGCGTTTCCTTCAACGTGCGAGTCTTCGCAGCTTCCAGCGCCAGATTATCCAGCACAACGAGCTTGCCTTCGGCGGCTTTCACGGAAAGCGCCGTCTTCAGTCCAAGTGCACGGATCTTTTTATTCAGACCGGGATCGAAATCACGAACGCGCGGGCCGTGCGCCTTGCCGCCGCCGACGAAGTTCGGGGCCGCACGATTGCCGTGCCGCGCCGTACCGCCGCCCTTTTGCCGGCCAAACTTCTTGCCCGTCCGCGCAACATCAGAACGCTCGCGCGCCGCTCGCGCGGTACCCCGCCTTTTCTCCAGTTGCCAGGTGACAACCCGGTGCAAAATGTCGGCACGCGCCGGCAATTCAAAAATGTCCGGGTTCAACTCGATCTCGCCCGCGTCTGTCGCAGCGAGGCTCTTCACTTGCACCTTCATTCCGCACCTTCCCCGACCGGAGCTTCAGCCTCCGGCGCAGCCGGCACATCATTGGCAGCTGACTTTATCGCTGCCGGATAGGGCGCATCCGCAGGGCGCGCACCTTTCACCGCATCAGCCACAAGCAACCACCCGCCCTTCGAGCCAGGCACCGAGCCCTTGACAAAAAGGAGATCACGATCCGCATCCGTCAGCACAATCTCCAGATTTTGCTGCGTACGGTTACGGTCGCCCATATGGCCGGCCATCTTTTTGTTCTTGAAAACCTTGCCGGGATCCTGACGCTGGCCGGTCGAGCCGTGCGAGCGGTGCGACACGGATACACCGTGCGAGGCATGCAAGCCCCCGAAGCCCCAACGCTTGATCACACCGGCAAAACCCTTGCCCTGCGTAGCCCCGGTAACATCAACCATCTGGCCCACAGTAAAATGGTTCGCCGAAAGCGTGGCGCCGACATCAACCAAGGCATCGTCGGCCACGCGAAATTCCGCAAGGATTGCCTTGGGTTCAACTTGCGCCTTGGCGAAATTGCCCCTTTCGGGCTTGGTCAAATTCTTTGCCTTGGCGGAACCCGATCCCAACTGCACCGCGACATACCCGTCACGCTCCACAGTCTTCTGGGCCACCACCTGGCAATTCTCGAGAGCCAGGACCGTAACGGGGACATGCACCCCGTCCTCACGGAACAGGCGGGTCATACCCACCTTCCTGGCGATCACGCCGGTTCGCATTCTTCTCTCCTCAGAGGCCCGATCGCATAAATACCCCGGGCTTGTCTCGCAGAGGCCCCCGGAAACCGGAGGCTTGTTAACACAGGGCTCAGCCCTGCAGTTTGATCTCGATGTCCACGCCCGCCGCCAGATCGAGCTTCATCAGCGCATCGACGGTTTGCGGGGTCGGCTTCACGATATCGAGAAGCCGTTTGTACGTACGAACCTCGAACTGCTCGCGCGATTTCTTGTCGACATGCGGCGAGCGGTTCACGGTGAACTTTTCAATTCGGGTCGGGAGCGGAATTGGCCCACGAACATCAGCTCCGGTACGTTTTGCCGTATCAGCTATCTCTCCCGTCGCCGTGTCCAGCACGCGGTGGTCGAAAGCCTTCAACCGGATACGGATATTCTGCGCTTCCATTTTCCAAACTCTCTCAGTGCGCGCACAGATAGCCCCTGTGCACCGAAATCCCGAACCTTACAGTTCAAAAAACAAGCCGCCTGACGGACCGACGAATCAGCCCGTCAGGCGGGAGGACCCTCTATACTACTTGGAGATCGACGCGACAACCCCTGCGCCGACAGTACGGCCACCTTCGCGAATAGCGAAGCGCAGGCCCTGGTCCATAGCGATAGGGGCGATCAGTTTCACGCCGATGGAGACATTGTCGCCCGGCATGACCATTTCGGTGCCTTCCGGCAGTTCTACCGTTCCCGTGACGTCGGTGGTGCGGAAATAGAATTGCGGACGATAGTTGGCGAAGAATGGCGTATGACGGCCACCCTCGTCCTTCGACAGAACATACACTTCCGCGGCAAAGTCGGTGTGTGGCGTGATCGAACCCGGCTTTGCCAGAACCTGACCGCGCTCGACATCTTCGCGCTTCGTCCCGCGCAGCAGCGCGCCGATGTTATCGCCGGCCTGCCCTTGATCGAGCAGCTTGCGGAACATTTCGACGCCTGTCACGACGGTCTTCACCGTATCCTTGATGCCGACGATCTCGACTTCTTCACCGACCTTCACAATGCCGGTTTCCACGCGACCGGTGACAACCGTACCACGGCCCGAGATCGAGAACACGTCTTCGATCGGCATCAAAAACGGCTTGTCGAGCGGACGCTCCGGCTGTGGAATGAATTCATCCACCGCCTTCATCAGTTCCAGCACGGCTTCCTTGCCAATCTCCGGATTCTTGTCTTCCAGGGCAGCCAGGGCCGAACCCTTGATGATCGGAATGTCATCGCCGGGGAAGTCATACTTGGACAGCAGTTCACGGATTTCCAGCTCAACGAGCTCAAGAATTTCCGGGTCGTCGACCTGGTCAACCTTGTTCATAAACACGACAAGCGCCGGCACGCCAACCTGACGCGCAAGCAGGATGTGCTCGCGGGTTTGCGGCATCGGACCGTCGCTGGCCGAAACGACCAGGATCGCGCCGTCCATTTGCGCGGCGCCCGTGATCATGTTCTTCACATAGTCCGCGTGGCCGGGGCAATCGACGTGGGCATAGTGCCGGTTTTCAGTCTCATACTCGACGTGGCTGGTCGAAATCGTGATGCCACGCTCCCGCTCTTCCGGCGCCTTGTCGATGTTCGCATAATCGACAAATGTCGCGCCGCCCGTTTCGGCCAGCGTCTTGGTAATCGCCGCCGTCAGGGACGTCTTGCCATGGTCCACATGACCGATGGTGCCGATATTGCAGTGCGGCTTGCTGCGCTCAAACTTCGCCTTCGCCATTTTGCTTCCTCTTGCGCTCTGATTGCTATGTTGACGTTATCGCAAAGCTCAGGCGAGCTTCGCCTTCACTTCTTCGGCCACATTGGCCGGCACTTCTTCATAGTGGCTGAATTGCATGGAATATTGCGCCCGCCCCTGGGTCATCGACCGCAGCTGGTTCACATACCCAAACATATTTGCCAGCGGAACTATGGCATCCACCACCTGGGCATTGCCACGGCTATCCGTGCCCTGAATCTGCCCGCGGCGTGAATTCAGGTCTCCGATCACATCGCCCATAAAGTCTTCCGGTGTCACCACCTCGACCTTCATGACCGGCTCCAGCAGCTTGATGCCGGCCTTTTGCGCAGCTTCACGCATGCCGCCACGACCGGTGATTTCGAACGCGAGCGCCGAGGAGTCGACGTCGTGATATGCGCCGTCATAGAGCGTTGCAGTGAAGTCGATGATCGGGAACCCGATGAGCGAGCCGGAGGCCGCCACTTCGCGGATACCCTTTTCAACCGATGGGATATATTCCCGCGGGACATTGCCGCCCTTGACTTCGTCAACGAAGATGATGCCCTGACCACGCTCGCCCGGCTCAACAGTGAACTTGATCCGGCCAAATTGCCCGGAACCGCCCGACTGCTTCTTGTGCGTGTAATCCACGTCCACCTTGCGGGCGAGGGACTCGCGGTATGCCACCTGCGGCGCGCCAACATTGGCCTCCACCTTGAACTCGCGACGCATACGATCGACGAGAACTTCCAGGTGAAGCTCCCCCATGCCCTTGATGATCGTCTGACCACTTTCCTGGTCGGACGTCACGCGGAACGACGGATCTTCCTGCGCCAGACGGTTGAGCGCAAGGCCCATTTTCTCCTGGTCCGCTTTCGTCTTCGGCTCTACCGCCACTTCGATAACCGGTTCGGGGAATTCCATGCGCTCCAGGATCACCGGCGCGTTGATGGCGCACAGCGTGTCACCGGTCGTCACTTCCTTCAGACCGACAAGCGCAACGATGTCTCCGGCATAAGCCTCCTTGATGTCCTCGCGATTGTTCGCATGCATCAACAACATGCGGCCGATTTTTTCGCGCTTGCCCTTTACGGAGTTCAGCACCGAAGACGCCGCCTCGAGTTTGCCCGAATAGATCCGCGCAAACGTCAGCGTTCCAACGAACGGGTCGGTCATCACCTTGAACGCCAGCGCCGACAATGGCGCGTCGTCGCTTGCTTCGCGGGTGACGGTCTCACCATTGAGGTCAACACCTTCGACCGCCGGAATGTCCAGCGGGCTGGGCAGATAATCCACCACGGCGTCGAGCAGCGGCTGCACGCCCTTGTTCTTGAACGACGAACCGGCCAGCACCGGAACGAAGTCGAACGCCAGCGTGCCCTTGCGGATCAGCGCTTTCAGCGTCGCGACGTCAGGCTCATTGCCTTCGAGATAGGCCTCCATTGCGGCGTCATCTTGCTCGACCGCAATTTCAATCAGCTCGGCACGATATGCCGCGGCCTCATCCTTCATATCTTCCGGAATGTCGCGATATTCAAACTTCGCACCCAGCGATTCATCGAGCCAGACGATGGCGCGATTTTCGACCAGATCGACAAGACCGATGAAGTCCGATTCCACGCCGATGGGCAGATACAATACCGCCGGACGCGCACCGAGACGATCCTTGATCATTTGCACGCAGCGTTTGAAATTCGCGCCGGTGCGGTCCATCTTGTTGACATAGCACATGCGCGGGACGCGATACTTGTCTGCCTGACGCCAGACAGTTTCGGATTGCGGCTCTACGCCGGCAACGCCATCGAAAGCCGTGATCGCGCCGTCTAGCACCCGTAGACTGCGCTCTACCTCGATGGTGAAATCGACGTGACCGGGAGTATCAATGATGTTGATCCGGTGGTCGTTCCAGAAGCAGGTCGTCGCGGCGGATGTGATCGTGATACCGCGCTCCTGCTCCTGCTCCATCCAGTCCATCGTGGCGGTTCCCTCATGGGTCTCGCCAATCTTGTAGTTCTTGCCGGTATAAAAAAGGATCCGCTCGGTCGTAGTCGTCTTGCCGGCATCAATGTGCGCCATGATGCCGATGTTGCGATATTTTTCGAGCGGGTGGGCGCGAGACATGGGATACTCCAGAAAAAGAAGTCGGCGGAACTACCAGCGGTAATGCGAGAAAGCGCGGTTGGCTTCGGCCATCTTATGCGTGTCCTCACGCTTCTTGACGGCGGAACCGCGATTATTGGATGCCTCAATCAGTTCAGCCGACAATCGGGCAGACATGGTCTTTTCCGGACGGTTGCGGGCAGCGGTGATCAGCCAGCGAATAGCCAGCGCCTGCGCACGCTCGGGGCGCACCTCTACCGGCACCTGATAGGTAGCGCCGCCAACCCGGCGCGAACGCACCTCGACCAGCGGACGGACATTGGAAAGCGCATCATGAAACACGCCAATGGGATCACGCTTGGCACGCGTTTCAACCGTATCGAGTGCCGAATAGACGATGGACTCGGCCACCGACTTCTTGCCCTCATACATGACGAGGTTCATGAATTTGGTCAGCACCTGATCGCCAAAACGGGGATCGGGCAGAATTTCGCGCTTTTCCGGACGACGACGACGGGACATCTGCTAAATCCTTACTTCGGACGCTTGGCGCCGTATTTCGAACGGCTTTGCTTACGGTTCTTCACGCCTTGTGTATCGAGCACACCGCGCAGCACATGGTACCGTACGCCGGGCAAGTCCTTCACGCGGCCGCCACGAATCAACACCACCGAGTGTTCTTGCAAGTTATGGCCCTCGCCGGGGATATAGCCGATGACTTCAAAGCCATTCGTAAGCCGGATTTTCGCAACTTTCCGCAAAGCCGAGTTCGGCTTCTTCGGCGTCGTGGTATAAACGCGGGTGCACACGCCACGCTTTTGCGGGCACGCCTCCATCGCGGGGACCTTGTTGCGCGCTTTTTGCGGTTCGCGCCCCTTGCGAATCAGCTGGTTGATTGTGGGCATAAACTTGTTCGATTCTTCCTGCTCTTCGACCCGATAACACCTGTTGCCACCGGTTCTACTCCAGATCCGGATCGCCTTTGACAGCGTAAGCGCCTGCGGCGTCGTTTCCGATGCCTCATGCGCACGATCCGGTCTGTCGTTCCAGACTCTTCCAGCGAAACGGGCGCGACCAACGGCCCCTGTCCCATTCGAAGGAAGCGCGGCCTTTATCCCTCTTCGACGTCAACGTCAACCGGCAACGCCAGCCTTCGCGCGATATCCATGCGGTTGCCGAAGAAGAGAAATGATGGTCAGCCAATAATTCCGTGGCAATGCTTGTATTTCTTGCCGGAGCCGCACGGACATTCATGGTTGCGGCCAACGGTTTTAATCCAGCTTTCCGGATCTTCAGGTTGAAAGTCCGGGCCATAACGGTCAGCTAGCGCGCGGGCCGACTCCATCTCATCCGATGATAGCAGGTCGCCCATCGCGAAGAATCCCGGGGCCTGCGTTTCCCCTTCCCCGAAATGCGCGTAGGCCGGCGCCGGCGCGCCAGCGTCCAGTTTCAGGAAATCGGGCATTTCGGGCAGTTCAAACGCCGGAACCTCGGGCATGCGGAATTCCGCGAACGCCAGCATGCGGGTCACATCCTCACGCACGTTTTTCAGCATCCGCTCGAAAAGATGAAATGCCTCGGCCTTATATTCATTGATCGGCTGCTTCTGGGCATAAGCGCGCAAATGCACGACCTGCCGCAGGGCATCCAGGGTCGCCAGATGCTCCTTCCAATAATGATCCAGCGATTGCAGCAGGAAATTCTTTTCCATCTGCACCCAGGTTTCCGGCGCGACGCCTTCACTCTTCCGAGCCATCTTCTCATCGAGCAAATTGTTCAATCGCTCTTCGAAGATACTCTGATCGACGGCGTCTTCCCTCACCCATTCGTCAAAGGGAATGTCGAGATTCAGAAGTGTGCGGGCACCTTCTGTCATCGCCTCGATATTCCATTGTTCCGGATAGCTTCCCGGCGGGGCATTCTGCTCGATCAGGGACGCAACAGTGTCCCGACGGAACTCGAGTACAAGATCAGAAAGCTTCTCCGCGTCCATGATGTCAGCGCGCTGCTCGTATACGACCTTGCGCTGGTCGTTCATGACATCATCATATTGCAGCAACTGCTTGCGGATATCGTAGTTGCGTGCCTCGACTTTCTTTTGCGCCGTCTCGATGGCCTTGGAAATCCATGGGTGGACGATTGCCTCGCCCTCTTCCAGGCCGGATTTCATCACACGATGCAGCATGTTTTGCTGACCGAAGACACGCAGCAGATCATCATCCAGCGACAGGTAAAAGCGGCTCAGGCCCGGATCGCCCTGACGACCCGACCGGCCGCGCAACTGGTTATCGATACGCCGGCTTTCATGACGCTCGGTGCCCAGAACAAAGAGCCCGCCCGCCTCGCGCACCTTCTCGCGTTCAGCCTGCACCTTTTCCTTGATTTCGGCGATACGGCGCTCGCGCTCCGGCCCCTCGGGCACGCCGGCAAGTTCGTCCTCGACGCGGAATTCAACATTGCCGCCCAACTGGATATCCGTGCCCCGGCCGGCCATGTTGGTGGCAATCGTTACCGCGCCCAGACGGCCAGCCTGGGCGACGATACGCGCTTCCTGTTCATGGTAGCGGGCATTCAGCACCGAATGGGCAACACCCTCGGCCTTCAGAAACTCGGAGAGCGTCTCGGACTTCTCGATAGAAACTGTGCCAACAAGTACCGGCTGGCCACGCTCGGATGCATCCTTGATCGTCTTGACGATTGCCGCGAACTTGTCGGCTTCATTCTTGTAGAATTCGTCCTGATCGTCCTGGCGCTGCACCGGCAGATTGGTGGGAATCACCACCGTATTCAGCTTGTAGATGTCGTAGAATTCGCCTGCTTCGGTTTCGGCTGTCCCGGTCATGCCCGAAAGTTTCGGATACAGGCGGAAATAATTCTGGAAGGTAATCGACGCGAGCGTCTGATTCTCCGGCTGGATTTCGACGCCTTCCTTGGCCTCCACCGCCTGGTGCAGACCTTCGGACCATCGCCGTCCGTCCATCATGCGTCCGGTAAACTCATCGATAATGACGACCTTGCCATCGCGGACAATATAATCGGTATCGCGGCGAAACATCACATTGGCGCGCAGCGCCTGGTTCACATGATGAACAACCTGCGTATTCTCGAAATCGTAAAGGTTATCACCCTCCAGCAGCCCGGCATCCTCCAGCGCCCGTTCGATAAATTCCGTGCCTTCCTCGGTCAGCATGACCGATTTGGCCTTGTCATCTTTTTCATAATGCGGCGGCTGCAAGGTCTTCACGATCTTGTCCACCACCAGGTAAAGTTCGGTTTTATCGTCTGTCGGACCTGAAATAATCAGCGGCGTCCGTGCCTCATCGATCAGGATAGAGTCGACTTCATCGATAATGGCATGGGCGAATTTCCGCTGCACCATCTGGGCACGGTCGTATTTCATATTATCGCGCAGATAGTCGAAGCCGAATTCATTATTGGTGCCGTAGGTGATATCGGCGGCATAAGCTTCTTTACGCTGCCCGTCATGCAGATTGGGCACGATCACCCCGACGGTCAGGCCGAGGAAGCGATATAATTGCCCCATCCAGTCGGAGTCGCGCCGCGCCAGATAATCATTCACCGTCACCACATGCACGCCGGTCCCCGGCAACGCATTGAGATAGGTCGGCAGCGTCGCCACCAGCGTCTTGCCCTCGCCCGTCCGCATCTCGGCAATTTCGCCGCGGTGCAGCACAATGCCGCCGACCAACTGCGTATCGAAATGCCGCATGCCCAGCACCCGGCGCGCGCCTTCCCGCACGGTTGCGAACGCTTCGGGCAGCAATTTGTCGAGCTTTTCGCCGTTGCCAAGACGTTCACGGAAAATGCGGGTTTGATCCTGCAACTCCGCATCCGTCATGGCTTCGAAGCGCGGTTCGAGCGCGTTGATCTCCCGGACGATCGGATGCAGCGATTTTACATATCGGTCGTTGGAAGAGCCGAAAATCGCCTTGGCGATCTTACCTAGCATGGAATGCCTTCACGAACTGGGGGCCAGACAGCGATGAAACTGCCCAACAGATGCATGGCGAGATAAGGGCCGTACTTTCCTTAGTCAACGCACGACCATGTTCAAAACAGCCCAGTGCAGGTGCGAAACCCGGCATTTCAGGCGAGCGCCGCCTTCACCCGCGCCTTCAAATCGGCTTCCGGTCGCGCGCCATAATGTTCGATAACTTCGGCTGCGGCCACCGTTCCCATCACCGCGCATTCACGCAGTGGCCGTTCTTTTGCATAACCGGCCAGGAAGCCCGCCGCGAATAGATCACCCGCGCCCGTCGTATCGAGAACCCGCGCCGGCGCCGCTGCCGGAATGGCGATGCGCTCGTCACCTTTCACGACCACCGCGCCCTTTTCCGAACGGGTAATGATGGCCAGCGGGGCGCGTGCAGCGATCGCGGAAATCGCCGCGTCCGTATCATCCGTGCGGAACAGCGATTTCGCCTCATTCTCATTGGCGAACACCAGATCGACGCCGTTGCCCAGCAGGCCGAGAAATTCGTCCCGATGTCCCTCCACACAAAATACATCGGAAAGCGTCAGCGCCACCTGGCGTCCGGCGCCATGGGAGATTTCACCGGCCCGCCGCAACGCAGCGATCTGCTCCGGCAGGTCCCAGACATAGCCCTCGAAATAGCAGATGCGCGCCGCTTTCACCATGTCTGCATTGATGTCCGCCGCCGACAATTGCGCATTGACACCGAGGCAGGTCGTCATGGTCCGCTGTGCGTCCGGCGTTACCACGATCAGACATTGCCCCGTCGGCAATTTACCCGGAGCGGCCGGCGTCTGATAATCGACGCCCACGGCGCGGATGTCGTGGCGGAATACTTCCCCCAGCTGATCGTCCGCTACCCGCCCGATGAATGCCGCGCTGCCACCAAGCGCTGCCACGCCCGCAACCGTATTGGCCGCCGACCCGCCCGAGCTTTCCCGGCCCGGCCCCATGTGGCTGTAAAGCGCGGTCGCGTCATCCGCCGAAACCAGCCGCATCGAGCCTTTCGGAATCGCCAGGCGCTCCAGAAACGCCTCGTCGTGGCTGGCGATCACATCGACAATGGCATTGCCAATCGCCAGCACATCATATTCACGCGCCATAAACCGCACCCCTTTCAATCAGCGCCGGCTAGCATCTGACGGCCCGGGATGCCAGAGGCAGATGCATCCAAGTACCAGAGGTCAACCTATGTCGACGAGCCCTGCCCTCCAGGCTTCACCACCCCGGCGAACCACCCTGCTCTGGGCCAGCCTGCTTCTGCTGCTGGCCGGCTGCGCCCCGACTGCGCCCGCGCCGCAAGCTCCCGCGCCGCCGCTTGTTACTCCCATCGCCGGTCTGGAGAAGCTGATGGGCCAAAGCCCCGAAGCGGCGCTCAGGCTGCTCGGGACGCCAGGGCTGGATCGGCGCGAAGGTTTATCGCGGCAATTGCAGTTCGCCGGCGCCTGTATTCTCGATATTTTCTACTATCCCCGGCCGCCGGCGGGGCTGGTCGCCACCTATGCGGACGCCCGGCTTCCCGATGGCCGTGAAATAACCGCCGGACAGTGTCTCAATACGCTGTTACGCGCCAAATAATATGCCCACCGCCCGACCCCACAACTCCGGCGACGCCGCGCCCAGCAGGCCGGTTCCGGGCACGTCGATGCGATAATCCGAGCCATCGGGGCGTGCGACCTTGCCGCCAGCCTCGCTAACAAACAAAGCGCCCGGCACATGGTCCCACGGGCAGGTGCGCTCGAACAGCGCCACATCGTTGGTACCCAGCACCAGACGCGGATATTGTTCCCCGGCGCAAAACGGAATGCGGGTGAGGTGCAAGCGCCCATCCGCCCGCGCGCGAATGTCCGTGCGACGTTCGGGGCCGATGAACTTCAGCGAAATCGCCGCCACGGGCAGAGGTTCACCAGTCGTTTTCGCCACGACCCGTGTGTCGTCGATAAATGCGCCCTGGCCGCGCGCGGCATGACACATGCGGCCCGATTGCGGATCGAGTATCCAGCCAGCCTCGGTTACACCATTCACCGCCAGCCCGATCATGACGGCGAACGGCCCATGACCGGCGGCAAAATTATTGGTGCCATCCAGCGGATCCACCGTCCATACTGCGCCCTCGCCAGGCTCGCCAATGCTGCCGGGGTCGTGCGCTTCCGCCTCCTCTCCCAGCACGCGCGAATCTGGCAAAAGCGCCAACAGCCCGGCGGTCAGCAAATCCTCGCTTTCATGGTCGGCAATGGTGACAAAATCGCCGGGCGTTTTCTCGTGCCGCTGATCCGCCTTCAACTGGCCAAAACGCGGCAGAATGATCTCAGCGGCGGCGCGGCGCATCAGCGCCGATACCGCCGGATGCAAGCTGTGCATCAACTGCGATAATCGGCGTTGATCGAAATATAGCCATGCGTCAGATCGCACGTCCACATGATCGCCCGGCCGTCGCCCAGCCCTATATCTACCGAAATATCAACGTCCTGCCCGGCCAGATGGCGTGTCACCGGCGCTTCATCATAATCAGGCACGACAGCGCCACGCGCCGCAACTTCCACGCCGCCAAAACGGATGGACAGCAAATCGCGTTCCGCCGGCTCGCCGGCCTTGCCCACGGCCATCACCACCCGCCCCCAATTGGCGTCGCCGCCAGCGATGGCGGTTTTCACCAGCGGAGAATTGGCGATGGAACGGGCGATTTGCTGCGCTGATTCATCCGACACCGCGCCCGAAACCCGCACCTCGATAAAGCGCGATGCACCCTCGCCATCGCGCACCACCAGTTGCGCCAGTTCGCGGCACAGGTCAGCCAGCGCCGCCGCGAACGCATCCGCGCCGCTGCTGTCCGGCGTTTGCAATTCCGCATTACCCGCCGCACCCGTCGCGAACGCCAGCACCGTGTCGGATGTAGATGTATCCCCATCCACCGTGATGCAGGAAAAGCTGCGCCTGTTCGCGGATTCCAGTATCTGTTGCAATAACGGCGCGGACACTTTCGCATCCGTCACGATAAAGCCCAGCATCGTCGCCATATCGGGCGCGATCATGCCAGAGCCCTTGATAAAACCGACGAGCTTCACCCGCGTGCTGCCGATCATCGCTTCCCGCACCGCCGCCTTCGGAAACGTATCGGTGGTGCCAATGGCCTTCGTCACGTCCAGCCAGGATGCGCTGCCCAGCCGTGCATGGGCGAGCCGCACGCCCTCGCACGCCTTGTCTGTGGGCAGCGGGACGCCGATCACGCCAGTGGACGCCGTGAAAATCTCGTTGGGAGCGCAATCCAGTAACCGCGCTGCTTCAGCCACCTGTATCGCATTGGCCTCTGCGCCGCGCAGGCCGGTGAAAGCGTTACTGTTCCCGGCATTCACCACCAGGCCGCGCGCCGTGCCGCCAGGCAGGGCTTGCCGGCAATGCAATACTTCCGGCGACGGGCATTTCGAGCGGGTGGTGACGCCCGCAACCGTCGTGCCGGGTGCGAACGCCAGCATGGTGACATCGGCACGAACCCAGTCTTTATATCCGGCATTGGCCGTCGCGCGGGTTACGCCCGCAACTTCCGGCAGATCAGGAAAGGCACGGGCAAGGGGTGAGATTTCCATAGTGCCGCGTCAATAGCGATTTCCCGGCGCCACCGCCACGATTATCACGCAGGGCCCCACAGCGGGTTGCGCGGCAGAAATCGCCAGCTTGCGCCACCGCGGCGGATTTCAAGGGCGTCCGGCCGTTCCAGAATGGCCAGTCGCCGCTCTTCTCCGTCGATTGTCGCCATCCATGCTGAATCGCCCGAATATCGCAGATCGGGATTGAGCGCGTCCCCGCCGTTGATCCGGACCGAACCATCTTCCGCCACCGCCGTTCGATACGCCCGTCCGTCCTGGGTATAGAGCGCGCCGTGCTGCACATACGGCAGATTGAGTCGGAAAGGCCGCGTGAAACCACGACAATCCGTGGCCGGCGCACTGCGGCGGGCCAACAGGCTGGCAGCCACCGCCACTGGCCAGTCTGCGTCGGCCACGGGTGCGAGCAGGGTCTCCACTTCCGATTCGGTCAGGCCGGCATGCAGATCGCTGGTGCGAAATGCAGGGCGATTGACAAGCCGCGCCAGAAAACCGCGATTGGTCGGCACGCCTTCCGCAATCGTCGCATCCAGAGCCTGCACCAGGTTGTCGATCGCCTCCTCCCGCGTCGCGGCATGCGAAACGAGGCCGGCCAGCGGACCTTCCACCCTGTCCCCCGCGGCCAGTCCATGTTCAACCCTCACATCATCCGGCAGTTCAAACGCCTGCAATACGCCAGCGCCACCGCTGATATCCGCGCGTAATTGCGCCATGATCGCCACACCATGACATTCAACGGCGTCCTGCATCAGCGGCAGCATCTCACCGCGCGCCACGCGAAGCTGCCACTCTACCAGATCGAGCCCGGTCACCGCTTCAGTGACAGCATGGTCCATCTGCAAACGGGTGCGCATCTCCTGGAAATAAAAGTGCGGATCGCCCTCTTCGTCCAGATCTTCAGTGTCGAGAACAAACTCCACTGTGCCGGCATTACTATATTCCACAGCCATGCCGGCCGTGACCGCAGCAATGCCCAGAATATGCCGCAACCGCTCCGACAATCCCGGTGCCGGCGTTTCCGTCACCAGCTTGGCGTGATGATGCCGCACAGACACTTCCCGCTCGAACAGGTGCAGCATATTGCCGTGACCGTCCCCGAAAATCTGTACCTCGATATGGCGTGACCGTGCGATCAGCTTTTCCAGCATCACGCCATCATTGCCGAATGCCGTCTGGGCCTCACGCTTGGCGGCCAGCATGGCTTCGGCAAATTCCCCCTTATGGTGGACGGCGCGCACGCCCTGGCTGCTATCGTCGACACCCGCGACGGCCTTTACCACCAGCGGATAGCCCACCAGTTCCGCCATGCGCTCCAGCCGCGCCAGCCCCTGATCTTCACCATGATAGCCAGGCGCAACCGGTATCCCCACGGCCTTCATCCGTGTCTTGGCGGTGTCCTTCAACCGCATGGCGCGGATCGCCTCCACCGACGGCCCGACAAAAATCAGCCCCGCAGCGCGCACCTTCCCGGCGAAGTCCGCGTCCGTCGCGAAGGGGCCAGCGCCCGGATGAATCGCATCCGCACCGCATTCCTGCGCCGCCGCCAATACCGCATCAGCGGTCAAATCCGCGCGAATGACGGTGTCGGCGAGGCGCGCATGGATACTGTCGTCGATCTGCACGGCGACAGTCGCAATTCCCATGCGCTGCGCGGTGCGGATGATCCGGCACGCGGTCTCGCCCTGATCGGCAATCAACAATTTTTTCATATATTTGCCCGGTTATATATCAGGTTGAGGCACAAGGCGATGACTGTGCGGGAATCTTCCGGCGCAATCACGCCGTCGGCATCGGCGTCCACTCCTGTCCAGCGCCAGAGAAAATCCGGGGCAAAGGCACGACTGCACAGCAAATCCCCGTCGCCACCCATGCTGATCACGATTTTCGGCACCGGCGCAGTGGCGATGCCTGCCGCCAGCGTGACGTCCGGATCGCCGCAGCCGCCATCCCGCTGCAGCAGCAATAACGGAAAGTCCCGCGCCCGGCACAGGCCCACGAAATCCACAGCCGCGCGCGCTGCATCGCCAAACGGGGCGCCATGGGCAGCGATAATGCCCACACGTATCCCCTCAATCCGCCCAAAGCCGCAGAGCAACGCGTAGCCGGCATGGGGCCGGAACGGGTCGAATGCGCCATCATCGACGATATGCGCCACAATATCCGGTAAGGCCGCCAGATCTTCGACCCCCTCTGCCCGTGGTGGCAGAAATGGTACATGGGCAACTGCGGGAGGCTCGGGCAAGGTAGCGACGGCACGGCGCAGCAATTCCAGCGCATGGCCTTCATCGACGGCAACACGGTCGCCGCCCGCGCCCTCACCGACCACAATCTGTTGATCCATGATGCCAGGGGCCGCGCCCGACATCACAGCGGCCATCTGCGCAAGGCCATCCGCAGACATATGGGCCTGAAAATAAAAACTCCGTCCGAGACGCGCCGGCGGGCTGGAATCCACCAGCCACAGGCACGGCAGACGATTTTCGGCGGCAATCGCCTGGGCGCGCACGGTTTTCCCCTCGTCCGCGTCACCCGGCGCGTCGGCCAGGATCATCACCAGACGCCCCTCCACCTGGCCAATACCGGTAACCGGCCAGGCTTCGTTGAATTGCCCGATCTCCAGAAAGGCGGTTCCGGGGTCGAGCAGCCGTTCCACCCGTTCGCGCGGCGACAGCGCCTCCGCACGCACTGGCTCCGGCAGTTTCGCCGCAATCCGCGCCGCCCGCGTCCGTACATCTTCGACATTGGCATCTGATGACGCCACAATTTCGGTTACACCCATAAATGCGGACATTAAGGGCGAAAAGGCCCACGCGAAAGCCGCATCTGGCCAATCGCCCCGCTTCTGCGACAGAAGCGGATGCAATGGCCACCGCACTTGCGTTCGCCCGCCATACCGGATATTGGCCCCGCCTTTCAGGTCCGGTCGGAAACCGGCCCGCGCAAACGAAAGCAATGGCGATGAAGCAAGGCATTCACCCCGAATATCACACCATCAAGGTGCAGATGACCGACGGCACCGTGTTCGAAACGCGCTCCACCTGGGGCAAGGAAGGCGACACATTGGCGCTCGACATCGACCCGAAAAGTCATCCGGCATGGACGGGCGGCGCTGCCCGGCTTTCCGATGGCGGACGCGTGGCGCGCTTCAACAAGCGTTTCGCCGGCGTCTCGGGCATCGCCAAAAAGTAGGTCAGATTACGCGAAGCGGCGATTCAGATGGACCCCGCTTCGCCTCTTGCCATCCTCACCGCCGCCGAAATGCGCGCGGCGGAAGCAGCCTGGTTTGCTGCCAGCCACAGCAGTTATGCGCTGATGGAGACGGCGGCGGCGGCCGTCGCCGGTATCGCACGCACCGTGGTTGCGCCCGCATCGCGAATTCTCGTCCTGGCGGGTCCGGGCAATAATGGCGGCGACGGCTATGTTACCGCGCGGCTGCTTGCCGAGGGTGGGTATCATGTCACCGTCGCGGCAATGATCGCGCTTGAAAATCTGCAGGGCGATGCCGCCCGTGCCGCCAGAAGCTGGACCGGTGAAACCATTGCGTTGGCCACCGCGCAGCCTGAATCCTTTGATCTTGTTATCGACGCCCTGTTCGGTATCGGCCTCGTGCGGCCCCTGGCCGGCGATGCAGCGAAGATCGTCGCCCGCTGCAACGCATGTCCGACGCCGGTGCTTGCGATCGACATGCCATCGGGCGTCGATTCCGATACGGGCGCAATTCTCGGCATCGCCATTCACGCCGAAAAAACCGTCAGCTTCCACACCGCCAAACCCGGGCATCTGCTCGTACCAGGGCGCGATTATTGTGGCGAACTGATCGTCGCTGACATCGGTCTGCCATCCACACCCACCATCCTGGTCCGCAATACTCCTCCGCTCTGGCGCGCCGAATTTCCCGTCCCCGGGGCCGAAACGCACAAATATGCGCGCGGCGGTGCGATCATCTGGTCTGGCGGCGAATTGCATACTGGTGCTGCGCGGCTGACCGCCCGGGCGGCGCTGCGGACAGGGGCCGGGGCAGTAACACTCGCCGGCGCCGCTGCCGCTTTAAGGATTCATGCCGCCCACGAGTCCGCAATCATGCTGGCAGAAGCCGATGCCCATACGGCAGCCGGGCTTTTCTCCGCAGCCAAATGCGCCGCGATTTGCGTAGGACCCGGCGCAGGCGTGGAAACCGCCCATGTTATCGCCCGAACTGCGCTGCAATCCGGCAAGCCGCTGGTGCTCGATGCCGATGCGCTGACCGCGTTCACCAAAGACGTACCTGCTCTCGCAGGCGCTATAGCGGATCACCCCCGGCCGGTCGTGCTGACGCCACACGCAGGGGAATTCGCCCGATTGTTCCCTGAGCTTTCCGGTTCAAAGGTAGAACGCGCCCGCGCCGCCGCCCGTGAAACCGGCGCTGTCATGGTGCTGAAAGGCGCGGATACGGTCATCGCCGCACCCGATGGCCGCGCAGCCATCAACAGCAATGCGCCCCCCTGGCTGGCGACCGCCGGTTCGGGCGATACGCTGGCCGGTTTCATTACCGGGCTTCTGGCGCAGGGAATGGACGGTTTTCACGCCGCCGCCGCCAGCGTCTGGCTGCATGGCGCAATCGGCGCGGCGCTGGGTATTGGCCTTACCGCCGACGACCTCGCCGGGCCGGAAATGCGTGCCATCCTCGCCGGGCTTATCGCCAATAATTATTCGCCGCCGCCACCGTCTGAAAGTGGATGGCGATAACCTGCGACGATGCGATGAGCTGCGCGCTGTCGTGATCATATTCCGGGCGCAGCTGTTCGCGCACCTCTGCCGAGGGCTGGGTCAGTTTGACGCCCAGACGCGCCAATTTGGTGGCAAGCTCAAAGCCTTCCTGCGGCGTCGCTGTTTCAAGCGTCGGAAGCCAGCACTCCGTCATGGAAAATATCCTTGTCCAAATCCCGCCTGATGCCAGCATATGCGGGGACATGCCGATGGGCAACACCACCGATCAGGAACATGGCCGAAAAGGGGGAATTTTGCCGCGACTCCATTTCAGATACGGGCCGCCGGATCGACTTGTAACGCTGCAGCCGGCATATTTCGCGCTCGTCATGGCGACGGGTATAGTCGCCATCGCCGCTGATGCGCATGCTGTGCCATGGCTGCCGACCGTGCTGTTCTGGCTCAATGCGGCGCAGTTCATCGGGTTGTTGCTGCTGACCGTGGCTCGACTTTTACGTTATCCGCAAGCCGTGCTGGCCGATATCCGTAATCCCGGACGCGGCATCGGATTTCTTACGATTGTCGCGGCGTTTGCCGTATTAGGCACCCAACTGGTAACGCAAATGCAGGCGTTCCGGCTTGCCCTCCTCTGCTGCTATATTGCTGCTATATTGCTCCCCTTCCTGTTCTACGGTTTGTTTGCGGCGGTGCTCCTGCAACGCAAACGCAGCAAGCCGCCATTCTTCAAAAGCATCGGCGGCGGCTGGCTGGTCAGTGTTGTTGCGATCCAGTCTGTCGCCACGCTCATCACGCTGCTGCCGGGCGTCCCTCTTGCCCTTCCGCCCCTCTGGCATTTCGCGGCGCTTGTTCTGTGGCTGGCCGGAGGGGCGCTCTATCTGGGGCTTATTACCCTGATTTTATGGAGATATGTGTTTTTGCCGCTGACGCCGGAAGATCTCGCGCCGACCGACTGGATCTGCATGGGCGCTGCGGCCATCACGGCCCTCACCGGAACCCTGTTGGCGCAGCATGGGGCCTTACCCACCGGTCTCGCCTCATTCGTTACCGGATGGACGCTGTTTTACTGGTCCGTCGCCACATTGTGGATTCCGTTCCTGCTTTGCCTGGGCTTTTGGCGCTATCTGATCCGGGGCACGCCAATCAGCTATAGCCCGCTTTACTGGGGCGCGGTCTTTCCGCTCGGCATGTATTCGATTTGCACCTGGCGTCTGGCCATACTGATCGACGCGCCATTTCTGCAGGCATTATCCGGTTTGTTCATGGTTTTAGCCGTAGCCGCATGGGCCGCCACATCCCTCGGCTTCCTGGGCAGCCGCCTGTGCGAACATCTTGACCTGTCCTGATATTGGTGAAACGGTCGCAATATTTCGATACAGGTATCCTGCGTACATAATTATCATGACGCGGAAGGGGAATGATGGGTGAATATCGGAAGTTGTGGTGGACGCTTATTGCCGTCCTCACCATAACATTTGCGATTCTCGGCTTTTCCGGCGTGGAGATTTATCGTCAGGCGCCCCCGATTCCTGAACGGGTCGTGTCGGCTTCCGGCGAACTGTTGATGACCGACGCGGATATTCTCGACGGCCAAACGGCGTGGCAAAGCACCGGCGGCATGCAGCTCGGTTCGATCTGGGGCCACGGCGCGTATCAAGCACCCGACTGGTCGGCGGATTGGCTGCATCGGGAACTGACGGCCTGGCTCGATCTCGCGGCGCGAGACGAATATGGCAAGCCATTCGCTGAAATCAGCGCCGACGAACAGGCGCGCCTCACCTATCTGCTCAAACTGGAATATCGCAAGAATACCTACGATTCCGACACGAAAACCGTCACCGTAACCGACCGTCGGGCGCAGGCCATGGCTGAAACCGGCGCCTATTATCAGCGCCTCTATGGCAATGATCCAGAACTGCGCCAGAAACGCGACAATTACGCGATGAAGGAAAATACGCTCCCCAGTGCGGAGCGACGGGCCGATCTGGCCGATTTCTTCTTCTGGACGGCGTGGGCGTCTGCCACTGAGCGTCCGGATTATCATGCCACCTACACCAACAACTGGCCGCCCGAACCGCTGATCGATAACCATCCGACCGCCGAAAACATCATGTGGTCGCTGGCGTGCGTCATCATCCTGATCGCCGGGCTTGGCGCGCTGATCTGGGGCTGGGCGTTCCTGCGCAGCCACGAGCCGGACCCGAAAGCCCCGGCCAAAGATCCGGTGCTGGCAATCGGCATGACACCTTCTCAAAAGGCGCTGGGGAAATATCTGTTCGTCGTAATGGCGCTGTTTGTTTTCCAGGTGTTTATCGGCGGTTTCACGGCCCATTACACCATCGAGGGCCAGGCTTTTTACGGCATCAATGTGTCGGACTGGTTCCCCTATGCGCTCAGCCGCACCTGGCACATCCAGAGCGCGATTTTATGGATCGCCACCGCATTTCTGGCCGCCGGGCTGTTTCTGGGGCCGCTCATCAATGGTGGCAAAGACCCGAAATATCAACTGGTTGGCACCAACCTGTTGTTCGGTGCACTATTGGTTGTTGTGATCGGTTCCTTTGCCGGCAATTTCTTTGCCATCGCCCAGATCATGCCGCCAAAGCTTAACTTCTGGTTCGGGCACCAGGGCTATGAATATCTCGACCTTGGCCGGTTCTGGCAGATTGCCCTTTTCCTTGGCATTACATTCTGGCTGGTGCTGATGCTGCGCGCGATGGTGCCGGCAATGCGCAAGGGCGGAGACAAAAACCTTGTCGCCCTGCTCTGCGTTTCAGTCGTCGCCATCGGCTTGTTCTATGGTTCCGGCCTGTTCTATGGCGAACGCACCCACATCAGCATCATGGAATATTGGCGCTGGTGGGTCGTGCATTTGTGGGTAGAGGGCATTTTCGAGGTGTTCGCCACTACCGCCCTTGCCTTCATCTTCGCGTCGCTGGGCCTGGTATCCCGGCGCATCGCCACGGCGGCGGCGCTGGCGTCGGCCTCGCTATTCCTCGTCGGCGGCATCCCGGGCACTTTTCACCATCTGTATTTCTCCGGCACACCCACATCGGTGATGGCGATTGGCGCGGCGTTCAGCGCGCTGGAGGTCGTGCCACTGATCGTGCTCGGCTATGAAGCGTGGGAGCATTGGAGCTACCGTGAACGTGCGCCGTGGATGAATATGTTGAAATGGCCGCTGATGTGCTTCGTCGCCGTAGCCTTCTGGAATATGCTGGGAGCCGGTGTTTTCGGCTTCATGATCAATACACCGGTCGCGCTTTTCTACCTGCAGGGGCTGAATACCACCGCGGTCCATGCCCATTCGGCGCTATTCGGTGTTTATGGTTTCCTGTCGCTCGGCTTTGTATTGCTGATCTTGCGTTATATTCGCCCCGGACTTCGCTTCAACGAAGGTCTGATGAAGGTCGGTTTCTGGGGCTTGAATGCCGGGCTGGTGCTGATGGTCTTTACCAGCCTGCTGCCGGTTGGCCTGTTCCAGTTCGAGGCCAGTACCAGCGTCGGCATGTGGTACGCGCGCAGCGATGACTTCCTGCAACAACCCTTCCTCGAAACGTTGCGCTGGATTCGCACTTTCGGCGATGTCGTGTTTATCGTCGGCGCAGTCGCCATCGCCTGGCAGGTGGTGGTCCTCGGCCTGTGGCGTCAGGGCGCCCGACACGACACGCCGGCGCGCGTACTGGAAATGGCGGATTAACCCGATGGCGCGCCCGCAATTGCCCGGGAGTCGCGGCGGGTCCTTCGTGCCGTTCCAGGGCGGTTTCCGGCTGCTGTTCCTCGGCGGTGCTTTATGGGCTCTGGTCGTGCTGCTGTTATGGCTCGGCGCGCTGATGGGCACGATCACCCTGCCCTCCGCCATGCCCGCGCTCGCCTGGCACCAGCACGAGATGCTGTTCGGTTATCTCGGTGCGATTATCGCCGGTTTCCTGACGGCGGCAGTACCCAACTGGACTCAGAGACCAGTGGCAACAGGCGGAAAAGTTACGGTATTCGTGCTGCTATGGCTGGCGGCGCGGCTGGCGATCCTGTTTTCGGCCTGGATTCCGCCGGTCATCGGCGCTGTGCTCGATGTCGGCTTTTTGCTGCTGTTGTTTGCTTATGTTACCGGCGAAATATTTGCTGCCGATAATGATCGGAACAAGCTCATACCGCTGGTATTGCTATTGTTCGCCATCGCCAATGGGCTCGACCATGCCGGCGCAATGGGTCTGCTGGCGGACCCGGCGATTGGTATGCGGGGCGGTTTCGCGCTGATCCTGTTGCTGATCGCCATCATCGGCGGCCGCATCGTGCCTGCGTTCACGCGTAACTGGCTGACCCGCCAGGAGCCGGGCGGATCGATGCCGGTCATGGGCAATCGCTTCGATCTGGCCATGCTGGTGGTGACGGCGCTGACGCTGATGATCTGGATCGCCAGACCCGTCGCTGAAATCACCGGCGTGTCGCTGCTCGTCACCGGCATCTTGCATCTGGCACGTCTGGCCCGCTGGGCGGGCTGGCGAACTTTGAGCGATCCGATGGTATTCGTCTTGCATATTGCCTACGCTTGGTTGGGCGCGGGGTTTCTGTTGCTCGGCGCGGCGAACCTGTGGCCGGGTATCCCGGTTTCCAGCGCGATGCACGCGCTTTCCGCCGGCGCAATGGCGGTGATGACGCTTGCGGTCATGACGCGCGCCACACGCGGCCATACCGGGCGGCCATTGCGCGCCGATGCCGCCACCGTCGCCATCTATTTGCTTGTGAATATTGGCGCATTGCTGCGCGTGACTGCCCCGTGGTTGCCTATCCCGTATCTGCCGTCTCTGCATCTCTCCGGCACGCTTTGGGGTGGCGCATTCCTGCTGTTTGCCTTTGTCTATGGCCCGATGCTGCTCAGGCCGCGCGTGGATGGCAGGGCATGAAAATGCAGGCGAAAACGGAAAAAGAAAAGATGATCGGAGGCGAGCTGTACAATGCCGGGGACCCCGAACTCGTGGCCGATCACGCCCGCATTTGCGCGTGGATGGAGCAATATAATAACAGCTTATCCCGGAGTCCTGAACAGCGATGGCCGTTATTGCAACAGGCTCTGGGCCACACCGGCCTGAATGTGAATATCCGTCCACCCTTCTACTGTGATTATGGCTACAACATCTTTATCGGTGACGATGTTTTTATCAATTTCAACTGTATAATTCTCGACGGCACCCGCATTTCCATCGGCAACAAAACGCAGATCGGCCCCAATGTGCAGATTCTTGCCGCCGACCATCCACGCAATCCGGCGCAACGGGCGGAAATGCTCGAATTCGCCCGGCCCGTCACCATTGGCGCGAATGTGTGGATCGGCGGCGGCGCGATCCTTCTGCCCGGCGTCACTATTGGCGACGATGCGCTGATCGGCGCGGGCAGTATTGTCACCCGTGATGTTCCCGCAGGCGTAACGGTCGTGGGGAATCCTGCGCGCGCCAAAGACGGAACGGCAAGGAGGAGCTGATGTTCGTTGCGGTTTACTGGTGGCGCGTTCATCCCGGCAAGGAAGAGCAATTTCGCGCCGCCTGGCGGCGCGGCACGGATTTGATCCGCGAGATTTATGGCAGCTATGGCTCCCGCCTGCACCGCGACGCCGATGGTCGTTTTGTCGGTTATGCGGAATGGCCGGACGAGGAAACCTGGCGCGCCGCGTTCGACAAGAAAATGGTCTATAACGATCCGGAAACCCGTGCCGCCTTCACCGACGCGATCTGCGAGGTTCCAGCCGACGCAGACCCGATTTTCACGATGACGGTAACGGACGACCTGCTGATCCGCTCCCGCGACCTCGAATAAATAGCGGGCGAGGCCGTCTGGCCTCGCCCACCGTACCATTCGTTAACGATCGAGACCCAACGCGGCTTTTACATCGCGCCAGTCCACCAGCTTGTAATTCTGCTGCTTGCTGTCCCCGTCGCAGACGCTTTCCGCCGGGTCTTCCGCCGTGTCGCTATCGCAATGATCGTGCATCGCGATCGCGCCCTCGGAGTAAGCACCGATCGGGCCGGACCAGGCGCTGAGGCCATCGGTTTCCGTTACCGGATCGATCGTGCCACCGCCAACGCGGAAGCGGCCCACCCATTGCGGCATCTGATCCTGCACCAGGCGGAACACGCCAAAGGCATTGTCCCCTTGCGACGATGCGATCAGAAAGGTGCGGTCGGTGCCATCGGCGGCCTTGTCCCGCATCAGCGTCAGGCCTTCGATGTCATCCACCAGGCGCGTGCCATCGGCGGTGGCGATTTGCACCGGCGGCGTTTCAGGTGCAGCAAGGTCGAAGCGCCAGATGGCGACATCTTCCTCGCCCAGATAGAAATGGCCGTTCGCGTCATCCACGACACAGCCTTCCGTCTGGCTGCCCACCTTGAAACGATGGCGCTGTTCCATCGTCGGACCGTTCGGGCCGGCGGTGATGGCGAATACGCGCGCCTCGCCGTCCTTGTTGTTGACGAGCGCGAGATATTCGCCGTTCACCAGCCCCATGCAGAAGCCATAGGGTTCACCAAAGCCACCCGCTTCCCTGCCGGTAGGCAGGAAGCCATACCGGCGGACTTCCAGCGTCGCCGGGTCGAGGAGCCAGGTCATGATGCCGAACTTCTCGCGCTCGCTGGCGGCGACCAGCACCTGCGGCTTGCCATCGACGACAAAACCCTCGCGCAAGTCGACATTATTCATCGGGCCGTCCGGGAAAAACTGTTTCACCGTCCCGTCCATGGCATGAACATACAGCCCGTCGCTTTTGTCGGTGCCAAACCACAGCGCGCGGGATGGATCATTGGCATCCGCCCAAAGCGCCGGGTCATCCGCATCAACGGTCGCGTCCGTCGTCACCCGTGTTTCGACGCGCGCCGGAACCAGCGGCACCGTATCCGTGACGACGGTGGCTTCAGGCTGTTGATCCGATGCGGATTGCGTGCAACCGGCCAGCGCGGCGCTCGCCAGAAGTACCGCGCAAAGGCGAGTGGAAAACGACATGAGACTTCCCCTTATGTTACGCGCACCCCTCCTGCACCGATGGAATTACAAGCGCGTTACATATCGGAGACAGTTTTATGAAAGCCGCCGGCAAAGGCGGATTGTCGCACTTGCGCATCGATTCGATTGTTCCCCCGAAGGAGCCAGAAACAAATACTTGCGAACCTTCCTGGTTCCGGGCCACAAATTGCCGGTCGGGGGATACATATCGGAGAAGGAGACGCTGAAATGCCGAAAACCATCGTAGCGCTGATGGCGGGCCTGTCCGCCATGGCGGTTTCTGCAGCCACAGAAAAAGCGGAAATGCCAGGCATTCTGAAGGGCGCCAATCCCGCCGTGGAGGGCCGGATTGACGTGCGGGAAGCGCCGCGCGGCATGCTCCTGCGGATATCGGCGAAAGGTTTGCCGCCAGGATGGCACGGCATTCATTTTCACGAAAAAGGCACCTGTAACGATCCGGGCTTCAAACAGTCCGGCGCCCATGTGCACGAAGGAGCGACGGCGGTGCATGGCCTGCTGAACAAGGAGGGCAACGACCATGGCGATTTGCCGAATGTGTATGTCGGCCCGGATGGCGTGCTCGAAGCGGAATTATTTTCCACTTTCGTATCGCTGGACGGCGCAGGTGGCCGCCAGGCCCTGCGCGACGCCGATGGCTCGGCGCTGGTGATTCACGCGAACGCTGACGATCACACCAGCCAGCCCATTGGTGGTGCGGGCGACCGTATCGCCTGCGCGGTGATCCCCTGAACATAAAGGAATCTGCGCCACCCGCATCATTTGCCGGGTGGCGCAGATTTGCGGATCAATGCGCCAGCAAGAGCGGAATACCGCTCACGGCGATCAGCCGGCGCGTAACGCCACCGAGCAGAAACTCCATTGCGCGGCTGCGGCCATAGCCGCCCATCACCAGCAAACTGCTGTCCAGTTCCAGCGCCACGCCCAGCAGCGTATCCGCTGTGGACTGACCACCAGACGTGCGGTGATGTACCTCGACGTTGATATCGTGGCGCGACAGATACACAGCGACAGCCGCTGCCGGAAAATCCCCGGATTCATCGGAATCGACGGTCACAATATCCACCCGCGCCGCCCGGCGCAGCAGCGGCAGCGCCGCCTTTACCGCACGAGCCGATTCCGATGTCGGTTTCCACGCCACCAGGATGCCGCCGCCAAACTGGATACCCGCCTGATAGGGCGGCACGGCCAGCACCGGCGCGTCGGCGCGGGTGACGACCGCCGCCAGGGTGCGGCCCAGTTCAGGCGTTTCGCCATCCGGAATGCTCATGACGATCGCATCGGCAAGCAAGGACCGGTCGGCCAGGGTTTGCTCCGGATCTCCCAGCGCATCGGCCCAGTTGAATGCTACCTGCTCGCGCTCCAGCCGCTCGTCCAGTTTCTTGCGCTCCTCCTCGGCGTAACGCGCTTCGTCTTCCACCAGTTGCATGACCATGGCGGCGCTGCCGGCGAAACCCGCGGTGTCCGCGCCTAGGAAAGCGGGAACCCGGCGCGTCTGCAAACATTCCAGATGTCCGTCGACATAGCGGGAAAGATCCAGCGCGGCCTGCAGCCGCGACTCGAACAACGGATCATCGCCGACATGCAATAATATGGATTTCATCAGATTTTCCCTCTCGAACTGGCAGACACGCAGATGGTCAACGCGCATCCCGGAAAACGAACGCCGGTCAGTTTCCGCGCCCGCTGCCTCCATGTAAAGCCATGTTTTGCGGGCGTAACAGCCGCGGCCAACAAATCTCGGGCCAATCTGCTGGCGGTTTTCAGTGTGCGCCTGCGATCAACGGGGTTTGACAAAAGCGCACGAACCATTTTTACCGCCGCTTCAATCGCGATAGCAGGGGCGCACAATCATCATGGCAAGCAAGCGTGCGAGGGCCGCCGGATTTTCGGCGCCCATGATGCAATTCTTCGGACACATCGCGGAAACCTGGATGGCGTCCGCGCATGTCATCGAACGGCGCAGCCGCCTGCTGCATGCGGCATCCCGCGATCCACTTTCCGCCGATTATGCGGAGCTGGGGAGGATGGTTCCGGAAAAGGTCGACGCGCTGACGCGGTCGGCCATTGCCGGCGCACAGGCAGCATCTGCGCTCCATGCCGAAGTGTGGGGAAGCTGGCAAGCCGGCCTGCAAATCCTGTCATCGGGTGGTTGGCCGGCACGGGGCGAGGTGGATGCGTTCATGGCCCACTTCACGCGTATGAGCGGTATTGCGTTATCCACGGGCGACCATATGCTCGATCCTGTGCGGAAACGGGTCAACAGCAACGCCCGGCGGCTGGGACACAGGACAGGAAACGGCTGATGCAGGGCATTCGGTTCGGATTTGCAGCAGTCCTGTTCCTGCTCGCCCTGCCCGCCTGTGCGCGGCAGCCGCAGACCTGGTATGTAGATTACGCCCAGGGCAAGGATGGCAATACGGGCCGAACGCCGCAACAGGCATGGAAGCATGCGCCGGGCGATCCGGCCGCCACGGGCACGCCGGCGGGAACCACCCTTCAGGGCGGAGACGTGGTGCAGTTTCGCGCCGGCGTCCCCTATCGGGGAAGCGTCACGTTGCGTCATTCCGGCGCAAAGGACAAGCCGATCACCTTTACGGGCACCGGCTGGGGCACGGGCCGTGCAATCATCGATGGCGCCAACCCGGTAATCAGCAATGTGCCCTGTCCGAGCGCGGAAAGTTGCGGTGGCGCTGCAAACTGGAAAGACTTGCGGCTGGTCACATTTGACGAGCCGGAGGCCGGCTGGTTTCGGCTTTATGACCGCGCCGGCCCGGTCTATTCATCGCAATATCCGGTGCCGCCGGATCTGTTCAACAATGATGACCGCCATCATTATCTTTTCATCGAAGATGCGAACAAGGACGAGATTCAGGCCGGTCGGCTGAAAAATGCCGAACTGGCGCGCCTCGCAGAAAAAGGCGGCCCCTACACCAAGCTCGCTCTCTGGGTGCGCGGAAACTGGATCAGCCATTACCGGGTGGATTCCGTTTCAGGGGACACAATCTATTTCAACGCCAAGGGGCTGAAACTGCACCAGTATCAGGGCGCGCGGGCAGCCCTGGTGGATAGCCCCCATACCCTGGCGGTACCCGGTACGCTGGCCCGCCTGTCCGCCACCAGTGCGGTGGTGTGGCCGCACCCAGACGGCGGCGAGCTGGTGGTTGGCGACGGTCGCAGCGGCATCAATGTCAGCGGGCAATCGCATATCGTCATTTCCGGCCTGCATTTCGCGCATGGCACCGGCGCGAGCGGCGTCCGGCAGGGGGTGGCAATCCTCAACACCGCGAACGCGACGAGCCGCGATATCCTGATCGAGAATAATATTTTCGGCCCTGCGGCCATGCGCAGCGGGCGCGGGATTTTCACGCCGACACGTATGGATGGCGTGATATTTCGCAACAATCGTATCGACACCATCGAATATGGCTCGGGCGTTCGTACCGGCGCCGGCGTTTCCAATATTCAGGTAATCGGAAATCTTGTCACGCGCTTTGGCCGCACCGGCATTTATTACGGCGGTGTGGAAAATGGCATTGTGCGGGGCAATATTGTTCACGATGCCAAATCCGTTCATGGCAACGGCATGTCCTTTTATCTGTCGAACAGGAATATTCTGGTTCAGGGGAATTGCGTTTTTGATGCAACGCGCCCCATTACCTTCCACGGAAACAAGAAGGGCAAACGAAAAGCCGTCGTCAATAATCTCATTTTCCGGGACAATATTCTGGTAAGTACGCCTGATGCCCAGGCCGCATTGTCGAGCTGGGGCAACCAGACGGACGGCGTCACTATCTATAATAACATCCTGCTTGGCGGCAAGCGCGGTATCATGCTGCAGACGGACGACAAGAACGTAAAGGTGGTGGGCAATCTGATGACCCAGCCCGGCTACCGCCCCCTGAAAGGGCCGCCCGCAGGCTGGCTGGTGCGGGATAATCAGGAAGCGCCGCTTTCTGCTGCCGGCGCCGGGAAATTTTCTGCCAGTTCCTGTACGATGAAAGGTCACTCGGGCGTATTGACGGTGAGCCTGACGGATAACTGAGCCGGGCTCTGCAAGATAAGCGACAGCGACCGTATGCCATCCCCGAATATGGTCATTCTGCATGCTTTTCCATGGCGTTTGGCGTCAGCTTTGCCTATATCCCGTAGATGGCTGAAAACGAAGTTTCGAACTCCACCACAACCGGATCCTATGGTGCAGAATCCATTCAGGTACTGAGAGGGCTGGAGGCGGTCCGCAAGCGTCCCGGCATGTATATCGGCGATACCGACGATGGCTCCGGCCTGCATCACATGGTGACCGAGGTTTCTGACAACGCGATCGACGAGGCGTTGGCTGGCCATTGCGACCGTATTGAAATCCGCCTGAACGCCGATGGTTCTGTCACGGTCGAGGATAATGGCCGCGGCATTCCGACCGGTATTCATCCCGAAGAAGGGGTGTCAGCAGCCGAACTCGTCATGACGCAGTTGCATGCCGGCGGCAAATTCAACAATCAGGAAGGCAACAGCTACAAGGTTTCCGGCGGTTTGCACGGCGTCGGCGTGTCGGTAGTGAATGCGCTGTCCGATTGGCTGGAACTGCGCATCTGGCGCGACGGTCACGAACATTTTATGCGCTTCCGCAACGGCGTACCTGAAGCTTCTTTGGCTATTTCCGGCCCGCAAGGAGACCGGCGAGGCACCTCCGTCACCTTCCTGCCATCGGTGGATACCTTCCGCACCGGCATCGAATTCGATTTCGCGCGGCTGGAAAACCGCTATCGCGAACTGGCGTTTCTGAATTCCGGCGTCCATCTGGTTTTGATCGATGATCGCCATACGGATCCGGTGCAGACCGAATTTCACTATGACGGCGGGCTGGTGGAGTTCGTCCGCTGGCTGGACCGCACCAAAACGCCGCTGATGGCGGAGCCGGTTTCCATCCAGGGCCAGCGCGACGACATCGGCATCGAAGTCGCGCTGCAATGGAACGACAGCTATTATGAGCAGGTCCTGGCGTTCACCAACAATATCCCGCAGCGGGATGGCGGTACCCATATGGCGGCCTTCCGCGCTGCACTGACCCGCACTCTTAACAACTACGCCGACAAATCCGGCCTGCTGAAGAAGGAAAAGGTCGGTCTTTCCGGCGACGATATGCGCGAAGGGCTGACGGCGGTGGTCTCGGTGAAATTGCCGGACCCGAAATTCAGTTCGCAAACCAAGGACAAGCTGGTGTCGTCGGAAGTGCGGCAACCGCTGGAATCGCTGCTGGCGGACAAACTGGCGGAGTGGCTGGAAGAAAATCCGGCATCTGCCCGTGCCATTGTGTCGAAAATCATCGAGGCGGCAATCGCGCGCGAAGCGGCCCGCAAGGCACGCGAAGCCAGCCGCAAATCGGCGCTGACCGTTGCGTCTCTACCTGGCAAGCTGGCGGATTGTCAGGAAAAAGACCCGGCGAAATCCGAACTGTTCATCGTCGAGGGTGATAGCGCCGGCGGTTCGGCCAAACAGGGGCGGGACCGCAGTTTCCAGGCTATTCTCCCCCTGCGCGGCAAGATTTTGAACGTGGAGCGGGCGCGCTTCGACCGTATGCTGTCGTCGCGGGAAATCGGTACGCTGATCCAGGCGCTCGGCACCGGTATCGGGCGTGAGGAGTTCAACCTTGAAAAATTGCGCTACCACAAGATCGTCATCATGACCGACGCCGATGTCGATGGCGCGCATATCCGGACTTTATTACTGACATTTTTCTATCGCCAGATGCCCGAATTGATCCGCGCCGGACATTTGTTCATCGCCCAGCCGCCGCTTTACAAGGTGACGCGAGGGCGCTCGGAAGTTTATCTGAAGGATGAAGCGGCTCTCGAAGAACATCTGGTCGCCACCAGTCTTGCGAATCTGTCGGTGGAGATCGCCGGGGAAACGCGCAGCGGCGAAGATCTCGCCACGCTGATCAATCATGCGCGGCGGATGAAGCGGCTGATCGATTATATTCCGACCCGCTACCCGGCCCCGCTGGTAGAAGCGCTGGCGATGGCCGGCGCGTTCGACCCGGAAGCCCAGGACCCGCTCGCCAGCGCCCGGCAACTGACGGACTGGCTGAACGCGGGTTCATCAGGATGGAACGTGGAGCCTTCGGAACTGGGCGGCTTCGTCGTGCGGCATGTCGATCGCGGCGTGACGGACGCGCATGTTATCGACCGCGCCGTACTGGCCTCAGCAGAAGCACGCAAATTGCACGGGCTGGCCAGCGAGCAGGCGGAAAGCTGGCGGCAACCGGCAAAACTGGGAGGAGAAATGATTCGTCGCCCGACGGAACTGCTGGAGAAAGTGTTCGAAATCGGTCGCAAGGGTCTGGCCGTGCAGCGTTATAAGGGTCTGGGCGAGATGAACGCCGAGCAATTGTGGGAAACGACACTCGATCCGTCGGCGCGGACGTTGCTGCAGGTGGAAATCGGCGATGCGACCCAGGCTGACCAGACCTTCACGCAGTTGATGGGAGATGTTGTCGAGCCACGGCGCGAATTCATTCAACAAAATGCGCTGACGGTGGCCAATCTGGACATATAAGCCGGAGGAGAAGAAAATGCGTGGTGTTCTGCTCGGTCTGATCTTGCTGGGTGCGCCCGCGATCGCCCAGGAGAAGGATGATTTCGGCGACACCGCCGCCGATGTGGCAAGCCAGCCGCTGCGTGATGTCGGCGTCGTGCCGACGCGCGCCCCGGAATTGCTCCAAGCCGCGAAAGAGGCTCCCTATTCGCGTAAAGGTCTGCGGACCTGCAAGGATTTCCGCAACGCCATCCGCGAACTGGATGACGTATTGGGACCCGACGTCGACAAATTGGCCGCCGAGGGCAAACCGCTGACCGGTCGCCTCGCCGAAGCCGGCGCGCGCTCCATCGTCGGCTCCATCATCCCCTTCCGCGGCGTGGTGCGTGAAGTCACGGGAGCCGCCTCCGCCGAACGGGCCAGACAGGAAGCCGTCGTCGCCGGCGTCGCCCGTCGAAGCTACCTGACCGGCTACGCCGCCGGACGTCGCTGCAAGATATAAGCCTGCATAAAAATGGTGCGGCCGGAGGGACTTGAACCCCCACGAGTTTCCCCAACAGATCCTCTTACCCGCTACGGCTTTCGCCGCCGCCCATAAGATGGGCGTTTGTGGTCTGGACTGTCCCTTCGCCATGGCCAAAGGCCGTCAGGCGCCGCCCGTCCAGTCTCTACACCTTCCCGGAAAAATCCGGGCTTGGCTCGGGATTACCATCTGACAGGCTTCCCCGAATTTGAGCGGTTCTGCACCGGGGGTTTCCCGCCGGGCACTCAGCTTTGTCTGTCCAAGTCTGCCGCGTCTACCAATTCCGCCACGGCCGCATCCGGCGTTCCATATCGCGCTCCGCGCCCGCCTTGCAAGCCTGGAATACGCATTTCCGGCCCTGGGGCTTGAGCGGCGCGCCGCCAGGCCGCAATAGTGGGCGCATGTTCGTCCCCCTGCGCGCCCAGACCTGTTTTTCCATGCTTGATTCGACCATCGACGTGAAGGCGCTGGCCGTAGCCTGCGCCGAACGGGGGTTTCCGGCGGTTGCGCTGACTGATCGCGGCGGGCTGTTCGCCGCCATGGCCTTTTCCAGGGCCTGTCTCGATGTCGGCGTGCAACCGATCCTCGGCGTCGCCCTGCCCCACCTCCGCCCGATGCCGCCGGGATCCTTGCGGCCTGGCACCACGCCGCCCATCGATCATTTGCCGTTGCTGGTACAAAATGCGCAAGGCTGGTCCAATCTGCTGAAACTGGTGTCCGACGCGCACCTTGAAGGCGAACCCGATCTGGAACGCCTGGCCGCTTATACAGATGGCCTGCTGGCGCTGACCGGGGCCGCCGATGGTTCACTGGCGCGTCTGCTGGCGGACGGACAGGAAGATGAAGCCCGGGCGCTGGCGGCCAGGCTCGATGCGCTGTTCCCCGGTCGTCTGCATATCGAGATTTCGCGCACCGACGACCCGGGGGAAATGGCGAGCGAGGCGGGGCTGATCGACATCGCCTTCGATCGCGGCCTGCCGCTGGTCGCCACCAATATCGCGCGTTTTCTGGAAGCGGACGGACACGAAGCGCATGACGTGATGTTGTGTATCGCCGATGGCGCGTACGTCGAATCGACGGACCGCCGACGCTCCAACCCCCGGCATGTGCTGCCGACCGCCGCCGCTATGGCCGAGCGTTTTGCCGATCTGCCGGAAGCACTGGCAAATACGGCGCTGGTGGCGCAACGCAGCGCTTTCGCCCTGAAAAAACGCGATCCGGTTTTGCCGAAACTGGTGGCCGACCCGGAAGCCGAAAAAGCATCGCTGCGGCAACTGGCGGAAACCGGGCTTGCCGCCCGCCTCGCAGAACTGCCGGATGCGGACCCTGCCCCCTATCACGCCCGGCTGGATTATGAACTGGGCATCATCGAGACGATGGGGTTTGCTGGCTACTTCCTGATCGTCGCCGATTTCATCCAATGGGCAAAGGCGCAGAAAATCCCCGTGGGGCCGGGGCGCGGTTCGGGCGCGGGCTCGGTAGTGGCCTGGGCGTTGCTGATTACCGATCTCGACCCATTGGCGCTCAACCTGTTGTTCGAGCGTTTCCTGAACCCCGAACGCCGCTCCATGCCAGACTTCGATATCGATTTCTGCGAAACCCGGCGCGAAGAAGTCATCCACTATGTCCAGCAGAAATATGGCCGGGCACAGGTGGCGCAAATTATCACCTTCGGAACGCTGAAAGCCCGCGCCGTTATCAAGGATGTCGGCCGGGTACTGCAACTGCCTTATGGCCAGATTGACCGGCTGGCGAAGCTGATCCCGGCGAACCCCGCCGACCCGTGGGATCTGCAGCGGGCGCTGGCAGGCGTTCCCGAACTGCGTGCCGAAATGCGTGCCGATCCGAAAATCCGGCATCTCGTCGATATCGCGCTGCAACTGGAAGGCCGGCCACGGCACTCCTCCACCCACGCCGCCGGCGTCGTCATCGGCGACCGCGATCTGTCGGAACTGGTGCCACTTTACCGCGATCCGCGTTCGGATTTTCCCGTGTCGCAATTCGACCTGAAGTGGGCGGAAGAGGCCGGACTGGTGAAGTTCGACTTCCTTGGCCTGAAAACGCTGTCCGTGCTGGACCGTGCCCGGGCGCTGTTGCGCGCGCGCGGCGTGGAGGTTGATCTCGACCATCTGCCGTGGGACGATCCCGCCGTTTACGAACTGATGACGAAGGGCAACACCGTCGGCGTGTTCCAGTTCGAAAGCGAAGGCATGCGCCGCGCCCTTGCCCTCGTCAAACCAACCGTTTTCGAAGATATTATCGCACTCGGCGCGCTGTATCGCCCCGGCCCGATGGATAATATTCCGAGCTTTGCCGCCCGCAAATGGGGCCGCGAACAGCCGGATTACCTGCACCCGATGCTGGAGCCGATCCTGAAGCCCACCTATGGCGTCATCATCTATCAGGAACAGGTGATGCAGATCGCCCAGGTCCTCGCCGGCTATTCACTG